>JAPPNA010000053.1 GCA_028873925.1 Bacteroidota bacterium | reverse complement strand
GAAACGTGAAATAGGCAAAACCCCGTGATTCACGCGTTTTGCAAGAGCTTCATGGTTGAAGATTTTGCCAAGTTTGCTGGCAGCCTCAGGCTCCCCTCAAGCATCTACACCAGTGGGCTTGAGCCGATAGGCAACCTGGTGCCTATTGTCGTGGAGCAGACCTCCAGGGGAGAGCGCGCCTATGACATTTTCAGCCGACTGCTGAAGGAGCGCATCATCATGCTGGGTACGCCCATCAATGATGTGGTGGCGAATCTCGCTGTGGCTCAACTGCTGTATCTGACCAACGAAGATGGCGAGCGCGAGATAAATATCTACGTCAATTCACCGGGAGGCATGGTATACAGCGGACTTGGCATCTACGACACGATGCAGTACGTTTCAAGCCCGATTGCAACGACTTGCGTCGGTCTGGCGGCCTCGCTGGGCTCGGTGCTGCTGGCGGCAGGCACAACCGGGCGCCGGGCTGCCCTGCCCAATTCAAGGATCATGCTCCACCAGCCGCTTGGTGGTGCCCAAGGTCAGGCCTCAGACATTGAAATCCAAGCGCGCGAAATCCTCTGGCTCAAAAAGCGCCTCTATGAAATCCTGTCCCATCACACAGGCAAGGATGTGGACACGATTGCCGGCGATGCCGACCGGGATTACTGGCTGAGCGCGGATGAGGCCAAGAGCTACGGCCTGATCGACAATGTACTGGCATCGGCCCCCAAGTCCTAAGCAGTACCGCGTACGGGATTCGAACCCGTGTTACCGGCGTGAGAGGCCGGCGTCCTTGACCCCTAGACGAACGCGGCAAAACACAATAAAACGCCCCGGATCAGAATGGGGTTCCCGGGGCACCGAATGAAACAGGCTCCGTTCCTGTTGGTTGGAGTCAACGGCACAAGATAATTGAACTATGAATTGCAAATTTTGCGGCAAATGGTCGGGAATTGTTCGAAACGCGCACCCCGAATGCCGCCATCGCCACGAGCGGGCTGGTGAGCGCGTGATAAGCTTGGTGAACGAGTCGATTCTGGGCGGACAGCGTTGGTACGACATAGACGAAGAGGTGAAGGCTGCGGGTCGTGAGGGCTTTCTCAGTGGCCTTAGGGCCACGGAGCTGGTCATGGAGGGGGTACAGGAGGCGGTGACGCATTTTTTGGATGACAATATTCTGGACGAAGACGAGGAGTCGCGGATCAACGGATTCCTGGATTCACTCCAGAGTGCCCCGGTGAGTCTGCCCTCTGACTGGCAGGCACAGCTCAAAGAGCGGCTGTCTCGGGCGGCGGTACTGCGCATGGTCCTGGAGGGTGTCAATCCGGCCCTCCACCTGAACGTGCGGGGCGACATTGCCTTTAATTTCATGAAGTCTGAGCAGCCAGTCTGGTATTTTTCGAATGTGAGGTACTATATGGTCCAGAAAAGGGTAACCTATACAGGCGGTTCATCCGGCATTGGAATGCGCGTGGCAAAGGGGGTGTACGTTCGTACGGGAAGCATTAGCGGGCAGCGCCACACGACGGAGGAGACGACACATGCGGACACCGGCTATTTGTGTGTGACCACGAAACACATTTATTTCGCCGGGCAGTCGCACCGGTTTCGTGTTCGCCATGACCGTGTGGTCTGCTACACGCCGTATCAGGATGGCTTTTCGCTGACCCGCGCCCGGGCCAATGCTCGTCCGGAGATCTTTAAGACCGGGGATGGCTGGTTTGCGTTCAACCTTGTAGCCAACGCGCAGAATATCGGCGCGTAAAGCAGTTGCCGGTTTGACTCAAGGCCCCGTGTGCACCGTCTCGTTGTCGGCCGATAGCGCAGTCGGTGGCGACGATTGAATCCCCTGCCAGCCGGGTTGGTGATTCCGCACCCGGCAGGTCGTGCGCCCCGGGGTCTGCGACCTCCGCTTGTTGGCGGGTATTCATCCGTCCGTGAATAGGTACCTACCCGCAGCTACTGGGCCAACGGGCATTACAAATAAGGATCTACCCCAATTCTTGGCCATGCGACCTGCAACAGGGATGCAGATCCACAGGATCGGCAACAGTACAACCGCAACCCGGTAGCACAAGTCATGAGGTGGGGCCAGCAACCCGCGGCAGCCGCCTGTGGCCCTCCGGCGGATAGGAGACCGAAACTTCAACCGGATGATCCCTCGCGTCAAATGCCCGCCGGCCCGTCAGCAGCAGGGTACAGGCACTTTGCTTCCCATTGAAGAGAGGAATGTTAATTTTAAAGGGCTCTTGGGGGAACCTCCGGCGAACAGAATTACCAGGGCTAATACCGGCCAGGCAACAGCCGCAACCAACGCGAGAACAAGGGCGCACAACGCCTGACGAGAAACCCGATACGAGGCTGACCCGGATCCGCCCAAGATGCCCGGGGTTGGATGCTTAGCGGGTCAGCACGGGGTTGTTGCGGCTGCAACGCTCCGGCGGCTGGCGAGTATTATTTCCAAATCCTGTGCCATGCGTCCAACGGTTTATCTGGACTACAATGCCACCACGCCGGTTGATGCGCGCGTTTTGGACAGGATGCTCCCGTACTTCACGCAGCACTACGGCAATCCGGCCAGCGAAGGGCACACCTATGGATGGACCGCCAGCGCTGCCGTGGAACGGGCCAGACGGCAGGTGGCTGCGGCGCTACAGATTGACCGACCCAGCGCGATCACATTTACGAGCGGATCCACCGAAGGCATCAACGCCGCCCTCAAGGGCGTGGCCGAGGCCTGCCGTGACCACGGTGACCACATTGTTACGGTGCAGACCGAACACAGCGCGGTCCGCAAATGCTGCAAACATCTTGAGCAGAACGGTTTTCGCGTCACCTACCTGTCCGTGGACACTTCAGGGCTGCTCGATGTGGATGAACTCGAGTGCTGCCTGACCGGCAGGACCATTCTGGTCAGTACTATGTGGGCGAACAACGAAACAGGGGTCATCCAGCCGATCAGAGAGATCTCCCGGCGGGTCAGAATGCGTAAGATCCCCCTCATGACTGATGCTACCCAAGCCATAGGCAAGATATCCGTTGATGCAGCGGAAGCAGACATCCTGGTGCTGTCCGGGCACAAGGTTTATGGTCCCAAGGGCGTGGGTGCACTGTACATGCGCGAGCGCGTTAACCGATGTCCATTAATTGACGGTGGCGGCCAGGAGCGCGGGCATCGGGGCGGCACGCTGAATGTGCCGGGTATTGTCGGATTGGGCGAGGCGCTACAGATTGCCCAACAGGAGTGCGAAGAGGACCATACCCGGCTCAAGGTGCTGCGGGATGAATTTGAGCAGGAGCTGTTGAAGAGAATTCCCGGATTGCGGATCAACGGGCGCGATGCGCCACGCCTGCCGCAGACATCCAACATCACATTTCCCCCGCTGGACGCGGACCGACTGAGAATAGGGCTGCGGACCGTGGCCATCAGTTCCGGCAGCGCGTGCTCGTCTCATACGCATGCGCCCAGCCCGGTATTGGAAGCGATGGGTATCAGCCGCGAGGAGGCTGCCCGCACATTCCGCATCAGTCTGGGACGGCAAACGACTCGGGATGAGGTGGACTACGCCGCCGCCGCCATTGTGGATGCGGTGGATTCAGTGGGTGTTCTTGCCTGAGATTCCATGGATATTGTCAACCGCGTGGCTCGGAGCGGCATTGTAGTGTACGATCTGGAGAAACTGTGGGATGGGTCCCCTGTACGCGTGCTGGACATTGCGCCGTTTCTGGATCAGGGACTGCTGGTTCGGGAAAAACTTTTCCGCAAACGAGCCGGCGAGTTTGACTGGGCGCAGTTTGAGGGTGCGCATGTGGCGGTTCACTGCTCAACGGACGCGCTGATTCCATCCTGGGCCTGGATGCTGGTGATTTCGCGCCTGACGGCAGCAAAGTCCGTGGAGCTCGGATCTGCGGAAGATGTGGTGCGCAGCTGGTTTGCGCAGGCCCTGGCGAAAGAGGAGTGGTTCCGATTCCGCGGCCGTATCGTAGTTGTCAAGGGCTGCGGCGCAGCCATTGTGCCGGACAGTGCTTACGCTGGAGCCATGACCAGACTTATGCCGGTCGCCCGCAAGGTTATGTATGGGGAGCCGTGCTCCAACATACCCATCTGGCGTCAGCATGCAGATTGATCTGACCGGGCGCGTAATCCTGGTAACCGGGGCGAGTCGGGGGATCGGTCGAACCATTGCCAGCCATCTTCATGCAGCAGGAGCCACCGTAGCGGTTCATTATCACCGAAGCAGCGAGGCTGCTGACTCGCTGGTATCGGAGCTGGGCCCAAACGCCGCGGCCTTTGCGGCAGACCTGGCAGGCAGCGAGTCCTGCGCAGGCTTATTTGGTGCAGTGCTGCAGGAGTTTGGGCATCTGGATGTGTTGATCAACAATGCCGGCGTGGCTCACCTTATTGCGGAGGATGCGCCTGTGAAGGAATGGTCCGAACTGTGGGCGCACACGATGAATGTCAACGCACGCGCCACAGCCCTGCTGTGTCGGCTGGCGGTGCGGCACTTTTCTGAACGCAGCGGCGGACGCATTATCAATGTGGCCTCGCGGGCCGCGTTCCGGGGCGATACGGCGGAATATGCGGCCTACGCGGCATCCAAGGGGGCGGTGGTGGCACTGACACGCAGCATTGCGCGCGCCTACGGAAAACAGGGCGTGGCGGCCTTTGTGATCGCCCCCGGATTCGTGCGCACGGACATGGCGCAGGATTCCATTGATGCCTACGGGGAGCAGTTTGTCCTGGATAATCTGGCCCTGAATCAGCTGACTGAGCCTCAGGATGTGGCCCCCATAGTTACACTGCTCGCGAGCGGACTCGCGGATCACGCCACCGGGGCCACGATTGACATCAATGCGGGCAGTTACGTGCACTGAGAAGGCAGACATCCGAATCGCCGCTGCCGCCGCCGGAACTCCCCTAGGGCCAGATCCAGTTCCTGTGCCCCAAAATCCGGCCACCAGCAGTCGGTAAAGTACAGCTCGGCGTACGCGCACTCCCACAACAGAAAATCACTCAGCCGTTTTTCGCCGCCCGTTCGGATGAGCAGATCCACATCCGAGGCGGATTCCCTGGTGTGATAGGCCTTGCCCAGCGCATGGGAAAAACTCCCGTGGCCATTACCGGACATGTACCGTGCGGCGTGTTCCAGCGCGTGTCGGCCCGAATAGTCAACTGCAAGACGCAGATGCAGCAGTGCGCCATCGCGGGTCAGCTCCTCCGCCTCGCAGATAGTTTCCACCAACCTGTTCGGCAGGCGGTCCCGGCGTCCGATAACACTCAGGCGAATATTCTCCTTCTGGCAACGGTGCATTTCCCGGCGGATTCGGGTCCTGATCAGGGTCATGAGGGCGTGGGTTTCCTTTGATGGACGATTCCAGTTGTCCGACGAAAACGCGTAAACGGTGAGCATATGTATGTCACGCGCTCCCGCAGCCTCAATAGTGTTCAGGAGGGCCTGGGCACCGGCGCTGTGTCCGGCTTTGCGCGGCAGATTCCGCTGATGTGCCCAGCGGCCGTTGCCATCCATAATGATGGCAACATGCAGGGAGTCAGGCATAAGAATGTGAGGTTCAAAGATAATTGATGGTACAGCCTCCCTGAACTGCCCGCAGCGAGCAGATGGCGCGGAATCCCGGACTGGCTGTCTGGATCAGTCCATAGGCGGCACCGAGAGTTCCGGTGATGGCCAGGCCGAAGGCTCCGGCCGGCAGGGCAATGCTAGGGCGGCCCCTAAATCTGGGCCGGATGTCCATCCCGACCACATACGGTGCAGCACAAAAACGGACCGAATTTAAGATCTCCCGAGCGACCCGAAAACCGTAAGAGAGCAGTGCCGCCAGGCTTATCAGTGCGGTGGGCAACAGGACCGAAACCCTCAGGGTAGCGTACGGCATGGTGTTAGGATATCTGTTCCCGGGTAATCTGCAGCATCTGTTCCATTTGCTTCAGATAGTCCAGCAGGGCCTCCCGTCCGGGCGTGGTCAGTCGGAATTCCGTCCGGGGGGTACGGTTGTGGAAGGACTTCGTGCACACAATGTATCCGGCATCTTCAAGCTTCCGCGCGTGCGTACTGAGGTTGCCATCGGTCACATTGATGATGCGTTTGAGATCGCCAAAGCTGAGCGTTTCGCCGACCACCAGCGCACTTAGAATGCTGAGCCGTATGGCGGCGTGAATGACAGGATCAGGCCGCACCTGGAGCGGTTTTGAAACATGTGGCGGAACCTTATCCGTCATGCCTGCGCGCAATATAGAGGCCAAATCCGATGTGAAGTCCGCCGAATCCGGCGGCCAGTGCATAGGGTGCCCAGGCAGCTGGTGCCAGCAGCGTGAGCACGCCCAAGGCCATGAAGCACATCCCGAGCATCGGTATGGCCGGAACACTGCTGGCACCGCCGGTAATCGTGCCGGCACCGTACAGCAGCAGCCACAGGGTGGGCAGTACATCCGTGGCACCCTCCAGCCACAGGGCCGCTGTCAGCACAAAGCCCGCCACGATGGATGGCAGCAGACTCAGAACATACTTCCGGCCGGGTCCAGAGCGCAGGGTGACACCCAACCGGTGCATTTTGCGGCGCAGCGTATAGACACCGATCACCATCGCCACAGCGGCCAGCCCCAGCCAGATGGTCAGCGTCAGGTCAGCATCAGACTGCAGGGCCGCAGCGATGGATGCCGGTACTGCCAGAAGCCCCACCGTTACCATCCCCCATCCGGGTACGGCGGTAAAGGAGCCGGACCGCTCCATGACCTCGCGAATAATCCGCAGGTTTTCGGTAGCTTCAGACCGGGCGGACGCGGCCCGGCCCGGTAGGGTCGAATGTTCAGATGGCATGAATAGCTATACGAATCAAAGTACTTTGCGTTTCAAAGTGGACCGTAGCGAAAGGTTCCCAGGAATCCATCCTTCCCGCCTGTTCGTTGTATTTGGCCCCATCCTGAGGATGCCATGACGCTTATTGACCAGCTGCCTACCCCCTGTCTGATCATAGATCAGGCGCGGTTGGAGGCTAATCTTAGCGCCATGCAGGCCGGGGCGACCGGCGTGAGGCTGCGTCCTCACACCAAGACGCACAAGATGATAGCCTTAGCCCGGCGGCAGGAGGAGATGGGAGCGCAGGGGATTACGGTAGCTAAGGCCAGCGAGGCTGCCGTGTTTGTGGAGGCGGGTTTCCGGGATGTGCGGATTGCCTACACGGTGGTCGGGCGGCAGAAGCTGGATCAATTGGTTCAGTTGGCTCGTCAGTCGCGCGTGTCTTTCTGCGCAGATACAGCGGAGGGAGCCCGTGCCGCCTCCGAAAGGCTCGCCGCTCAGGGGGTGACCTTGGATTTGCTGCTGGAAATCGATGCCGGATATGGTCGGTGCGGTATTCCTTGGGACAGCCCTGACCTGATCGGGCTGGCTCAAGCGATAGCGGCTTTACCCGGGCTTAATCTGTGCGGGATTCTGACGCACGAAGGTAACGCGTATACACTCGGGCTTGATAACATTCGGCGCGTGATGGAAGAGACTCGGGACCGCATGCTCACTGTGGCGCACAAACTGCACAAAGCCGGTTTGTGCACCCCGGATGCGTTTGAAATCAGTATTGGCTCCACGCCATCCGCACATGTTTTTGAAAACCGGACGGCGCATGGTTTCCGTATCACGGAGGTGCGTCCGGGCAACTACGTCTTTCACGATATGACGCAGGTCGCCATTGGTGTCTGCGGCCTGCAGCAGTGCGCCCTAACCGTGCTGACCACGGTAACGAGCAAGCACCGCACGGGTGCGGGCACCGAAAAGTTCTTTCTGGATGCAGGTCGGAAGGTGCTCACGGGCGACCTCGCGCCCGGTCGGCCGGGATACGGATGTCTGCTGTACAACGCTAGAGCGCGTGTAGGCCATCCGCATGCCCGCGTCACGAATCTTTCAGAGGAGCACGGCTGGGGTCAGGTGCGCGGAGGCACCACATTCGCGGTAGGTGACCGCGTGCAGGTGGTTCCCAATCACGCGTGCGTGGTCATTAACACGCAGAATGAGGCATTTGTGGTTGACAATGATCGGATTGCAGATGTCTGGACGGTGGATGCCCGCGGCCGTGTAACCTAAAGTCACCCGAGAGGGCCGTTCTGGGCGGCCTATGGGACATCCAATGGGTCGCAAATGCCAGCAAACGTTCCAATTGCTACGATGCAGGTACGCCCCGAGGGTGGTTTGGCTGCCCAACATTGCGTTTCTCAGGAAGGCCGGGACCTTCTGGAGGCGATTTCACCTATACAGCCCCCGGGCTTACGGGAGCCATCACCCGAATCGCCTCCAGACCCCCGGTTCAACGCAACTGGAACGCCCCCGGCAGAATGACCCTTGATGTACCCCCTTGTCTGGCCATCGCCTATTTTTCAGTTGCCCAACAGTTTTCCGGGCACCTGGATTCCGGCGTACAAGCCTTGGAACAGAATCGCTGAACATGCAGGCCGTCATGAAGGTCGCGCCCGGTGTGGGGCGCATTGAGTTACGCGAAGTTCCAGAACCGGTACCGGGGCCGGGACAGGTAAAGCTCAAGGTCCGTGCAGCCGGTGTCTGCGGCACAGACCTGCACATTTATCTGGATGAGTTCAAGTCCTGGCCGCCGGTCGTGCTGGGACATGAGGTCAGCGGCGAGGTGGTCGAGCTCGGCCTTGGGGTCACATCGGTGCAGACTGGGGCACGCGTCACATCAGAGACTTATTATTCGACCTGTGAATCGTGTCGCTATTGCCGAAGCGGACACGCCAACCTTTGTCTGAGCCGCCGATCCATCGGTTCGGCAGTCAATGGTGCCTTTACCGAGTACCTGATTGTCCCGGACCGCAATCTGCATATCCTGCCTCGGGAGGTACCGTTTGACGAAGGCGCACTTACCGAACCGCTGGCGTGTGTGGTGCAGGGCGTACAGCTGATGGGCCCAACGGTGCGTGCCGGGGATCTGGCCGTGATTGCAGGGCCGGGTACGATCGGCCTTCTGACCCTGCAGGTGATCAGGTCCAGTGGGGCCCGCGTGGTGGTCATCGGCACAGAAGCGGACAAGAACCGCCTTGAAGTGGCCAAAGCGCTGGGAGCGGATCAGGTGTTGCTGGCGGAGTCGGAAGATGTGGCCGCCTGCATTCAGGATCTGTCAACGGAAGGATTGGGAGCTGACGTAGTGTATGAGTGTTCTGGAGCCGGTGCGGCCGCACAGGATCTGCTCAATCTGGTCCGCCGCAGGGGACGCTATGTGCAGGTGGGTCTTTTCGGCAGGCCGATAGCCTGGGACCTTGACCAGGTCTGCTATAAGGAATTGACTGTGACCGGCAGTAATGCCTCTACGCCCGAATCCTGGATCCGGGCGATTGATCTGATGGCATCAGGAGCCGTAAGTATGAAGCCTTTGATTACCCATCGCTTTGTGCTTAATAGTTGGCAGGCCGCTTTTGAGACGTTCAAGGGGCGCAGCGGGATCAAAATGCTGTTCCAGCCGGGATCCTGATACCGCAGCCAGTCCGCTCCCATGAGTCACCCACACGCCGGGAATTTCCAGACGGCACTCAAGAATAGGCTTGAGCCATCATGGATTCGTCAATATCGGGTCTGAACATCTTGGGTAGAGTACACGGGCTGGAGCAGGCGGAAGTGCGCGGAGCATCGGCATCATTGCCGCGCTTATGCCAGGGCGGAGCCGTACAAGCCGGTGCCTGCCCGGAAGGTTCTTGGTCTCTATTCAGATTAAGGCGTGCGCGGCAGCGCAACAGAAACCCCACCATGAAGATTCTGACCGAGGTGGATCCAACCCCCGCGCAGCTGAAAATACTGACCGATGATAAGCCCGGGTATCGTCTGAACAAGGGAGCAGCTGGCAGCGGCAAGACCACGGCAGCCGTAATGAGATTGCGGCAACTGGCCGCCTCCAGACTGAACCTGCGCCAGCGGACTGGTAGTAAGAGACCGATAACGGCTCTCGTGCTGACGTTCAAAAGGACGTTGAGCATACGCGAACAGGTGGTTTGTCAATCGGAATGTAAGCGCGTCCGATATGGGTACGCACCGAACGCGCCCGTACAGTGGGATGAGGATTGGACCGGCTACGTCAATCAGAGCGCATTAACGATGAACTCCCTGCCACTTCACGGCGCAAGAGGAGGTCAGGTTGTGCGGGGTGTTTCCTTGCACTTGATCCCGCAGTATTGGTCCATCGCGGCGTATTCTTCATCCCGACGAATAATGCCGGCGCAGTCCGGGGCGAGGGAATTGACAGATTCAAACAGCTGTTCGCGCCCACCGGCGGTACAGGCAGGAAGTTCACCGAATGGCTGATCACAAAGCTGCCTGGCCCGCCGACCATCAGACAGAGGTCCTTTATCGCAAAATCTGCTCCCACTTACGGCAAATCACGGTAGAATCTGAAAATGTTCTGGATACGATCGCCGGAATACTTGAGGGGTTGGGCAGCGCGTTGAAAGCAGATACCGAGGTCAGATGTGAACCCGGAATGTTCAAATGACTCAGGATACAATTGCAGCTGATCAGTCCGCCGAAAACACCCCGGAAACGATTGGGAGCTCAATGCAGGACCCGCGAGCGCAGCGCGAATTGAAAGTCGTACACTCTTCATTGTGGGCCGCCTACGGTGACGCACTTGGCTGGATTAGCGAACTGACCGATGAACAGGGCCTCACCAAGCGCACGAGAGGTGCCTCTTTACGGCACCCGATAGCGTGGCAGCGGAAGATCGGAGGCCGATACGGAGTTAAGGTTAACCTGCCCGTCGGGTGCTATTCCGACGATACCCAACTGCGGTTGGCCACCAGCCGTGCCCTGTCACGCGGATGGTTTGATGTGGAGCTGTTCTCCAAGATTGAGTTACCCGTGTGGCTTAGCTACAAATTTGGGGCGGGAAGGGCCACATCTAGGGCATCCGGGAATCTGGCCAGGCGTGACACGGCCTGGTACGCCAATTTCTTTAAGGGTTGGAGAAACTCGGGGGGCAACGGGGCCGCGATGAGGGTGCAACCCCATGTATGGGCAGCGCCGGATCTGGAAGATCCGAAAAACTATTTGCCCGATGTGATCCGCAATTCGGTCTGCACACACTCGCACCCGGTAGGTCTGCTCGGCGCTGCTCTTCACGCGCTCACACTGGCCAGCACGCTCAATACGGGGCGTATTCCAGGACCTGGCAAATTGTTGGAACTGGTAGACTATGCTGGCGAGGTGCCTGAGTTGGCGCAGAGCGACACGCAGCTGTGCTGGACATGGTGGCCGGAATGGAACAAGGGAACGGAATCCTTTGGCGATGAATGGGAACGGACCATCTCCCACTGCCGTGCAGCCATTGATATCGCGGCGGCGTGTACAAGTCAAAAGAATGGCGAGGCGGCCTATCTGGATATCATTGATCGGCTTGACCTGAAGAATCCCAAGCAGCGTGGAAGCGGAACGCTCTGCGCCATCGCTGCGGTGGCCCTCGCCTGGTGTGAACCGGATATTGAGTCCGCGCTAACCATCGCAGCCAACGCACTCCATACGGACACCGATACCATTGCGACTATGGGCGGTGCGATCATGGGAGCCGTTGCCGCAAAGGAACCGCCGGTGAGCGTGCAGGATGAAGAGATGCTTCGGACTGAGGCGCGGCGGCTCGCAGCCATGGCAGCAGGCGAACAGCCTGTTGGGCATTCCTATCCCAACAAGCACCACTGGCAGGCACCGGCCACACAAAGCGATGCCCTTCAACAGACCCCTGATGGCGGGTATTGGATTGCCGGTCTCGGACGCGCAGAGCCCCTTCAAGATCCCATCCAGGTCAGCGATTCGTCATTTCAGTGGCAGTGGTTCCGGCTTGAATTCGGCCAGACGGTGCTGATAAAGAGGCGCACCGAATTGCAGCGGATTGATTTGCCCGTGGATTCGTCGCACTCGCCAAAAGGCGCGGAAGGTTCAGACGCGGTGAAAAGCGACCCGGGTCCGCAGCTTAACGCGCACCAATTCGATGAAGGGATTTCTATCGCCGCAGCTGATGGCCTTGAATCGGCGAGCAGGCTTGATATAGATCAGGCTATCGCATTCGTGCGGAAACACCACATGGATTACAAGGCCGTCGGCATGGCCACCTGTAAAGTAATCCGGCAGGGAAGTACGGTGGACATCCTCAGTTTTGTCAGAGGTCTGTTGGAAACACTGCGCTACAATGCCGAGCTTAGCAAAGCCCAGGAGCTAACGGGTAATAGTGAAGTGCCGGCTGGGGAGGAGCAGCAGAAAAAGATTTGGTGAATTCTGCCAGACTGCCCGTTGCAACCCGGTGCCGACCCATAACCGGGATTGCCTCCTTTCCCCGGAATCTTCGTAATTTCACTGGCTACCTCTTGAACAGGTTGGATGCCTTTGATCACGGTGCGGCAATGAAGCAGCCATCATTCGGACTTATCGGATTGAGCTACCGGGAGGCACCGGTCTCAGTCCGTGAACAGCTGAGTCTGGATGCCGATGCCTTATCCCGGCTTGAGGCTGATGTCAGGGGCCTCCTGATTGGGCTGGCTGTGGTGAAAACATGCAACCGTGTGGAGTTCTACGGAGAATCGCAGACTGACGAACCTGCTGTGGCATCCCTCCGGGCTGCTCTGTCGGGGATCGTACCGCTAACGGTGTTTGAGTCCTACCTGTACGAAGCCGAGGGGATGGATGCGGCACATCACCTGGCGCGTGTGGCCGCCGGACTTGACTCAATGGTGCTCGGAGAACCGCAGATCCTGGGGCAGGTCGGAGAGGCACTTCAGCGTTCGGAAATGTGCAATCTGGCTGGCCAAGTACTCGGTACGGTGTTTCAGTCCGTGCTGACCACCGGTAAACGGGCCCGCCAGGAGACAGCGCTGGGTCGCCGCCCCGTCAGCGTGGCCTCGGTAGCCGTAGATCATATTCGGCGCGTGGCCGGTCCGCTTCACGGGTGTCATGTGGCCATACTGGGGCTCGGCGAAACAGGTCAGCTCGTAGCCAAAATCCTCAATGGCGACTCCATCGGGCAGCTTACCTTCATAAACCGGGATCCGAGACGGGCGCAGGAACTGGCCCTCCAGGCCTGCGCGCAGGCCGTGCCGCTGGAAGAACTGCGTCAGACGATTCGGGTAGCCGATGTACTGGTCTGTGCGACCAACGCGCCCCATACGGTCATTGAACCCGCCCACATCGGGCCGCGTGACAGGCACCCTCTGCTGCTGATAGATCTTGCTGTTCCGCGTGATGTGGATCCTGAAGTCGCGACCCTGGCCGATGTGACACTGATTAATGTCGATGCGCTGCGTCAGGGTGTTGATGTGTCTCTGTCCGAACGACGCACCCAGGTGCCGTATGTAGAGGCCATTGTTGAAGAGGAAATGACTCTGCTGGGGGCTCGTCTGAAGTCCATGGCCGTTGAGCCGGTAATCGGCGATGTTCGTCGGAAGGCGGAGGCTATCAGACAGGCGGAATTGCAGCGCCTGATGCAGGAGTTGGGGCCGCTCAGCCCGGAGCTGGCACGTAAACTGGACTACTTCTCCCATTCGCTGATCAACAAGCTGTTGCATGAGCCGACGCGACAGCTGCGGCATCATGTGGCACAGAACGGCGATGCGGAGCATGCGGCGGGCCTGATACGGGACCTGTTCGCTGTTGCCGAATGAATGGGGGACGTTCTGGTCGCCGGCACACGCCGATCAAAGCTGGCCCTGGCGCAAACCCGGCAGATAGCGGCGCAGCTGCAGCAGCATCACCCCGGATTGATTGTAAAGCTGCGGCCCATCGTAACCGAGGGAGATCGCACCGAAGGTCCGCTGTGGCAGGCAGGACGCGGCGCGTTTACCGGATCGATTGAATCGGCGCTGCTGGAGGGCAGAATTGACTTTGCAGTCCATTCGCTTAAGGACCTGCCCGTAGAAACCCCAGATGAACTTGTTCTGGCCGCCGTGCTTAGCCGCGTATCGGCGAGTGACGCGCTGGTAACCCGTGACGGTATCGCGCTGGAGGATTTGGCTCCCGAAAGCCGGGTGGGAACCTCCAGCCAGCGCCGTCGGGCCCAGTTGTTGGCCTGGCGTTCGGATGTTGAGATAGTTCCGGTACGGGGCAATGTGGATACCCGTGTGCGCCTTCTGGAACGCCGGGAAGTGGATGCACTCGTATTGGCGGAGGCCGGACTGCTCCGACTGGCCATAAATGGCGTTTCGCATACCAGGATCCCTCCAGAAATCATGGTGCCCGCGCCCGGTCAGGGCGCGCTCGCGGTTGAATGCCGACGGAGTAACGAAGAAACACGCAGACTTCTTGAACGGCTGGATTGCGCACAGGCGCGCGACGCTACCTCCGCCGAGCGCACGTTTCTCCATGCCTTGGGTGGGGGCTGCTCACTGCCGGTGGGAGCCTGGGCCCAGTGGAAGAACGGGGAACTGTCCATGACCGCTGTGGTGTCTGCGCGTAACGGTTCGCGGTCAATACGCGTGCAGGGCCGCGGACACCGCGCCCGGGAACTCGGCAAAAGCCTGGCAGAGCAGGCCTGTCATCAGGGAGCCTTGGAATTACTGACTGATGAATAATCCACTGGCCGACAAGCGCATTGTAGTGACGCGGCCGGCGGATCAGGCCAACGCCTTTTGTGCGCAGCTGGCGGCAGCGGGGGCCAGGCCCATCAGATTTCCGACTATTCGGCTGGAGCCCATGCCGGATAACACCGTGCTGCAGAGAGAGCTGATTCGTCTGCGCGAATATGACCGCGTGGTGTTTACCAGCGTTAACGGTGTTAGGTATGCATGGGCCCAGCTGCATTCTCCGTGGCCGCAACCGGTGCGGACCGTTGCGATAGGACCTGCCACGGCAAGCGCCTTGCGAAGTCGCAATGCGGCACCGGAATTCGTTCCGGGTGAATTCACCGCGGAACAGATTGGACGGGGTCTGGACCAGGTGGCCGGTCAGAAAATCCTGCTGCTGCGTGCCCAGAAGGCCCGACCGATCCTGGCCGAGATACTGCGCGCCCGGCAGGCCCATGTTACAGAAGTGGCTGTCTACCGCACGCTGTTGAACACGCCTGACGAAGCGGCATTGGCCGCGCTTGTGAAGGGGTTTGATGCGCTGACCTTTACCAGTGCCTCTACCGTTAAAGGATTCGCCGCCATCGGCCGGCGGCCGGCGGCCCTTGTGGTAACGGCATGCATCGGACCGGTTACCGCCGAAGCGGCCCGCGAATGCGGCTTCAGCGTTGATGTGATTGCACGCGAATACACGATTGGCGGATTGATCAGAAGTCTGGCAGATCATTATGGCAGAGCCCGATAGACACAGGATCGTACGACTGAGGCGGCGCAGGAGCAGCAGGGCGATACGGCGGATGACCCGCGAAACCACGCTGTCGCCAGCCAACCTTATCTATCCGATATTTGTAACCCGCTGCGGGACCGGGCCGATCAACAGCATGCCCGGCGTAAGCAGAGTAGACATCCACGGCGCGGTCGAAGTGGCCTCGCGAGCGGCGGAATTGGGTTTGGCGGGTGTGCTGCTGTTTGGGATTCCGCGGTCCAAGGCACCGGGTGGGCAGATGGCGTGTAAAGCCGATGCGGTGGTGCCAGCTGCTGTGCGGGCTATCAAAAAGGCGGGTTCGAACATCGCCGTGATCACTGATGTCTGCCTCTGTTCGTACACCGACACCGGCCACTGCGGAATGCTGGCCGAAGATGGCCGCGGGGTGGACAACGATCGGACGCTGCCCTGGTTGGCCCGTATGGCCCAGGTTCATGCCGACAGTGGCGCGGATATTGTAGCCCCCAGCGCGATGATGGATCATCAGGTCCGCGCGTTGAGGCAGGGCCTGGACAGCCAGGACCACTCAGAGGTCTCCATCATGTCGTACAGCGTTAAGTATGCCTCTGCCTTCTACGGTCCGTTTCGCGATGCCGCGGACGGATCACCCCGGTTTGGGGATCGCCGCACCCATCAGATGGATTGCTGTAATGCACGCGAAGCCTTGCGGGAGGCCCAACAGGACATAGACGAAGGGGCGGATTTTCTGATGGTCAAGCCCGCCCTGGCCTATCTGGATGTAGTTCGGCGCATTCGTGAGAGGATGGAGGGAATCCCGCTCGCCGCCTACAATGTAAGTGGTGAGTATGCGATGGTAAAGGCTGCCGCCGAAGCAGGCCTGATCAATGAACAAGCGGTCGTAATGGAAATCCTGCACAGTATTCGCAGGGCCGGTGCGGACCTGGTAATTACCTATCATGCCCTTGATGCCGCCCGATGGCTGCACCACCAGGCATAAGCAATATGGCCCTTGATATCAGAGAAAACAGGCCTGCCGGGGTGGATCTCCGCGAAAAAGGCCGGGATGGTGACGGACAGCTGGTGCATTCGGATCGCAGACTGTTCATGCAGCTGCTGGTCTTTACCGGATGCCGCAACCCTGCCCCGCTGATGGCGCAGCTGATGGCTGCAAAGGTTCAGGGTGCGATGTATCTGATGCTTCATGACCCGGAAGGGGTCGGATTGCTGGTGATGAACGAGACTCCAGATTTTTTTGTGGGTGAATTGCGCAACCTGCTGCATCAGGGGGCTTTTGGCTCCCTTACCTGTCTGCCGGAGTGGACGATGGTGGGACGAACGTACGCAATCGGCTATGAGCAGGACCTGGAGGAAGTGCTGATCCGGCGGCCGCGCCGTTACGTAAGCAATCCGGCGTGGCCGTGGGCGATGTGGTATCCGCTGCGCCGGTCGGGAGCTTTTCAGGAGCTGAGTGCGGAAGAACGCCGTACGATCCTCATGGAACATGGTGGTATCGGCATGGCGTACGGGCGCGCCGATCATGCACATGATATCCGGCTGGCCTGCCACGGGCTGGACCAGAATGACAATGATTTCTTGGTAGGGCTATTGAGCAGGGCGCTCCATCCGCTTTCCGCCATTGTGGAGCGCATGCGCAAGACCCGCCAGACAACCAGTTATCTGAGCCATATCGGGCCCTTCTTTGTCGGTCGTGCCTGCTGGCAGTCCGACATGGGGTGAGGTGGAGTTGAGTGAGGGATGCGATGGCGCACACGCCTGAGGGTTGCCGATCGGTGCTGTGTGAATCGGAATACGCCAGGAGTCAGACCCCTCAGGACGACGTACGCTGCCTTGGAGCCGCTCAAATGCGCACCGGAGGCGGCAGGATTATCGCCGGTGTTGTCCTGACCTGCTTCGGCCCGCGGCGCGCACAGAATCTGCGCCTGAGCTGAGCGACCAGCAGGCTCCATCGAGCTCTCTACATCGCGTCAAAATGCATTCCACCGCACCTCCCAACCTCCACCTACAGGCAACCCATGTTGAGCAGATCTCCCGACGAAACCGACGGAGAATCAGCGATGTACATCCTCGGCGTATGTGCATCCAGCCATCACCAGTATTGAGCGCGCAGCCGGCGACCGGCATCACCTTACTCAAGGATCCAAGCACGGACAACGGGGCATGCAAATACTTGCTGGATAAGGATGCTGCGGTTTTCCTTGGCCAGCCGACAGGTGCACCCCAGTCCCTGGCCAGCTTCTGCATGCCGCCTGACTGCCCTCGCCAGCTTGACCCGATTCGCAATGACGATGCCGACGCTGGAAGCATTTTTCACGTACGTCAACAATTCACGTATTGCATGCCGACTCACCGGACCATCCTGACTTACGATTCAGGAACCGCAGGCGCAGAGAAACGCGGGCTGAGGCGGATCATTTTGGATTGCAGGGAGTCTCCGTCGGTGGCTGGGTTATCAACGCCAATTATGTCGGTTACGTCCAGGCGCAACATGTGCCCGCAGGCCGTACCGGCCAGAAACGCGCCACCTTCTGGGTTGTCTCCGCCCAATACCACTTCCACATCCATATCCACCTCGCAGCTCCCGGAGCGATCCATCAGATTCCAATCGGTCGTGCCTGTCAGGTCCCCTTCCACTGAAACCAGATCCAAAAACCCTTGGAATACAATTCGAACGCGAACATTCATCCCCGTCCCATCATCCAACATGTAGTTGCCGATCTCGCAGCCGGAGGGCATGAATCCGACACGGGTTTCCAATCCAAAGGTAGGCTCAGGGCCTTCGTCACTGAATTCCAGAACAGATGTGACTATCCGGGCTTCACCCCCCTGCGGACATACAACCGTAACATCAATCTGGGAATCCGATTCTAAGTGAACCGTCTTGATCGCCGCAGTGGTATCCACCTTGACGGCCAGAAGGCCCGTAACCATCTGCTCGGATTCCATAGCAGTCAAGGGGGTATTGTCCACACTGGAGCTGTCGCACGCAGACTGCGTAAATAAGATGGCCGACACCAGCAATGCGCACCGAAAAATGCTTGTCATGTTTCAATTCGTCTGTTTCAAGAATACAATTAAGCCGGGAAAAATAAGCGCCTTAGCATCGGTCTGCATTGGGGCGCTCGCCAAAATCCGGCTGAAAATCAGCTCAGATACCTGACATGCAAAATCCGCGCCAACCCGATCTCGTGCGCCTGATGCCACCCTTACCCCGCTATTAAAGCGACGGTATCCGGTAGGGATCGATCCGGCTCATGGACTACATCAAACCGGCCTGTTCATGCTGCGAGATCGAGGTTGTGCCCTGATCGCAGGACGACTCAGCCCCGGTCATTCTCCCGGTGATCGGCATTCCAATTATTCCGTAGCACAATTGCCCTTCGTACCATTCTACGAGTATCAGGTCATACCCCAGCCCATGAGCCCCGATGGCCGGATATCCATTATGCTTTCCGTTTTGCGTATCGTAGGATTCGGTGCTGGGGCAACAGGCATCCCGGCACTTCCTGTCGCGGAAAAGGAAGAATCGTGCGTGTTGCTGATCGCCAGGTACGCCCGGATGTGGGCGGGTAGAGCGCGGTGGCCGAATACCCTCCGGCTCGCACGGCGATCCCGTTGCGCTGCGGCTGTCGTCCAAGGCATTCGTGCGGGAGGTGGCGGCACGCCCAGGAACAGTGCTGGCCTGCAGGGGATGGCCAGCATTCGGTGGACGCATACCGATACTCCTGCGCCATAGTGGCCAGTCCCGGCGTATGCCGTACATTTCGCGCATGAGCTCACAAGACCTGTTGCTGCTAAAGACCTGTCGCGGTGAAGCGGTGGAGCGGACACCGGTTTGGATAATGCGACAGGCTGGCCGGTATCTTCCTGAGTACCGGGCCATTCGGGCCAGGTACACGATGATGGAGGCCCTCAATAACCCCGAACTGGCGGCAAGGATCACCCTGATGCCTGTTGATCTGCTGAATGTGGATGCTGCTATTATCTTTGCGGACCTGCTGCCTCCGCTGATCGGAATGGGGCTGTCGCTGAGCTACAAGCCCGGTCGGGGTCCCGTTATAGCTAACCCGCTGCGCACAACCAGGCAGATTGACCGGCTGCGCGTGCCGCCCGCCGAGGAGTCCATGGCACCTACGCTTGAGGCGATACGCCGGGTCCGGTCGGAACTGGACGGGCGTAACCTGCCGCTGATCGGGTTTGCCGGAGCCCCCTTCACCCTCGCCAGCTATGCGGTGGAGGGTGGATCAACCCGATCGTTTACCCACACTAAGTCGCTTATGTATGCTCAGCCCGCAGCCTGGGACCGACTTATGATCAGGATGGTGAGTATCGTGACGGATCTGCTGCAGGCCCAGGCAAGAGCCGGCGCGCAATGTCTGCAGCTGTTTGACTCCTGGGCAGGTGCGCTTAGCCGACAGGACTATGTGCGGTTTGCCCAGCCGTACACGAAAATGATTATCGCGCGTCTCGGCGACGAAGTGCCGGTAATCCATTTCAGCACCGGAACGGGCAGCTGGCTAAGCGAAATAGCCGCCGCAGGCGGCCATGTTATCGGCGTGGACTGGCGTTTGCCGCTGGATGAAGCACATCAGATGGTACAGCGGCCGGTAATGGGTAATCTGGATCCGTGTGCGCTCTTGGGGCCGTGGAGAGAACTTCGCTGGCAGGCGGATGAGGTGCTGCGAAGCATGCGCGGTCGGACCGGATACATTTTCAACCTGGGCCACGGAATACTGCCCAACACACCGGTTGACAATGTTCGCCGTCTGGTGGATTATGTGCAAGAGTCAACAGGGTAGCCCATGCAAGAACAGGTTGGGGTACTGTTTATGGCCTATGGGGGGCCGGATTCGCTGGATGACATTCCGGGATACCTGGCGGACATCCGTGCAGGTCGCACGACCTCGGCCGCACTGATCAGGGAAATCACCCGCAACTACCGACTCATCGGGGGATCCTCACCCCTGTTGGAGCTGACGCGCGATGC
Source organism: Bacteroidota bacterium (assembly GCA_028873925.1). Lineage (GTDB taxonomy): Bacteria > Bacteroidota > Rhodothermia > Rhodothermales > Bin80 > JAPPNA01. The sequence continues at coordinate 34,563 of JAPPNA010000053.1, read as the reverse complement.
CGTGCGCGGTGTAATGGGGCAGCTGAACACATCTCCCGGCCGGTACAAGGCGTATCTGGGCATGCGCCACTGGGCACCGTGGATTGAGGAAACCGTCGGACATATGCTGACAGATGGCATTGAACGGGCAGTCAGCCTCGTGTTTGCGCCCCACTACAGCGGTATGAGTGTTGCCAAGTACCAGAAGAAGATTGCGGCCGGTCTTGCATTCCATCACGGGCACATTAAGTTTGCGCATGTGGAGCACTACTTTGATGCGCCGGGGCTGATTGAAGCCCTGGCCAATCGGGTGCGCATGGGGATTGAGCGGTTTCCGGCATCCCAGAGGGATTCCGTGCATGTCGTATTCAGTGCACACAGCCTTCCGGTCCGCATTCTGAAAAACGGCGATCCCTACGACCGGCAGTGCAGGCAGACCGCTGCGCTGGTGGCCCGCAAGGCCAACCTGCCAGCCGATCGATGGTCCTGGTGCTATCAGTCCGAGGGCCGAAGCCCGGAGCCCTGGCTGGGTCCCCAACTGGAAGACTACCTGGTTGATCTGGCCAAAGCGGGCATCAGGAATGTGGTCAGCCTGCCGGTGGGATTTGTGTCCGACCATGTGGAAGTGCTCTACGACATTGACATTGAAGCCCAGGCGGTCGCACAAGCGAACAATATGCGTTTGGAGCGCCCTCCATCCCTGAACAGCGATCCGCTGTTTTTGCGCACGCTTGCGGAACTCATTGAGGGCACTGCGCGTGCGGCGGGTTGGGTCTGATGCCGGTCGCGGTCATTGGCGGCGGAATAACAGGCCTGGCGGCGGCTTGGCACCTGCGACAGTCCGGGATTGAGGGGGTGCTGCTGGAAAAATCCGGCCGACTGGGCGGGTGCATCGATACTGAACGCCATGAAGGATTTATCATTGAGCACGGCCCGGATGTATTTCCGGCGCGCAAGCCGGAAGTATTGGCGCTCTGCCGGGAGCTGGGCGTACCGGTTCAGCACACCCGCCGCCAAAACCGGGGGGCCTACATTCGGCGCGCGGGCCGATTGTACCGGCTGCCCGAAGGGCTGAGCGGACTCGTTCCCACGCAGCTCTGGCCGCTGCTTTCCTCAAATCTGCTTTCCCTCCGGGGCCGACTTCGCGCGCTGCTGGATCTGGTTGTACCCCGGCGGCAGGACACCCGCGACGAGTCGGTCGCAGCATTCTTTACCCGTCGTCTGGGCAAAGAGGCCTTTGCGGGTCTGATTGAACCGGTACTTGGTGGAATCACCGGCGGAGACGCGGAGCATTTGAGCATGGAGGCGCTGTTTCCGCAGCTGCGTGCCGCAGAGCAGCGCTACGGTAGTCTGCTGCTGGGCCTCTCCTGCTCAAACCCGCCGGCGGACACCGGAACACCGCTGCAAAGCATCCCCGGGGGGCTTTCCACCCTGATTGAGGTCCTTGAGGCGCGCCTGGGTGCGCTCGTGCAATGCGGATCCGAGGTAAACCGAATCACGCGCAAGCGGCAGATGTGGTACGTACACAGGGCCGGTCAGGAGCCCATTCGGGCGGAGGCGGTAATTATGGCCGTGCCTGCCTGGTGTGCCGCGCCGCTGGTTGAATCGCTCAATGCGAATCTTGCCACGGAGCTGGCGGCGATTCCGTATAGTGCTACCGTTGTGGCCAATCTGGCCTTTCCGAAGCCTCTGGTTGAGCATGCGCTCGATGGGTACGGGTATCTGGTGAGCCGGCAGGAGTTATCCCCGGTGGCGGCCTGCACCTGGTCCTCCAGCAAGCTTGCTGATCGGGCACCGACCGGCCATGTGCTGCTGCGCGTGTTCCTGGCAGGCGTTGATGTCGTGCACTGGTCTGATGAGGCCGTGGTTGAGGCCGCGAAGGGCGAACTGCAGCTGAGCCTGGGTATTCTGGGGGATCCATCCTGGGTACGCCTCCGCCGGTACCCCAAAGCGATGCCTCAGTATGTGCTGGGGCATAGCGACCGATGGAAGCGTATCGGCAGACACATGGCCGAGCATACGGGTCTGTATATTGCCGGTCCGATGGAGAGGGGTATTGGAATTGCAGACTGTATTCGCAGCGGCAGACGCGCGGCGGACCGCGCAATGAGCGAACCCAACAATCTCATGCCCGAATGAAGCCAATCACGGAATCGGAGGCTCTGTTCAAATCGGCCCGACAGCTGATGCCCGGCGGCGTAAGCTCACCCGTTCGTGCCTTTAAGGCGGTCGGCGGCACCCCCCGCTTCATCTGCAGGGCGGCTGGGGCGTGGCTTGAAGATGTGGATGGCAACCGGTATGTGGATTATGTGCTCTCCTACGGCCCCCTGATTCTGGGACACGCACACCCGGCCATCGTCAACGCACTCACGGGGACGATCCGCAGAGGGACTGCGTACGGCACCCCTACCCGCCGGGAAATCACCCTTGTCCGGCTGATCACCACCCTGCTGCCGGGCATGGACATGGTGCGACTGGTAAACTCCGGCACAGAGGCTGTCATGAGCGCCCTGCGCCTGGCACGCGCGTGGACCGGACGCGACCGAATCATCAAGTGTACCGGCAACTATCACGGACATGCGGACAGTCTGCTGGTGCAGGCCGGATCGGGTGTCGCTACGCTGGGCCTGCCGGACTCACCCGGCGTTCCTGAGTCCACGGTGAAAAATACCCTTGTGGTACCTTATAACGACCTGGCGGCAGCAGAAGCGGCATTTGGCGCACACAGGAAGAGGATTGCCGCCATGATTGTGGAGCCCGTCGCCGGTAACATGGGAGTGGTGCTGCCGCAGAAGGGATACCTACAGGGTCTTCGCGACATCACGCGGGCCCATGACGCGCTGCTGATCTTTGATGAAGTGATGACCGGGTTCCGGGTACATCCATCCGGGGCGCAGGGACTTTACCAGGTTACGCCGGACCTGACGACCCTCGGAAAAGTGATCGGGGGAGGCCTTCCGATCGGCGCGTACGGGGGCCGCCGCGACATCATGGCACTGGTGGCTCCCTCAGGACCCATGTACCAGGCAGGCACGCTCTCCGGCAATCCCCTGGCTGTTGAGGCTGGTATCGTGACGCTTGAGAAGCTCCAGGAGCCGGGGATATGGAGCCGAATTGCCCGGCAGACCGCCAGGCTCGCCCGCGGGTGGAAATCCCGGGCAGAGGCGTACCGGATACCGCTGGAAGTGGCGGTCGCCGGCACCATGTTCGGCTGCTTCTATACCGATCAGCCGGTGATTGACTGGAACACCGCGAAGAGGGCGGATACCACACGGTACGCCGGCGTTTTCCACGCATTGCTGGAGCGCGGCGTGCATCTGGCCCCATCGCAATACGAGGCCTGCTTTGTATCATCGGCCCATGACGACGATGTCGTCAGTCACACGCTGGATGCGGTAGACGCGGCCCTGGCGGACGAAGCCGGATAGTCAATCCGCAGGAAGTCTGACTCCTGCGTAACTGACAGCGCACCCAGTTCAGCCGCGATATAGTCGGCATCCGACAGGCGATCGACCGAGTTGGTCGTGGTAAGCGCAATCACGCGTGCACCCGCCCGATGTGCGGAGGTGACCCCCGCCGGCGCATCTTCAATCGCGACGCAGCGGCTTATCGGCACACCCAGGCCCCGTGCCGCGTGCCGCCAGGGATCCGGGGAGGGCTTTCCCCTGATGGCATCGTCTCCAGCTACCAGAACGCCGGGCAACGGCAGCCTGAGGCGTACCAAATGTCGGACGACGACAGCACGCGGCGCACTGGTTACGATAGCCCAGGAGTTGTTCGGCAGCGCATCGAGAAGCGCGGCCACTTTGGCGTACGGGGTGACCCGATGCCAATGGCCTCCTTTCAAGAGGGTGTCAATATACACCTGCGCTTCCTGCACCGGATCCAGATGCGGAGCGACCAGCTGAATGGTCTCGGGGATGGGGCGGCCATGATGAACGCGCCGGATGTGCTCAAACGACACATCCCGCGCTGCGGCCCACGAACGCCAGTGAGCCTCATACAGGTCGTTGGAGTCAATCAGCACGCCATCAAGATCAAACAGGATGGCCCGGCAGGTCAAAGAAAATGCGTATGGCATGCCGTAGAATACCAAATCGCACGGGATGGAGACCGGGCAGGACGGATTCGGACGGGATAAGTATTTTTCATGTGGATTGGCTTTCCGCCCCATGATCAGAAGTCCGGCCCTGCGCATGGCCACCGTTCAAATGCCGGTGATGGGGTTTGTGGCCGACCTGATGCGCAATAATCCGGGTACTATATCTCTTGGACAGGGGGTGGTGCACTACGGTCCCCCGGAACATGCCTTGGCCGCAGCCCGCGAGGCAATCGGACAGCCGCAAACCCATCGCTACGGCTATGTCATCGGTCGTGGTGACCTGCGCGAAGCTCTGGCGGAGAAAATGCTCCGGGAAAATCGTCTGGATCCCGGCTTTGAGGTGATTGTGACGGCCGGCAGCAATATGGCATTCTTTGAAACGACCATTGCCATCACCGATCCCGGCGATGAAATCATCCTTATTGCGCCCTACTACTTCAATCACGAAATGGCCATCCGCATCGCCAGCTGCCGGCCGGTCATTGTGGAAGCTGCCGATGGTTATCTGCCAGCTGTCGGGGATCTGGAGCGCGCCATCACCGCCCGCACGCGGGCTATAGTAACGGTCTCTCCCAACAATCCAACCGGCGTTGTCTATCCGCAGGACCTGCTTGAGCAGATAAATTCGCTTTGCGCGGCGCAGGGACTCTATCACGTCAGTGATGAGGCCTATGAGTATTTCCACTTTGAGGGTGGAACGCATTACGCGCCAGGCTCCAGCCCCAGGGCCCATGCGCATACGGTATCGCTCTACTCCATGAGCAAAGCGTACGGTATGGCAGGCTGGCGGCTCGGATATATGGCCGTGCCGCCACAGCTGTTGGCACCGGTGAGAAAGATTCAGGATACCAATCCGATCTGTCCTTCACTCGTCAGCCAGGCGGCGGCCCTGGCGGCGCTGGAAGAGGGGGCGGACTACGCCCGGCAGTTCCTGGGGCCCATGGCGGATATGCGGCGCAGGGTGATAAAGCGGCTGCAGGCGTTGGGATCCGGGGTACAGGTGTCCGCGTCCACGGGCGCGTTCTACGTGTTTATCCGAGTGGCAACCGACCTGAGCTCGGCTGACCTGACCGCACGGCTGATCCGCGAGCATAAGGTGGCGGTGATCCCGGGGGGCACCTTTGGTGCGACCGGGGCGACCTACCTGCGGGTGGCCTACGGTGCCCTACAGCCCGAAACGCTCATGGAGGCGGTCGGACGGCTTTGCCGAGGACTCAGCGCCATCACGGGTTAAGCAGCCAGTCGCGCGCGTTCGCGATGATCTGCTTGTACGCCGGCAGGTCGTGGGCCCGATCATCATGCCCCAGCGTGTTGACCACGATCGTGGCCTCACCCACATGCCGCACCCATATCACCGGAAACACCGCACCGGTTTCATGGGATCGGCCGGTGGCCACCACAATGGCCCGCGCATCCGGCAGCAGTTCCGCCCGGTACAGCTCATCGACAATATCAAAGTTTGCCGGTACGCCCTGCATCAGCGGGTGGTGCGGCTGAACCACTTCCACGGTAAACGTCTGAAGGGGCTCGTGACTGCGTGAGCCACCCCCAATGAGCTGCCGGTTGTATTCGGGCCAGTCCGACCAGTTGTACCAGGATGCGGGGTGGGTCACGAGCAGCGGCCGTCCCGCCTCCACATGGGCGAAAATGGCGGCCCGGCTCGCCGGGTCGGGTATGGGCTTATTATTGGCGAGAGCCAGGAGAGCCGCGTTGCCCAGTGACGCGCGGAACGCGGCATCGGAGGCTTCGGTGTAGGTGTAGGTTCGATGTCCGGTGCCGTAGAGAATCTGGCCATCCGCAAATCCGAATACGCGCGCATGGTGGTGCGACTGCCGCTGGCGACCGCTGCTACCCGCCAGATATACGATGGACGGCAGGGCCGGGTCACTTCCCGGCCAGGTCCATCCGGCATCATTGCGTGATAACTCCGGGGCTTCGGTAACAGTGAGCGTGCCCTGCATGACCGCCCAGTGACCCGGGACGCTGCAGACAAACGGGTAGCTGCCCGCTTCCAGTACGCCGAGCACCGCTACGGTGCGTTCATGCTGGGGCAGCACCCCGGTGGATCCGACAATCTCATGCTGCCTGGCCGGAGGGACATATTCGTTGTCCGAGCTCTCCGGGTCCGTCATATACAGATCCAACGCGGCCCCGAAGGCATCCATATTGGCATCCGGTAGCAGGAACACCGCATTGTGCAGGTCCGGGTGAAGATTGACAAAGTCCACATGGATCTCCTGACCCGCGAAGGCGTGCAGGGTGGGTTCCGCGAACCGCATGACCCCTTCCGGCGCAGTCAGCTCCAGCCGGGCCGGCGGCAGGGCTGCGGGAACGGGCGGAGGCGGGGGTGCTTCATAGGGAGGATTTTCAACTATGCCGATCGGACTGAAAGCGGAGACTGCGGTAGCGATCCATTTGTCCGCACCGGTCACCGCCGACTGAACGGCCGGCAGCAGCCCCGAGTACGCCTGCAGTCCGAGATCAATGGCTTTGAGTACGGCAGCCAGGCGTACATTGAGCTGCGGATCTGCAAAGAGGCCCTCGTGGACCAGCAGTTCGGCGGATGCCGAAGATATCGGGAGGGTTTCAACAGCCGCCTTGCGTACCGCGGCGGACGGATGGGTTAACCCCGACCGGGCCACACTTTGCAGCGCGTCTTCCGCGCCCAGGCCGTGCAGGGTCCACAGCGCGTGAACGGCTCCCGCGTCCAAGCCGGTATCGTCCTGGAGGTGACTGGCTATCCGCGCCGTCAGGCGCGGTTCAAGTTCGCTGAGCTGATGCTCCACAATCAGCCGCTGCGCCGTCAGTCGCCAGAACTGGTTGGTGCTCTCCAGGGCCCCGATCAATCCGTCCGGGTCGTCAGCCGACAGCGAGGTGATCGCATCAGGCGCGGGCTCGCCATAGGCCAGGAAATACACCCGGCCGTGCTGCCGGTCACGCAGGGGATTCAGATGGGCATTGCCCGGTCCGCGCTCGGCATTCCAGATCTGATTGACCATGCCGCGCGTGTCCGGGTTGTGCTGAATGACCGGGTTGTACCAATCGGCGACCCAGAGATTTTCATCGGGGCCGATTTCGACGAACACGGGGGCGACCCATTCGTCCTCACTGGCCAGCACATTGAGGATTTCGCCTTCTCTTTCGCGATAAATGCTGCCATACGGCTCCATAATATTGGCATGTACCACATGGGCGGTGGGTTCAGCCACCATCAGGGCACCCCAGTACAGCGGCGGGTATCTGCGCCCGTTGTAGGGAAACGCGCCCGCAGCGGCGGTATATCCATCTCTATAATCAACCTGCTGCAACTGCCTGGGACTGCTGTGACGCACCAGATAATGGCTTTGCACATATTCCACATTCATACCCGTTCCGTAGCGCAGGGGGATGCCGACTACCACCGCGTGGTTATTATTGGCGGTGGATCCGTAGATAGTGTTGTCTTCCCCGATGCCGAGCCCCCAGGTGTTGTTATTGAACTCAGCCACCGGCTCGAGCTCGGACCCGTCCGGTCGGAACCGAAAAATCCCGCGGGTGAGAATACGCGCCGCCGGATCGGGCGCTTCGCCCGGCCGGTACATCGCGCTGTAGCCCACCGCCCCCCAGATATGGTTGTCCAGCCCCACCTTGAGATTACTCATGACCGCATGGGTATCAAACGTGCCGAATGCATCGTCAATCAGAATGCGCCTGGTGTCGGCAATGTCATCGCCATCGGTATCCTGCAGCAGCACCATATCCGGTGCCTGCCCCACAACGGCACCCTCCCGGACGAGCGCAATGCCGGTGGTCAGCGGCTGGTTTTCCGCGAATCGGATAAAGCGGTCGGCCTTGTAATCGCCATCGGTATCTTCGCAGATGGTGATGCGGTCCTGCCCGGTTTCTTCCCCGACATGATCATGCGGGTAGTTGGTGGATTCCACCACCCAAAGGCGGCCGCGCTCGTCCCAGGCTAGGGCGATGGGATTGACAATGTCCGGCTCACTGGCAAACACATGCGCCGTAAAGCCCTCCGGCACGATCAGGCGCGTCAGGGTCTGGTCCGGTGTCAGGGGTGCCTGGAGCTGATGGATCTGGACGCTGTTGCTGGCCGGGGCGTATTCCAAGGGGGCAGGCCCCGCACAGCCGATACTGCCTGCGAGCAGGATCGCCAGGCCGATTGGGAGGGTAGGCTTATTCATGAATTGCGCAAAGTTGACCAGGGAGCTTCTTCGGCGACCTCTACTGTGAGCGGCCCGCCGGTTGAAACCGGAGAGAGCACAACCACCAGCACCGCATCCCGGGAGGTCAGATTGAATGAGGCATGCACGCATCCGGCCGGGATAAGGACCGAATCGCCGGGCTTAAGAATCCCGCGCTGCTGATCCACCCACTGCTCAATGGTGCCTTCAATCACAAAGATCAGTTCTTCACGCCCCGGATGTCGGTGGAAGTTGTGTCCCAGACCGGGCGAGAGCACGACGCGCGCACCGAAGAGCATGGGGAGTTCGGGATCGGACTCCGGGTAATTGAACCATTCAATAACGCCCTGCTCAACGGTTTCCGGATGGTAGGTGCTACGGGGATAGAAATAGGCCATATTAGCGTTTGCGTGCTGCAGGACAGGGAATCTGCTTGAATTCGCGCGTCAGGCCCGTCAGGGAGCGCTCCACGCCCATCCGTTCCAGACTGCTGGCCCCCACGAAGCCGACCGCATCGGTATGCTCATTGATATAGGCGGCATCGGAGGGCGTAGCTATGGGGCCGCCATGCGAGAGAAAGATAACATCATCGCGTACGCTGCGCGCGGCATCAATAATGGCCTGCGTGCGCGTGGCCGCCTCTTCTAGCGTACAGGTAGCTCCGGTGACCCCAATGGAGCCGCCAATGGTGCAGCCCACATGGGCAATAATGACATCGGCTCCGGCCTCCGCCATCCCGCGGGATTCCTCCGGTGTGGCCACATAAACGATCGAAAACAGCTCAATGCCCGGCTTCTGCGCGAGCGCGACCATGTCGATTTCATGCTGGACACTCATGCCGGTTTCTTCCAGTACCTGCCGGAACAGACCATCTACGATCGCGTGCGTGGGGAAGTTGTTGATTCCGCTGAAGCCCATGTCCCGAACCTTAAGCAGGTGGTGCCAGATGCGCCGTCGGGGATCTGAGGCGTGTACGCCGCAGATGACGGGGATTTCCTGTACTACCGGCAGGACTTCAAACTCGCCGATTTCCATGGCGACCGCGTTGGCATCTCCGTAGGCCATCAGTCCGGCCGTTGAGCCGTGACCGGACATCCGAAAGCGGCCTGAGTTGTAAATGATGAGCATGTCGGCCCCGCCGCGTTCAATGAATTTAGCGCTGATGCCGGTGCCGGCTCCCGCGACAATGATCGGTTCGCCGCGGTCAAGGGCGGCGTGCAGGCGGCCAAGGACTTCCGTACGGCTGTACGGATTGCCTACGCCGGTCCAGGGATTGGGCATAACGGGAAATCAAACTTGTTGGGCAATAGAATTCAATAATATTTACATTTGCGGTAGAAAACTACTGGATTGACCATGACCAGACGACTATCGTCCCGCCGCCGGTTCCTGAAGCAGCTGGGGCTTGCCGCAGCGGTGCCCGCCATTATTCCCGCTTCCGCCCTGGGGCGCGGCGGCCTGCCCGCCCCCAGTGATCGGATTACGATGGGCTTTATCGGCATGGGGAGCATGGGCCTCAACAATCTGCGCGGGTTTATCCGAATGCCGGATGTGCAGGTGCTGGCGGTGTGTGACGTGAATACTTCCGGCGAGAATTACGCGGGCAGCGGCCCGAAAGGACGCGAACCCGCCCGTCAGTATGTTGAAACCACCTACGCGGAGCGGACCAATGGCGGGTCCTATTCGGGCTGTGATGGCTACGCCTTTTTCTGGCAGGTGCTGGAGCGCAGTGATATTGATGCGGTGTGCATGGCGCTGCCGGACCACTGGCACGGCTACATGACCGTGGCGGCCGCTGCCGCTGGCAAGGACATCTATGGTGAAAAACCGCTGGCGCGCACCATCCGGGAGGGGCGCAAAATGGTGGATGCTGTGCGCAGGCATGACTGCGTGTTTCAGACGGGCAGTCAGCAGCGTTCGGATGCCCGCTTCCGGCATGCGTGTGAGCTCGCCCGTAACGGGTATGTGGGAGAAATCCGAAAAGTTTATGCACAGGTGGGCGGCATTTCCAAGCCCTTTCCGCACGGGGAAGAGCCCGTTCCGGAAGGCTTCCTGTACGAGTTATGGCTCGGCAACGCGCCATCGGCTCCCTATCACAGTGAGCGCGTCAGCGGAGGGTACAACACCGAAGAAGGGGCTTGGCGGGCCTGGCGCCCGTACTCGGCCGGTCACATTGCCGACTGGGGCGCTCATAATTTTGATATCGCCCACTGGGGGCTGGGGGTCGACCGGTCGGGCCCCATGCAGCTGGTTGATGCTTCCGAGGCACCGGAGGAGGAACTGACCCTGATGTATGAAGGCGATATTCCGGTCATCAAGAAGAAAGGTCCGCATGAAGGTATGGTCCAGTTTATCGGGACTGATGGCTGGGTCGGAGTAAGCCGCGGTGATATCTGGGCATCTGATGAGCGGCTGCTTGAGCAGCAGATGCAGCCCGGCGATGTGCGCCTCTATCACAGTGACGATCACCGGAGAGATTTTCTGAATTGTGTCAAGACCCGCAGCCGCCCGGTGTGCGATGTGGAAATCGGACACAGCTCCTTGGTGGCATGCCTGACCAGTGAGATATGCATGCGTGTGGGGCGCTCGCTGACCTGGAATCCGAAGCGTGAGCGGTTCAAAGACGACGATGAGGCTAACAAGCTGCTGACGCGGCCGATGCGCAAGCCCTGGCGTGTCTGACCGGCTACCAGGGCCAGTAGGGGCCGATCAGCGTGGCGAGTGCGAGCCCGGCGCAGACACCTATGGCAAACCACAGACGGCCGCGCCGGAATACCGCCTCGGCGGACTGCAGGTTGAGGGCGCATACATTGAGGGCATGTGCGGCAGCGGAGACCCGCTGCAGCAGGTCTTCAAGCCTCGCCTCCGCGGCGGCCTGCTGCTTCTGATCAAAACGGGCGCGCAGCGAAGGCCTGGCGGACTCACTCATGTTACAGGCCCAGATCGTGCAATGCTCGCTCATGTTCGGCCCAGCTCTTGAGCATCCGGTACGCCTGCGTCCCGAGTTGGGCGGGCAGGTTGGGGCAAACCTGATCCAGCCGGATGAAGGACTGCGCGAGTTTGCTTTTCTGGCGGGTTGTTGGTGGGTCCGGCAAGAGCTGCAGCTGGTGCTTCAGCGTGCCGAGCTCTTTTTCGCGGCTTTCAATCTCCGGTGGTGTGAACGGAGTCTTAAAACGCGCTTCCAGTTTGCGTAGGGACACATCGGGGGCGACGCTGCTGCACTTGGCGAACTCGTGCCCGTCAGTGACCACGAGTCCGCGTCCTCTGGGCTTGAGTCTCAAATCCTCAAGGTCCAGCCGATGGTGGAGGTCCTGCCAGCTGCGGGCCTGTGTAAAGTGATGCTCGGCCCGGTCCCGTACGATAACCTGAAACGGGATTTCCCGCCGGCGGGTTGTGGCCTTGTGGGCTGTCTTGGACAGGGACTCGGTCCGATCGGGCGGCTGCTGGCCGGGAAGCTGGAACAGATGGCCCGGAGTTTCCCGGAAGCCCATTTCCCGTTCGGTGTGACGCAGCGTAGTCTCAATGGTGCGGTAGAAAAGTGTGCGTGGCCGGGATTGGGATGATTCCGGATGGATACGGTTGGTAATGGTATGCACATGGGCGTAGGCTTCGTCACCGTGCGCGACCAGGACACACTGATGGTTTTCCAACCCGATGGCATCCTGCACCCGATAGGCGACCTCACGCATCTGTTCGGGGCTGGGGTTATCCTCCGGGGCCCAGGAAATGGACATATGCAGCGCAGGTTGTTCCACGCGGGTATTGCTGCGGGCCATCAGCGCCATTTCCCGGGCGGCCTGATCCAGATTGTCGGTATGGATCAGATTGCGCGCATCGGTCCACATGATACGCGGCACATCTTCCCGGCCGGCCTTGGGCTGCTCCAGGTAGCGGGCTACGTTCTGAAAGCACCGGGCGTTGCGGCAGGCGGCGATCATGTAGGCGCAAGTTCGTCGAGCACCTGCCGGATTTGAGAGACCACCGCGTCCAGGTCGGCACAGTTGCATTGGGACCGGAGGGCCTTCAGTTGCAGACCCAGCCGGATCAGGGCACGGTGCGTTTCCTCCTCCACGCGCGTGCGCAATTGGTGGCCGAGTGCTGCGCGGCGCATGTATTCACTGCGGCTCAGGGCGGACTGGCGCGCATTTTCGTCAATGGTCGCGAGCTGTTCGGAGCCGATCGTGACGGAGATGCTGCTGCTTTTTGCCATAAACCCGGTTGAGATTCCGCCCGCCTTTACGGGCGAATCACGGCCATTGCTTCGGCAGAATTGTTACGGATTCGGCAGGAGTATCGGATTGGGTACGGAGCCAGGATTTTCGGGGAGCAATATTGACATTTCCGGCGTTTTATGTTATAATTGGGAATGAGCATCCTTCAGAGCCAGGCGCAGGCCACATGAACAGGATGAGGCAACCCTCTTGCATGCGTGACTTGCTGGACCGGCCGGACCGCGCTGACAGCTGGAGTGGTGTGGCTGCCCGGATCAACTCGCCGAGGGTTGATTGGACATTATTTTCGCTTAAACCATCTATTCCTATGACAAGAGTTTTCACAATTTTGACACTGTTGGCAGGGCTCATACTGGTGCCGCTTGCCAGTGCGCAGATGACCGTTACCGGTACGGTCTCCGATGCCGAGTCGGGCGATCCCATTCCGGGAGCAACGGTGGCCGTGCAGGGCACTCTTACCGGTACTACCACCGATGGCGACGGGATGTACTCCGTGGAGGTAGCCGGTGCCGGTTCTACGCTTTCATTCAGTTTTGTCGGCTACAGGAGCGAGGTGCGCATGGTGGAAGAGGGCATGTCCACCCTTGATGTCGCGCTGCAGGTGAGTGTGCTGGAGATTGAGCAGGTTGTGGTGGTCGGATCTCGTCGTTTGCCGCGTCTGGTGAAGGATTCGGCGGTTCCGGTGGACGTGTTTGGCCCCAGGGACCTTGCCTCACAGACGAGTACGGATTTTGATGATGTGCTCCGTTCGCAGGTGCCGTCCTTCAACGTGCAGCGACACGGCATTGATGATGAGGCCACCTTGGTGCGACCGATCACCCTTAGAGGTCTGCCAGCAGACAATGTTATCCTGCTGATTAACGGCAAGCGCCGGCATCGTTCCGGATCGATGGCCCTGCTTGGCACCTCGCTGAATGTCGGTTCACAAGGCGCGGATCTGAACATGATACCGAGCATAGCCGTCGGGCGTGTTGAAATCCTCCGGGATGGGGCTTCCGCTCAGTACGGGGCGGATGCGGTGGCCGGAGTGTTTAATATGCAGCTGCGGGAAAACCGCAGCGGTGTCCATGTACGCATGCAGGGAGGTCAGTATTCCGAAGGGGATGGCCGCCACGGCATGGTCGGTGTGAATGTGGGTCTGCCTTTGACGCAGAACGGCTTTGCCAACCTCAGTTTTGAGTACCGGGATGCGGACCCCACGATTCGCAGCGGTTTGCGCGCCGATGAGACGGTGCTGCTGGAGCGTGGCTACCCGCTTACCAATCCGGCCCAGATCTGGGGATCACCGGATGTGTCCAACTCAATGGTGGGCTTTCTAAACGCCGGCATGGATGTCGGTGGTGCCCATCTGTATGCGTTCGGCGGCTTCGGCCAGCGCGAATCGGAGGGAGGCTTTTACTTCCGTGCGCCCGGAACCGGGAGTGCGCGGAGCGCCGTATTCCGGTTCGGCAGCGGAGCATCGGCCCGGCGTGCCGTAGCGGATCTGAACGAGAGTGACGACATAGTCTGCAGCGATGTCGTGCCGGGTCTGGATGCCGATTTTTCCGCGGTCTCCAACTTTGTCAGTCAGTATCAGGGGCGCTGCTTTGTATTCAACGAGTTGTATCCGGGTGGATTCACGCCCCGTTTCGGTGCCAATATTTCGGACCTCAGCGGCACCGTGGGTATTCGGGGAGGCAGTGATGACGGGCTTCGGTGGGATGCCAGCGCGATTTACGGCAACAGTCAGGTGGATTATTTCATCTACAATACGGTCAATGCCTCGCTGGGACCCAACACGCCGACATCGTTCAAGCCTCGGGGATACCGGCAGACAGAGTTTACCGTTGCCGGTTCCGTTTCACTTCCGATTGATGTGGATGCGTTCGCTGAACCGCTCAACATGGCCATTGGCGTTGAGTGGCGTCAGGAGATGTTTGAGACCGTAGCCGGAGATCCTGCTTCCTACGAGGCGGGCCCGTTCTCGGCGCAGGGATTCAGTGTCGGCTCCAACGGGTACCAGGGTTTGAACCCCAGGTTTGCGAACTCCTGGACGCGTCCGAATTTCGCGGCATACATTGACTTTGAGACGGACCTCACCGAGCGTTGGGTGGCAGGAGTGGCCGCCAGGTATGAGAACTATTATGATGACTTCGGCTCCACGCTGACGGGCAAGATCGCCGCCCTGTACCGTGCTACGGACCGGATTCGTCTGCGGGGTACGGTCTCAACCGGCTTCCGTGCGCCGACACCGGGTCAGGCCAACCTTTGGGCGCTGCAGACCGCACTCAGCGGCACCGGAGATCAGCTTGTGGAAACCGGGCAGCTGCCTTCTACGCATCCGATTTCAATGGCTCTGGGTGGTCTTCCGCTGACGGAAGAGACCGCGCGCAGCTTTACGGTGGGTACGGTCATGGACATCACGGAAGATCTCACGCTGACGGTGGACTACTTTGACATAAGGTTGGATGATCGTATTTCACTGACGGGCAACATTGCGATTTCGCAGGAGATTTCCGACATCATGGATGAGGCCGACCTGCTGGGCGGCGTGGAGAATCTGGCGGAGGTCAAGTTCTTCTCCAACGATTTTGACACGCGTACGCAGGGGTATGACCTGCTGCTGGCTTATGATGTGGAGCATGACAACGGCTATGCCACCCAAGCCAGCCTGGCTTGGAACTATACGCGTACGAAGCTGGTGGGTCATTCCGCGCCGAGTGAGATCAGTGAGTTCCTTGGTCAGAGCCTCCAGAGCCCGTTCACACTCAGCGTGCTGACACCGCGTCGGATCGTGGAGATTGAAAATCTGAATCCGCGTCATCGACTCGTCGCCAGTGGTCGCCACATCAGAGGTGCGGTGCACGGCATGTTGCGTCTCAGCTACTACGATGGCTGGCAGGTCTGCCGCAATAACAGCAACTCCTGCATGTCCGGCGGCTCAAGTCTGCTGGATACGTTTGAAGGACAGGTTATTGCGGACCTGGAGGTCGGGTACACCTTTGCCAGCAGTTACCGTGTGGCATTTGGTGTTGACAATCTACTGGACACCTTCTATGACACCCATGCGGACGAGACGTTGTCACAGGGCAACATCCGCCCGGAATCCACGCCGTGGGACTACAACGGACGCGCCTTCGTGCTGCGACTGACTGCTGACCTGTTCTAGTGTGCGTCTTCAATACAGTAAAACGGCCCTCTGGTGATTGCCGGAGGGCCGTTTTGCGTTTTGGGCCGCGGCTAACGCCCGGATCTGTTGACAGGCTGCACCGTATTTTACCCCATCGGAATCGGTTTGAATTCATCGGTCTAGGGAATAACGGCCCGAGCTTTGAAGTTTTTCCGTCTGAACGAATGTCACAGGATGGCGCGGAGGATGTGCGGCAAGTCGCCCGGCGAATGTAACGCATGTTCCACCAGGATCAGAGTTGGAATGAAGGTGCCCCCGCTTTACCATCCCGATACCCTCAAGAGTGTCCCGCCGAACGAATTGTTTGCCGATGTCTTCAAGCCGGACCGCAGCATCCAGTGTGTTGGGGATAATGGTCATTCGCTTGGGCCAGTACAAGCATGGGAACTTTTGGAGTTAAGGACGCGGCTGCCTATCAGCGGGGCGGGGCTGATTTTGCGCCCGCATTCAGCGGCTGGCACAGGGTATATCTTGAAGGAGTCCTTTGTCCATGACCGAAGCTGAGATCCGCCAGCGCCTGCGAATGGGCGAAGACAGCGAGTGCGAATTCAGACAGGTTGAATTCAGCGGCAATCGACCGAAGCGCCCGCGCCGGGACAAACTCGCTGATGAGATGGCGGCGTTTGCCAATTCAAACGGAGGCTATCTCCTCTGCGGGGTCTCAGATGAGGGTCGGGTGCAGGGAATGTCCATGAAGCAGATGCCGCTCTGGACCAGCTGTTGGTTGAGATCAGCACAGATACTATCAATCCTGTCCTCGGCATCGAAACCTATCATCGGGAGATTGATGGTCAGGCATTAGTAGTCGTCAAGGTTCCGCGCGGTGATTCCGTGTACGAGCGAGCCGGTAAAGCATTCATCAGGGTTGGTGGGAGCAGGCGACTGCCTGATAGCGACGAACGGATGCGACTGGCGCAGCGTCGCGCTCAAGGTAGATACCGCTGGTTCGACCGACAGATTGTTGGCGAGACGGGGTTCCATACGTTGGATGAGCAGTTGTGGATGCCACTCTTGAGTGCGGCGGGTGCGGCCAATCCGCGCCGGGCGCTACGGAACCAAGGGCTGTTGGCACACGATGAGGCATCAGTGGAACGGGCAACGATAGCCGGAATCCTTCTTTGTACGAAGTCGCCGCAGGAGTGGCTGCCGCAAGCCGGTATCGCAGCGACCCTGTATCGCGGCACAGATCGCGCTTCCGGCCAACTGGATGCACAGGAGATCACTGGACCGCTGCCTGACCAGGTTAACGAGGCAGTAAAATTCGTTGTCCGCAATATGCGGGTCTCGGCCCGCAAGACTCCCGCTCGGGAAGATGCGCCGCAGTACAGCAGGATGGCGGTATTTGAGGCAGTGGTTAACGCTGTCGTGCATCGTGACTATTCCGTACAGGCCCGGCGCATCAGGCTGTCGATGTTTAGGAACCGCTTTGAGATTGACTCGCCCGGTCAGCTTCCCAACGGGATGACGATTGAGGGGATGGGTTCTACTCAGGCTACTCGCAACGATATCATAGCTTCCGTGTTCGGGCGAATCCCCGTCGGCAGAATTCCCGGATCAGACCATCGCCGCTACATAATGGAGCGGCGGGGCGATGGTGTCTCAATCATCCTGCGCGAGACTCATGAGACCGCTGGAATTGATCCGGTGTACAGGCTGGTAGACGGTTCAAATCTGGTCCTGACCATCCCGGCTGCCAGGCTTGAGCTCGTACCCTCAAATGCTGCGGTCACGGTACACGCTGAGGGTGAACCGCTCGCCGGCGTGGATGTACTGGCCATCTTCCCAAACAAGACCTGGCAGCAGACAAGTACCAACGAGGCCGGTGAAGCGGAATTTGATCTGTTCACTACGCATCTTCCGATGACCGTGTACGCAGCGACACCCGGGTATACCGCCGGTTTGGAAAGAGAATGGACGCCGAGCCACGGCGGTCTGTTGCTGGAATTATCTCCCCTTACCTTGGGAGGGGCGGTCATTATTCCGAACAGCACCGGGAAGATTCCTGGCCTGCAGGGCAGGTTGAATCCCATACGTGATGCTGCTGATCGAACTTATCTGTACGCTGATAATGTATCCGTTGACGAGGGGCGGCCGCAACAGGTCGTGTTTCGGCTGGGCAAACCGCTACGGCTCACGGATAACTGTGGGGTTGAAATGATGGCCACCATCAAGGACATATTGGGGCGCGCGGCCCTGGTGGAGTATCGGCCTTATGATCCTACACGCGATATTTGACCGGCATCCCAAACGTCAGGGGAGCAGCAGTTTATAAAGCCGCCCTGTGCGGAGCAATTCTCTGAAATTTCAATGGGGTAAAGCTGCCGACCCCGGAGGTGGCTCCGAGGACCGGAGCACTGGCCGGTGGCGAGGGATGTATAACTGCTGAGTTGACCGGGTGGGTGCGCGCAATCTATCCGGATGCGCTTGGACCGGGGCCGGGACACCGCGTATTGATATCCCCACCTGATGTCGGTTGGCAACAATGCCGGTCGAACCGTCCCGGCGGGCTGGCGTAGAACATGACGCACCCGACATGTACCGCCCGTGATTGCAGGTGCGGAATACAACCATGCGGCACCAGAACCTGGCAGTGGCCTCATGCGATGTGCTATCGGAGCGTTACGAAACGGGACGGAACCGCCCGAATCCGATAATCTCAGTCCGTCCCGCATGTCATCCCACCTGGCACTGAAATTGCAACGGGAAGCAGAGATGGGCGCGGGAGAAGCTGTGCAACCCGGGTCTGAAACCGCCAGGTCCGACCGGGCGGTCAATGCAGACTGCTGCAAATCCATAATTGGTGATCCGGCACCCGGGAACTATGCCCGGCATCCGAATCCCGCAGCGCACTGCGCAGTCCCTATGCAGGGCTAGGCACAGGCGGTATAACGTATATTGAGGCGAACACCGTATAAGGCAAATGCAATCATCCCGCGCAACGCTGATTATCGCCTCCATGCTCCCGTTTGCCGGAGCGGCTTACGGGCAAGATCAGGAAGCGGATGTGAGTCAAAGGGTGATGCCGGCAGCCGAGGTGTACGATCTGGAGTTTATCCGGCAAGTTCTGGAAGATCAGATCCTTTTCCCGGAGAATGATTCGTACACATCAGCTGTGTTTCTGGATGTTACCCAAGATGGCTTCGGGATCAATGATCTGCTTGTGCTGGAGCCGAACCGAGACCAGTTCCTGCTCAGTGCTACCCTGCCTCAGGACCTGCTCAGCCGATTGTCTGCACTCAATCTTGAAGAGGACTATCGCCTGCAAACGGTGCGTGGGCAAAGCGCGGTAGTTACCGAGGAAGCAGAGATGGAGGAAAATGCGCGTAAGGCCATGGCGGGTTCGGTGCTGCGCACCCTGGGGGCCTACTATTCCTCTGGACCGCTGGAGATGTATGTGCGGCAGCAGAATGAAGAGGTGAATATCACCATCTGGGGGTACGATAGCGAGCGCCTTACATTTGTGCCGAATGCCACCCGGTGCATCGCGCCGCCTTCAGAGTCTATGCTCGTTGAAATGTTCTCGGAGCCTACCGTGCGTTCCTACCTTGATTATGACGGGTGCGTCGTCGTTGAAAACTGGACGGCGGATGGAAAAGTGGTCTCGCGATCCTGCAACTAGGCAATCGGCATGCGAGAAGGTCAGGCTGACTTGCAGTTGTTTATAGACTTGGGATTTATCCTGCTGGCTGCGTTCTTCCTGCTGACAGAGCAGATGCCAAGGCTGCAGGTGCCCCTGCCGCAGGAGACGGAACAGTCGGAATCTGCGCCCGTGATCTATGAGGTGCATTTTGACGAGCGGATGCAGGTCATGCTGCTGCGCCAGTCGGACCAAGAGGTGTTCTGCACTTCTACGAACGTGTCGGAGGCGCGGGCCTGTATGCGGCGCGTAAAAACGGAGAGGCCCGGCAGCCTGCTGGTGCTCTCACCCCAGGGCGGGTCGACTCTGCAGCAGATGGTTTCGCTGCTGGATTTGTGTTTGGCCGAAGGTTTGTCCTGCAGTGTAGCCGGAGGGTCGTAGGGGGATAATGGCCGACCAATTGCGAATGCGGTTCAGGGAATGGATTACCTTCGGGGTCCTCCTTGTGCTGCTGTTTGGTGTGCTGACCCTGATTCCGTTACCGCAGGAAGGGCAGTCGGAAGTAATGCGGGAACAGATGTACCTGCTGCCTATCGTAACGCAGCCCTTGGACATCGCGACTCCGGAGCCGGATCAACCCGCCGAAATCACTGAGCCGACGGCACCGGCGGAAGAAGTCCTGTCCAACGAGCAGGTCGCCGCCCTGCTGGCGGAAGCGTTCGGGGTGCAGGAAGAATCCCACGCCCCAAACGAGCAGCTGGAAGCCGCGTCCCGGTCGCCCAGGAACCTGGAAGTGGAAGAATTCGACCTCGGATTCCTGGAGAGCGAAGAAGATCGGAATCAACGCGTGAGCCGTCAGAACGCAAACCTGCAAAGCAATGTCTCTTCACGCCGCGTGCCCAGCCTGATTCAACCGGGAGCGGAGACTGGCGGCAGCCCCCGCGCACTGGACAACGCTACCGGAGCCTATGGGGCAAATGAACTGGTGTTGCGCGCAGGGACGCGTCCGCTGCCTGTTAAGGCCGAGGATTTTCAGGAGGTCTCCTTTGATGACTCCCTGGCTGCGTGGATTCGCAGCAATCCGGCGGATCTGGACCCGGTAATCCGATCCGTAATGGGCACCGACAAGGATGTGGCTACGGCACGGGCTATTGGCCGAACCGCTGACTCATCGTACGAACTGCAGTTCTTGCTGGCGCGAACCAACGGGGAAGTGCGGATTGTACTGATTGAAGGCACGGATCTGTATTTCTTTGTAAGGCCACGTGTGCGCCGTGCGACCAGCTACTTCCAAATGGGAACGGCCCGCCGCAATGCCGCCAATGTCGTCATTGCGGTGGAAAGCGAAGATTTTTCACCCGAAAGTGACGAAGCTCAAGCCTTTTACGGCCTATTCCTGGATTGGTGGAGTACGCAGCGCAAGTGATACATGGACGAATCATTGGTGGACATCATTCTGATTCTGCTGGCCGGGCTGGCAGCGGTAAGCATCATGCCGGAATTTGATGTGGAGCCGCCAACCAGTGTGGAAGTTGAAGAGAGCGCCAATATGATGCTGCCGCTCCAAATTGCACTCACCGCCGATGGGGTGCTGCTGGTCAAGTCACCGCAGTCCCGGGAGGGGCTTACAGGACAGGAATCAGCCGTGATCACCCCCCAGCAGCTCTTTGCCATGGTTGTGGCCAGTGATGAAGGCCAAGCCGTGGAAATCGTCGCCGATCATGCGGTATCCGCCAAACGCGTGTTGGATGTCAATCTGATCGTGCAGCAGGCCGGTCGGCAGGCGGTATTCATCGTTCGGGCCGAATAAAGGACGCTGGAAATGATTCGCGCGTTAGCATTAATCGGAATTCTCGTCATCGGTGCAGGCTGCAGCTCGTCGCGGGTAGTGGAGGTGCCGCCTGTTGAAGAATCTGTCGCAGCGCCCAGCGCAGTTCCTATCGTGACGGCTCCATTGCCCGGTGTGGATTCGCTGGTTGTTGCGCAGGTGGCAGAATCCTACGACAGCACCTTCGTGGCCGCCGCGGCTGAGCGGCAGGCCTCCGAGCATTACTCGGTTGGGCACCAAGTTCAGATCCGGCTGGACAGCCTGCTTATTCTGCAGCACGGCAGGGGCCCATTAGAGGGATCTGGTGGGTCCGAGGCCGACACCACCACGCTCGATCGCGCAATGCGAACGGTATCCGCTGCGGCGCAAGCTCAGGCGCGGCAGGACAGCGTGCAGGCGCTGGCGCTGCTGGACGAGGCGCAGCGGCTTTATGAGGCGGCGCTGCAGCACAATCCGTTTCATGAAGACGCGCGTTTTCAGCTCTCTCGCGTCTACAGATTCCTGGCACAGCGATATCAGCTTCAGCACCAGTGGGAGGCAACACTGCGGACGCTGCGGGGACTGCTTGAGCTCAATGCGGATCAGCATGTGCTGTGGGCTGACATGGCGGTCGTGCTGGACACCCTACAGGATTATGAGGCCAGTGGTCTGGCGTGGTTGCAGGCCGCCACGGTCGTGCTGGACGATGCGCGTCTGGCCTTTACCGCCGAAGCACCGCCGCCCGACAGTTTGACGCTGTTCAACTATTACCAACGGGCCTACAGTGTTTTTGTAAAGGATCGCAATGGAGGAGGCGTGCGGCAGTCATTGGCGCAAGCCATTACCTACGCAACAGATTCAACCCAGTACGTCTACGCCGTTCGTGAGCAGGACTGGGCGCGGTGGGATGGGGATCATTTTGAGCATCGTCTGGCTTTTGACAGCCTGCTTACCCTGGCGGCAGCTCAACCCTTGGACGCACGAAATGGACTTTACGCCCTGATCAGGCAGCTTCAGACATCCCCGGCGCGCCTGGAAGCGAATTACAATGCAGCGATTCTCACCTGGCAGCTTGAAGAGTATGATTCGTCGCTTGACTCGCTGCAGATACTGTGGGCCCGGACCCGTGCGGCCGAACGGATGCCGTATGAGGAATTTCCGGCGCACCTGCAGGAGACCTATGGCAGTATGCTGTTCCAGCGAGGCATGCAGCATCAGCAGGACGGATCTTCAGCGATAGCGTTTGCGTACCTCCTGATGGTGCCGAAGTTGGAAAGCCGCTACGCGGGTGCGGCCTATATAGAAGCTCTCAAGCTCACCCGCGGCAACCCGCGGCAGGCCCGGCAACTGGAGCCGCAGATTGAAGAAGTCTTCGATGTGCTTACCCCGGAGCAGCAGCGTACCTACCTGTCGCTTATGGGCAATTTGTATCGCCGAATTGGCGAAACAGATAAGGCTCAGGTCTTCCTGACCCGCTACAGGAGCGTGCCCCGGTGACGATATGCGCCTACAAGTCCGGTTGCTGCTCCTGGTGTGTGCTGCGCTTGCGGTACCCCTCAAGGCACAGATTGTGCGTTCAATAGTCTGCGACGATCTGCAGGTGCGGGCGGGCGCAAACGCGCCGATACAGTGCGCAATTGACGCAGAAGGGGAGAGTGGGTTTGTGTATCGCTGGATGAGTGCCGATGCGGGCCACCTGGGTCTGCTCAGCAGTCCGGCGGTGCAAACGCCGGTCTTTTCTGCGCCCACAGAATTGGCGCAACCTCTGGACATCGTGTATACGATGGTCGTACACACGGTGGATGGTCAGTTCTTGGGTGAGGCGGTGGTCCGCGTAACAGTCAGGCCCGGCTGCCTGCAGTGTCCGGATGGCGAAACCATTGCTCCGCCTCAATTGCAATGTCCAGCCTCAGTACATCTGCAGGAGGGAGCGCACGCATCCATACAGTGCCGCTTAGCGGGACCCATAATCGATAACACCTTGCAATACACATGGACCGGCGGCGGACCCGTCACACTGTACCCGGTCAATGCGCCCAATCCCACGATTATGGCACCGCTGCTGCCTTACGGTCAGTCGTCACTGACCGTGCCGCTGACCCTGGCAGTTATCTCGCGCCAAACGCAGCAGACCACGCTGAGACACATCACCGTAGTCGTCAATGCGCGCGGACCACAGTTAATGTGCCCCGAGCATGTGACGGTGGACGCTGGCGCCTCGACTATGCTGAGATGTGACACCCCGGCTCAGGGCGCTGCCGCTTACATCTGGACCGGACTGTGGGGCACTTCGACCGGTCCGCTAAGCGCGACCCATAGGGCATCGCCCACCTTCACGGCACCTCGGGTCCGACAGGACACCATGTTTCACTATGTCGTGAGCATGCGCACCGATCAGCACGAGGCGCGCCACCGGGTGACCGTGCAAGTTCGCGCTCACACCGATGCCGATAGCGAAGCCTACTGCCCGCCGATGACGCTGGAGGAATTGGAACAGCGACCCCTGGATTGCCGCGTGCCCGCAGGGCATCATGTCCGATGGCGCGGCCCAACAGGTCCGGCCGCGCCTAAGCTCACGCAGACGACGCTCGCGGCTCCAGAGGTGGAATCCGACACGACCTTTACCTACCAAGTTGAATTCTGCCCCGATGGTGAGGGGGTGTGTACGGCCGGTATGCCCTGGACAGTTACAGTGCTGAACAGGAAGCCGCCTGCAGTCAGCTGTCCCGAGTTTCTTGAAACCTACGCGGGAGAGCCGGATCTGCTGATCAACTGTGCGGTATCCGGCGGTACCGCGTACGAGTTTGTCTGGTATGGTGCAAACCTGGATCTGCTCAGTCACCCGGACATGCTGTCGCCGACCTTTAATGTGCCCAACCGGGTCGAAGAAGACAAAGAGTATGCCTATACACTGACGGTTACCGATGCGCATATCGGTTCCAGCAGTGCGGACATCAGGATACGGGTGCGTGAGCGGGGTCAGATTGAACTTTCCTGTAAAGGCCTGGATTACTACGTATATGTCGGCAGCGTGGATTTTCCGGTGCAGCCGCAGTGTGATGAGCCATCCGGAAGAGCGGATCCGATGCAGCCGTTCAACTACCGGTGGCTTGCGCAACACGCCGCACGGGATCTGGAGCGGCTCTCATCAGCGCTCGTCCGCACTCCGATGTTTGATGTGCCGGACACGCTGGCGGCCCCCTATGTGTATGAATACGTCTATCGCGTAGGTTCCCGCTATTCGGATCCGGCCGCCGCAGTTGTGCGGGTGCATGTGGCACCGTTTCCGGCCGAGTTTGACATAACCGTAAATACGGTGGCCGTGCAGTTCGGTGAGCAATCCGCGGGGAGCGA
Source organism: Bacteroidota bacterium (assembly GCA_028873925.1). GTDB lineage: Bacteria > Bacteroidota > Rhodothermia > Rhodothermales > Bin80 > JAPPNA01. Next base: position 10,162 of record JAPPNA010000053.1, on the reverse strand, counting down.
AGTCATGTTGGATCCCATGACCGGCACGATGGCAACGAAGGCGGGCGGATCCTACCATCTCGGACGCATGATATTTGCCGCGGACGAGGATTTGGATGTGGATATCAGCCTTACCGGGGGTACACTGCGGAATCAGGATGGAGACGGCTCGGTTCGGCTACGGCCTCAGTGGACGATGTCCGAATCCTGCCTGGCCCCTTCCGTAGAGGCTCTACGCAGTGATCGTGCCAGAATATCGCTGCGGGCGGCCACGGATCGGTGCACCGTTCTGAACATCGGTGGCAATCTTGATTTACGCGGTGCTGCGCCCGGCCGCTATTCGGGCACCCTGGAAGTAACTGTTGAGTCGGGGGAGGTTCGGGAGCCCTATTGGGTGCCTGTATTTGCCACTGTGGTAGACACCGCCCGCCCGGTTACGACGGGTCCCGGGGGAACGTTTGTGAGCGCGGACGACGCGCAGCGGGTAACCCGTGCTCAGTCGCTGAGTATCTATCCGCGACAGGTGCTGCTGACACCCGAACACGCGTTCGGCACGTTTTCCGTGTCAAATCCGTCGCTGATAACGCAGGAGGTTCTCGTAGATCCCGTCTTTGGCTATCTGGAGGCTCAGGAGGGGACGGGTGTTGAGGCCATGGTGGAGACACCAACGGCCGCGGTACAGGACCTGGGCGCTGCACTGCTGTTCTATCCGAAGGTGTTTACGCTGCCTCCGGGTCAGTCGCAGCAGGTGCACTATGCGCTGCGGGAGGACCGGTCCATGGGGCCGAGTGCCTATGCGACCCAGATCGAGTTTAAAAGCCGCCCCCGGCGTTACATTCGCACGGACCTGCTGCCGCTGCCGGATGATTCATCGCGCGTCGCACTGGTATCTCTTCGCGTCCAGAGTGCCTATCTCCCCGGACAGGACGCAAGTGCCGTCACGGCAACCCAATTGTCTCGGGGCACCCTTCTGCTGGAAACTGCCGATGGTCCGTTTGCCGGTGAGATAGTTGCGGTCGATCACGCCGGCAATGAATTGGGACGGCGAAGTCTGCTCCTTTTGACGCGCAGGATCCTGCAGTGGCCGCTGAATGCTCCAGCGGGCAGTGAGGTAACGTTGAATTTTGTGACTCCACACGGCAACGCTCCTCGACCGATACCACTGCGCTGGCAATGAGCATTCGCACCAGGAAAAATAGCTGGCGCACGGCCCTGCTCCTGCTCTCGTTCGGGTTCGCGGTCGCGGCGGCCGCCCAGGAAAGACCGGTCAGATTCGTGCAGGAGACACCTTGGACGGTCAGTGCACTCGGCATTGCCGACGAAGTGTTGCCGGTCACAGCCTACTGGCAGCCGAGTGATCAGCAGTACTATCTGATGCTGGCCGACTACCTTGAACTGCTGGATTACCGTGTGATGGCGGATAGTCTGCGCATTGAGGCCATGCACGAAGCGACGCGCATCGCGGTAGCGAATATGACCGGGAGGGTGGAGCGGGGTCCTGATGTGATCCGGTTGGACTCTACGGAGTACTTCGTGAGCGCGGGCCGTTTTTTTGTTTCCTTTGCGGGGTTGCAGCGGGTTTTTGAGCCGGTGGAGATGCAGTTTGACCATGCCCGATTGCACATCACGCATACAGCGTTGCGGCGCAGACCTCCGGCGCAGGCCAGTCCGTTACTTTACGGCCGATCCCGTACTGTTCTGGGCAGTACGCATGTGGATTACCGTGCAACACGGATCCGGTGGCTTGAGTACGCGCCGACGTATCATGGATTTGCCCGCACGCACACCAATGCCCTTGGGGGGCGCCTGTTGGGAGAAGGGCTGTTTGTACAGGCGGACACGACGTTTGAGGTGGATATTCGTTCGCTGAGCTATCTGGTGGATTTTCCGCAATCTGCGATCCTGACGCAGTTTGAAACCGGCAGGCTGAATCACTTCGGGTGGCCGCGACAGTCCAACTACGATGGAATTCGGCTGAGCAATCTGCCGGTGGCCAATCGGTTTATCCAACGGGAAACCCTTCTGCGGGGTATTGCGGAGCCGGGTGCGGTGGTATCGGCCAGTGTTGGCGGCGTGCAGGTGGACCGTGTCTACGCAGATCAGGATGGTCGCTATACGCTGCGCATCCCGGTTTACTACGGATCTTCTCAGGCTCAGGTCGAAATTGCTCCCATTGATGGCGGTCCGGTGAGCACCCGCGTCCGTGATCTGTATGTGAGTCAGGACCTTCCGCCTCCTGGAAAACTCTACTACGATGCACGGGCGGGACGGGAATCACTGCACCAGGATGAGCTGATGGTGTTTGCCGAAGCGCGTTACGGTCTTCTTCCGAACTTAGCGATCCGTGCGGCCTATGCGCAGCCAGGTGCCCCGCTGGTAGGTCTGACCCAAAACTGGCGTGGGATTGCGATTGATGGCGAGATAGCGTTGCCCTTGGAGGCCGCCCGCGCACGGCTGTGGGCGCAGCACCGGCGGCTGCGTCTGCAGGGGGAGGCGGCGGTTTCGGAGATGGCTGACTGGTCGCCTTATCGGCGGTATTACAGTGGGCATTTGGGATGGCATTATGTACGCGGCAGCCTTTTCCTGCAGGCGCTGCATTCCACCACACACAACACCACGCGCCATTCCAGCTTTACGGGTTCCGGTACGATCAGTCTGAGTCGATCCACATTTGCCGTGATTACCGGCGGTATGTCACGCCTGCGGTGGGAGCTGCAGGAGGATAGTCCGTGGCGAACGCGCTGGAGCTCAACGATTACGCAGGCGATGGGCAGGGGTACAAGAATCGGCCTGCACGGCGAGGGAGGTATAGTCCGTGATGTGGACTTTCTTGGAGTCACCCTGCATGGTGCCTGGCGATGGGTGTCCCTGGGATTGCGCGTGGGCTACGTTGAAGAATTTGCCGCCTCCTTTACACTGCGCCTTGATACGCCTTGGACCACCATCACCAACCGCTCCATGCTGGAACAGGGAGCCCCCGGCTCTCACAGCCAGAGCATCTACGGATCGATGGCATTGGGGCGCGCGCCGCAGCTCATGCGACAGACCCGGGCCCGCAGCAGTGCCGTGCTGCAGGCATTTTTGGATACGGACAGGGATGGTCGCAGAGATCGCAATGAGGAATTGATTGAGGATGTGGATATTCAGGTAGGCCTTGCACAGGTGCGGCAGGTGGATGCATCCAAGGTAAGGGCGGATCTGCTGGTGCCTCACCAGCGCTACCAGGTAACCGTGGATCCGGGGTCGCTCAGGCACCCGCGGCGAGTACTGACGACCGGTGAGCGGTTCAGCTTTCTGGCAGACCCCGGGCAGTCCAAGCGCATTAATATTCCCGTGGAGTTGCAGACCCTGCTGGATGGTGTGCTGGAAGATCCACCGGCGTTCTCTGCGGCAAGAATAATGGTACTCTTTTTTGAGGGCGACCATGAAATCGCACGCTATGAAGTGTCCCAGGAGGGGCGTTTCAGCGGCAGGCTTGCGCCCGGCAGCTATCGCGTAGAGCTGATGGATGTGTTGGGGCTGGCCGAATTGAGTGGCTGGACACGCCAGGTTGAAGTGCACAATCAGCCTGACCAGGTGCTGCGACTGGCACTCGCCACAAATGGTAACTTATAATCTTCATGACCTCAGCTATCATTTTGTTGATCCAGGACGCGGCAGCAGATGCCGGATCGTCGATGACCGCGTCCACTTTCTGGGAGCTGGTGAGTTACGCCCGGGGCTTTGAGTATCCCATCGGCGTGGTATTCGTGATAGGTTTGTTTATGATCTTTTCGGCGTATGTGCGTGCGCTCAACGAGTGGAAGAGCCACAGGACTCTGTCACAGATCGACCCGAGTACGGTCAGCCGAGCGACCCTGACCGATGCCATTGAGCGGACCCCGCCGATCAATCCGTACCGGCAGGCCTGCGAAAAGCTCTTTGAGGGTCAGCGGCATCAGAATTCACTGGCCTACGTCCTTCAGTTCATAGATCTGGGCCAGGAGCGTTACCGTGAAGTGGATCGTTACGTCAGCGCGGCGGTATATGTTGTGCTGAGTCTCGGGCTTCTGGGCACACTGCTCGGTATATTTGTGCTGTTTACCAGCAGCGAGCGGCATGAGTCTTCTGATCTGGTGGGGTTGGGCATAGCCGTGGTTTCGACGTTATTGGCTCTGGTGGTCCGCTTGATACTCTGGCCCGCCAACCTGTTGGTCCAGGCGTGGGTCCGTCGGCGATTCATCCACCTGAAGAAGTGGTGTGCGATGCTGGCGATGGCGGAGGCGAACGGCAGTCTGGATGATGGCGGTGATTGAGATTGGCTGGCGGTCAACGCCGCCTCGCCTTGCGCGACATCATCACGCGACAGCAACGCCTCACAGTATCAGTAACATGAGACACGCCCTGCAACGCTGTACCAAAGGAACATTGAGGACCGATTAACCGACTGGTTTCCGTGAAGGACGGCACCTTGTTGCATGAGGTGCCTGCGGGAATTCGGAAGGTCAATAAATCGGCGTTATCTACGGGATGATAAGGGCAGGTTTGTCGGCTCTATGACACGAATGGCGTATTCGTGGCGTATTCGTGGCGTGTATGGCGTGTTTATGCAATGCATGAGCAAGGCTCAGGTAGCCTCGTACCGTGTGAGTCGCCCATTCAGCCTTGTTCGTCTTATGAGTCCGGCTTTTTCAAGTGCCTTCAGGTCGCGAAGCACCGTGCGTGCGGACATGCCCACCAATTCCTGAATCTCCATATTACCAATTGGGCCGAACTCGCGGGCGTGCTTATAGATGCGAATCTGTCGGTCGTTGAAGCCGAGCGTCCTCAATCTGGAATGTGAATATCCACTATTGAACAGGGTTACCGCGAAGCGATTCGGCCATGTCTCAAACTTAGGGACTGGTAGACCCTGGGATCTGCAGGCCTCTGCCATCCTAACCGTTCCAGTGCCCCATTGCTCTACGAGGCCAGCATAATAGAATGTCTGCGCCAAGAGCGGATTGCGGCGTATGGAGTCATGCCCGTCATTCTGCAGCTCTTCCACCGTTAACGATTCCGGGAGCCCTCCCGGATTTGAAACGACGACCCGATCATCAAAGACCCGAATCTCAACGCACCCAAGCTGGCTGTAGTCGCGATGAATAACGGCATTTACAATGGCTTCCCGAAGTGCAGTTAACGGGTATTCCCAAATCTCACGACGCTGGAGGCTCTTGATACCATCCGCCTCACCGGGCTTGTCAGCAGTTGTGTCCGAAGCGTCATCACCGGGGATGTTGGAGCCTGGAATCTCATATCTGACGTGGAGATAATGCCGAAACTGCATCATAACGGCCTGAATCTGCTCGAATAGCGTACCGCCAAACCACTTGTCGTCAATAACAGTTACAGCGTCCTTAAACCGCCCCATGTGAATACGGGCCTCAAAGAATGCGCCCTGCGGATCCTTTCCAAACAGGAGCATTGCAGCGCGCGTTAGACTTCCGTTGCCGCAAAGGTTCAGCCTGCGCATCGTGATCTCCAACGCGTCCCTCTCAAGTCCGTCACGCATGTACGGTAGGCGTTGGGCTGCATCCTTGGCAAAATCCCGCAGCTTTACTTCACTGAGTGCCGCGGTAGATTCGGCAATCCTGACTGCATCCCAAGTCTGGCCCATTGCATCCAGCAAAAACCGATGGAGTTCCTCCGAGGTGATTTCCCGCACGGTGCATCCAACCCGCCGGAAATACCGACCCTGGTAGGGTACCGGCGACGCGGAGTGCGACACCGATATGCGGAGTACGGGTACGTTCTGAATGTGCTCAACCCTGAATGCTGTGGGATGAATCCGCAAGCTGTCAACTACTTTGTTCGCAAGCGCGTCAAGTTTCTGCTTCCCGCCACGCCATCCCACCAATGCTCCTTCGTCGCTCACTCCAACCAGCACGGTGCCGCCCCCCGTGTTTGCAAAGGCCGCAAGTTCCCTAAGCAAGATGCTATCCTGCCAGCGCTCCTTGAACTCCAGTGTCTCCGACTCGCCAGCAATCGCGAGCTCGGCGGCCTCTGGCAACGGGTCCGGGAGCGGCGTTATGGGATCCATCGGCACATTGATACAGGCTTGCAATACCCCCTTTAGATGATACGCCGTAGCCTTGAGTAGATTCCCGCAAACAGGCAGGTTGCAACTCGCAGTTCACAAATCCTTTCGCAGGAACTGCTATTTTTTGGGCGGCAGCAACCAATGATGGGCTAAATGGACTCAGGAGGATCAGTTTCCACCTATGCACTGCCGCGCGGCACTGTGCTCAGGGTGTACGAAGTCAGCTCTGTGCTCGGGCGTGGGGGGTTCGGCGTGGTTTATAGGGCCATCCATCGGGAGCTCGGTGCAGATGTTGCCATCAAGGAGTTTTTTCCGTCCGAATTGGCGGTGAGGGTCGATCAGACTGTTCAACCGAGTCGGTCCGAGCATGAAAGTCCGTTTGAGGATGGTCTGCGCCGGTTTTCGGAGGAAGCCAAGCGTCTTGAGGCCTTTCGTGACTGTCCCAGCGTAGTGACCTGCCGCGATTTATTTCGGGCCAACGGAACGGCGTACATGGTGATGGACTATATCCATGGGTTGCCTTTATCCGCATTGCTTGAACGGAGAGAGGCCGGTGGAGAGCCCTTCACTCAGCAGGACTTGCTTGATGTGATTGAGCCACTACTGGCCGGACTTCAGGTAGTTCACGAATCCGGCGTGTACCATCGAGACATCAAGCCTTCCAACATTCTCATCAGACAGGCCGACAACCAGCCTATGCTGATTGATTTTGGTGCCGCGAAACAGGAAACTGCGGGACTTACGAAATCTATGGCACCCTACACGGATGGATATGCGGCCATGGAGCAGGTGGGTGAGGGGGACATCGGTCCTTGGACGGATGTTTACGGTGTCGGGGCGGTGATGTGGCGCATAGTGGCTGGGGGAGCGCCTCCGTTTGATCCGCCGAATCCGGTGCCTGTGCAACGCAGGGCTTACGAGGCGATGCAGGGCGAAAGCGATCCTATGCCCGCCGCCACTAAGATCGGCACCGGCCGGTTTGAAAACAGCCTGCTGGAAACCATTGACGCGTGCGTTAGGATTTCGGCTAAAGCACGCATGCAGAACTGCTCGGAGCTGCTAGGCGCAATAGATGGGCGCGGAGATAACGAGAGAGTGGAACCGACCGCAAGAAGAGTCAATAATCGGGGATCGGTGCAGGATAGCAGGAAACTTCGGGAACCGGCACCAACTAAGGCAAAAGCTACTCCGCCGGTTACCGAACAGACTAATGAGGGCTATACGATAGCGCTTGCTAGACTGACGCAATTGAAGATAATTTGGCGCGGAGTGTTTTGGGCTTCGCTGCCGTTGCTTATGTTTACCGGGTCCCTGTTTATATGGACGAGCAGGTGGATTTTGCAGGGGCGCGACCGAGACGACTGGTGGGTGCCGCATTTGTACCCTGTATACGACAGCTCTGCCATATATGCTGCTGTGATTATTTGCATTGTTTTTGGATCAGGCCTTGTTTGGCGCTGGCTTGCTCTCCGCGTTGCTAAATTGAAAGGAGTGCATGGGGATGGAAGTAATGCGTCAAAGCCCGCGGCGGGAGGCGAAGTATATCCAATGCAACGGGCCAGATTGACGGGTGCGGCTAAGGTATGGAGCGTGGTTTTTTGGGCTTCAGTTCTGCTGCTCGTGTCCTCCGTACTACTGTACAGATGGGCAAATGGCTTTATAACATTTTACGTTATTAATTATGGACTTAATGGGGCGTTAGATTTTTATTCGACGTTTTCGAACATATTCGGATGGACCGTCGCTGCAGCTTCTGCGTCAACGTTGATATCAAGCTTCAAGTGGTGGCGACTGTCCGTTATCCGCCCGAAATTGGAGAGAGCAAACATCGCGTACAAGACGGGCCTAAAATACACTGTTGGCAAGGGCGTTCAGGGCTCTGACCGAGAGGCATTTCAGTGGTACCTGGTGGCTGCCCAAAAAGGCCACGCCGATGCTCAGCTCAAGTTAGGTGAGATGTACGAACATGGTATAGGTGTGAAGCGGAGTGCTCAGCAGGCAGACGAGTGGCGCACAAAGTATTTCAAGAATAAGTACCGATAGCAGGTTCATGGCGTTGGCAACGACAGCCAATCAATCCAGGGCACTCTGTGGACCCCAGGCAATGGAAGACTCCCCACCAATGTTGAAACGCTTCACTACGCACCAGGAGCCAGCCCCATCACTGGCTTTTGGGGCCTTAATTGGTGGCCAATGTTCGTTTTGGCAAGCCACCACCGCCGGCTATATGTCCTTGGCAGATCGTTGCGAACACCGAGGGCAGCCGGATTGCTGCTGGCGGCAATTGGAGTTGAGGGCGGAGGTTTCGTACCATTTGTTGCGCGAATTGGAGGTGTGACCGGGCTTCGGCTTCCCGGGTTGGTGGAAAAGTGAGGCGTTCCGAATAATGGGGCGATTAATCGCAGGTTGAAGAAGTGCAATGAGACAAGCGATGGCGGGCTGCTGTACTTCCAGCTTCTGATGCTGCGCGGCATCGCAATCCCGCAGCTGAGTCGGGCAGCATCATAGGCCGCAGGACTGTATGTCGCTGGATCATGCCCCATCGATTCCGCGGCCCAAACTCCAAGTGTGGTCCCATGATCCGCTCGCTATTGGGGCGGCTCCTGACTGAAGGGATCAGCATGCCGCCAGCACATGTTGCGCCTCCGTGCGGGTGGCAGGCTCTCACATCCTGCCACAACCTGATTACAGCATGGCACCTATACGGCAGTCATCAGGGCCATTGAACTGACTTCCAACGACATGACCCCAGTACGTACCCCAGCCGAACCGGTGCTGGGAACAGAAGCCGTGGGGGTATGTCAAATGGCGGCTGCTTGAACCTGCCCCATGTAAGTCCTTCATGGCACCCCCCGGAAATCCATCACAATCTCCGGCAAAATGGGGCAGGACCCGAAACTGTGTTACTCAGATCGCCCTGCTCGTCACACTTTTCCCCTGCTGTGTCAATACCGGCTTTGCACATCCATCGGATAACTGGGCCCTAGGCGAATTCATGCCTGGGGCCCACCAAGCTGCAATGGCTCCGCAGCTGCGCTTCGTATCAGATGATACGCTGGATGTTCTCCTGGATCGACTGCGGGTGCTGAAAGTTGTTGTTGATTCGGCTCATGTGCGCATAGGAGGATTCAATGAGGAGCTTGCACATTTGCGCACAGAAATTGCTCGTGAGCAGCACGAGCGCATCCAGAGTCTGGAGGAAATTCGACTTGAGCTGACTGCCTGGATGGATTCAACCTCCGAATCCGCGGTCAGTGCAATGCGGTCAGGGGTGGAGGCAGACCTGGACCGTTTACGCAATGAGGTGGGCTCAGCCCGGCTTGAACTGGATGCAGAGGTGAGCGTCCTTGCAGGCGACCTCCGCGCGACGGACTCCACTGTTGCATCAATCTCAGCGGCCGCTAATGATGGTATGGCCGCCTTGAACAGCCGGATGATGGACGAGACTTCGCTCCGAGTGTCTGGCGATCGGTTCAACTTACAGGCAGCGGGGATGGCCGCTGGCCTCCTGTTGATCGGGGTGGTCTTCTTGTGGTGGATGGGTCGCAGGAAAGCCGCAGCCCTGGATGGCAGTGTTTCCCGGATCCAGCCAGCCATTATGGGGATGTTGGAACAACTGCGCGCCGAAATAACGGCGCATACCCAGGAGCGGAGCATTGAAGCTTTGGACAAGCTGCTCGGCGTGATCAATCCGATGGCGGAAAGCCTTGGCGAAATCCAGAGATTGGCCGATGCCGCTTCGGCCGAGCCGGATCATGAACTACCTGTGGCCGTGTGTAATGTGGTCAGTCGGATTGAGCGCAATCTGAATGCAATGGGATCAGCAGTCCGCGGACACAAGCACCTGGTCCGGTGCGTACGGGACGTAAAGGCGAGCCTTCGGCATCACAACTACGAAATGCCCGATCTGGTCGGTATGCAATACGACACCCGAATGGAAAACCTGAAACCGGAATTCTCGTTGGACGAGCAGCTGGAACCGGGAGATCAGATCATTACACGAATCAACCGGCCGCTGGTGCTCTATAGCGGAAGACCGGTCCAGGGGGCCTCAGTAACTGTTTCAAGGGTCTTCCCCAATTACTGTGGGTGGCATGGCTATTTGACACATTCCGGGTATAG
>JAPPNA010000124.1 GCA_028873925.1 Bacteroidota bacterium | reverse complement strand
CACCGGCTGGAGGTGGCTCAGCCACTGCGTCGTAGCCTGCGGACCACCAATATCAATCAAAATTTCAATGGGCTGTTCGTCGAAAGAATCAGACGCATAGACCGCTGGACCAATTCCGACCAACGGCATCGGTGGACGGCCATGGCGATCAAGGTTGAGGTCCCCCGACTAAAGGGACTCGCCGCCGCTGAGCATCTGCTAAGTCTCCAGGAGACCTTGCGGAAATGTGCCAAGAAGCCCTTTACCGATGCCGGTGCCTCCCCAAGCCCCTCACCTTAACCAACTGAATCTGGGACACCGCCTTGTATTGACCCCCGTGTGGCAAAACGCGGGATTGGTACGAACACACACTACATTCGGCACCGAAAGCCAGTGGATTCCGGCTACAAAACACCACAATTCACCTCCTTAGCAACCTCAAATAGGCCAAGTTTCCGGCTCGCTGCGGCAATCCTACACCGGGTTGACCCAATGCCGCCTCGGGAGCCTGGAGCGACACCGTGATGAATTCTCCGGGATGGGGTGTCACATGGTGATGGGGCCGTTGTCGCCCGGTTTCCAAGAGTCGCCGCCACTAATTTTATTTGTCGCCAAACAACAGTAGCCGGATTGCGCCAACGGCCGGACACGCGCACCCGCTGGAGAGCCGCTTCAACCTCCAAGTCGTATGCCGGTGTCAGCCCATAACCTCATGGCAAGCCCCGGACCGCTTGCGCGGCATTGCGCCCCAATGCAGATCCACCTCCGTGGCTCGTGCACGAGCGTCCAGATGATCGCCGAGTTCATCCGACCTTCCAGCGAATCAATGAGTAAGCCGCTTGTGCCCAGCACGACCGCGTTGATCTCCAGCGGCACCCTGCCGACTCAGAGGGTACATGATCGTCTGCAACGGGTACTCCATGTCGCTTATGCAGTCGGAATGGCCGAGCATTTGGTGCGGACCACCGGAAGTCAGGCTACCGCCAGGAATTCAGCGGTGCCTCCATGCGGATGCAGTTTACCGAGGATCCGGTGCCCCGGAGCGGCGGCCGGCCATTCCGACTCACAGGAACACGGCGGGAGTCATTCATGATGTACAATCAATACCCTGAAACAACCGCCAGGCACTCGCTTCCCAGAGTGCAATGAACAGCGCAGAGCTACAGCTCCGGAGTATCAATCTGAATCGGTGGGGATCCCTGACCTGAATACTCAAGGCTTGCGCAAATCGATTGTGAAGTGTCAGGATTCACCCGTCTTAAGGAATCAATCGGGTGCCGAAACGCCTGCAGGTGCTGTTACCGTGGCTTTTGAGGCCGATGGTCCCGGCAAGTTGGCGGATTTTCCCGGCGGGGCGGCCGCATTTGTCCAATTGGCCGCTGTCTTTTTCAGAAATATGGAACTCAGTCTGTATTGCCCCGGTTACGCATCAGGAACTGACCTTCAAAATTACAAGGCAATGCCGCATGGCAGAAATCATCTCACCCCCAGAAGTCAGAACTGATCGCACAGCGGACCGTCTGGCTGCCATTGAGGCCGAAATCCGGGGCCTACGCTCGGACATGTCGCACCAGCAAAAGCGCATGGATGATCGATTTGAGGCTCAGGAGAAGCTTATGAATGCGCGGATTGATGAGGTCAAGAGTGTTACGACTGCTCAGTTCGCGGATGTTGGCAAGCAGTTGGGGATGATCAAGTGGATGATTGGACTCGGTGTTCCGGTCATCATTGCAATTCTGGGGGCGCTGTTTGGCTATCTGGTCTCCCAGCCGTTCAATTGACAGCCGGGCTGCATCAATCCGGGTCGTGATCCGTCAATGCGGTCGCGTGCAGGCCCCAATCACCGGCCGCTGCAGCCAGCTCAAAGTGTTGAATCAGGCTTCTGTCGCTGACCCCCCTTGTTCGGCAGAAGCCATTGCTCGTGGCACAAGCGGCCGCACTTAAGCCCTGTTACGTCACCAAAGAAGCTCCGTGCTGCCCCGCCAGTCCCGGAGACGCAGCGCGGAGTCTGGTCTAGCAGGACATAATTTCGAATAAGCCCCGATCGCAAAGTGCGGCCTTAAGGGTGCTTGAGCTGCGGGCATGAATTCCACTATGCGCCTGCATACGGCAAACGGTGCTAAGCGCAGCTGAGTCGGATGCGGGCCAGCAGCAAGGCGCGCGGTGTCCGGGATTGTGTGCTGCGACAGCGGGTGTAGGCCGAAAAGTTGCATTTCCTCCGGCTGAAAGCACCAGGCATTCAGGTCTGGCCCCATCAGACACCAGATAGCGGCATGCATAAACCGATGCTGAATCTAAACTCACCCGACCAAACTGTCGATCAAGGGCAGAAACGCCCGCAGTTGCCGTTTCTGCGGCTTGCTCGTGCACGGACCCTAACAGCCCCCCGTCCCTTGAGCACTTGAGCAGGTCTCTTTACCAAGATCCCGTGTGCGTACGCCTATGCCGCAATATGGGGTAACGGCAGGTCAACTGCCTGCTAACTGCGCGAACTACCACCGCACGACCTGCCGTGCACTCTCCAGAATATCTTCAATCTGGGGCAGCACCGTCCGTTCAAGTGTGTCGGCGAACGGGACGTAGGATAGTGCACTGGCCAGGCGGCGGACCGGCGCGTCCAGGAATTCAAAGGCATGATCGGCGATTTGCGCACTGATTTCGGCACCGAATCCGATAAACTCATGATCTTCATGGACAATCAGTACTCGGCCGGTCTTGCGCACCGAGTCCAGAACGGATGCCGTATCCAACGGCATGATGCTGCGCAGATCAATGATCTCAAGGGACACCTCATCCTCCCGGGCCAGCAGCCGGGCGGCTCTCTCGCATTGATGCACCATGTAGCCGTATGTAACTACGGTGAGGTTTGTGCCCTCACGGACTCGGCGGGCTTTCCCGAACGGGACCAGGTATTCCGGTCCCGGCTCCGGCGTTCGGGCCCCGGCCGCACGATACAGGGCCTTATGTTCAAGGAAAATGACCGGATCTTCACAGCGGATCGATGTCTTCAGCAGCCCTTTGGCATCCGCCGCTGTTGCAGGCATCACAACCCGAAAGCCGGGCATGTGCGCCATAACGCTCTCAACATTCTGAGAATGGCAGATACCACCATGGATATAACCGCCGCACGGAACCCGAATCACCATCGGACAGCTCCACTGGTTGTTGGAGCGATAGCGCATAGAAGAGACCTGATTGCGCAGCTGTTGCATTGCTGGCCAGATGTAGTCGGCGAATTGAATCTCTATGACCGGCTTGAATCCCATTGCGCTCAAACCTACCGCGGTACCCACTATGGATGCCTCCGCCAAAGGAGAATTAAAGCAGCGGTCCTCTCCATAGGCCTTCGTCAATCCGCGTGTGGCCGTAAAGACACCGCCTTTCGGACCGGCTACATCTTCACCGTACACGAGAATGGAGGGAGTGCGTGCCATTTCCTCGTGGAGCGCATGGTTGATTGCATCCACCATTACGACCGGCTCGCCGACGGGGTCTTCACGTTCATAGTCCAGATCCAGCTCTCCTTCATAAAGGACATGCGTAGTCGCACTGGAGGCCCCCGGATCCACCTGCGACTCGGCCCAGACGGCCGCCTCGTCTACCTCGCGGTGCACCTGATCACGGATGGCCTCCACGCTGGATTCCGATAGCATCCCGCCTTCAATCAGGGCCACCTCCATCCGCATAATGGGATCTACCTGTCTGTCCAGATCCAATTCCTCTTCGGAACGGTACTTGAGGTGATTGTCAGACGAAGAATGCGGCAGAAGCCGGACGACTTCAGCCACCATACACACAGGTCCCTGACCATTGCGGATGTACGCTGTTGCCGCGCGCGCGGCGGCATATACCTGGAAGAAGTCCGTGCCATCCACCTGGATCCGGGCCAGCCCTTCATATCCGGCCGCGAGCTTGTAGGGCGTACCCCCCGCGGTCTGCTCAGAGACCGGAACGGAAATCGCATACTTGTTGTCCTGTATCAGATAAAGGATCGGAGCGCGGCAGCGCGTGGACCAGTTGAGGGCCTCATGAAACGCACCCTGGGAGGTGGCCCCGTCGCCGGCGGAGCAAAGCACCAAGGCATCGCTATTGCGACGCTGAATGGCCAGTCCCAGCCCTAAGGCGGGCAAAAACTGCGAAGCGACTGAGGAAGCCATCGCCAGCATGTTCTTGTCGCGGTGGCTGTAGTGCATAGGCATCTGACGCCCGCCCGAATTGGGACCATCAGCTTTAGCCATAAAATCAATCAGCGTCTCGCGCACGGTCTGCCCCATCATCAGCGCCACCACAAGGTCGCGATAGTAGAGGCAGAAATAGTCCCGATCCGGCCGCGTCCACAGCCCCAGTGCCGCCTGCGCAGCCTCATGGCCGCTGCAGCCGATATGAAAAAATCCCTTGCCCTGCTTCAGCAGGGTCAGCATTTTGCGGTCAAGCCGCCGGGCGGTGACCATCGTCCGATAGGCCCGCAGCAGCGTGGATGCCTGGAAATCTTCGGGGCCTACGGGTATCACTTCCAGACCGCTCGCAGCCAGGCCTGGCGATGCCATAGGTCGGGGATGACCGTTGTGGCCGTTCGCATCTGTCTCGTGCGCGGGGTTGTGTCCGGTCTGTGAATCCTTAAGCGGAAGGTCGGCCATCCAACTTCAAATCGTCCGTGGCCAGCCCTGAGTCGGCGCGGTGCGCGGACCAGCCATTAAAGCAAACCCGCCGGATCGGACTACGGTTCCAAGCCCCGATGGTGTTAGGCGGCGGATTCCGGCTGGGCGGCGGGTTCTGAAGCGTGGTGCGGCAATTCAAACCAGAATCGGCTGCCACGGTCAACGATGCTTTCCACCTGTATACGCTCGCCATGTGCCTGTAATATCTGCTGCACTATGGAGAGCCCGAGACCGGTTCCGCCGCTCTGCCGCGAGCGGGCTGGCTCGATCCGATAGAACCGCTCAAAGATGTGGTCAAGATGTTCTTCGGGTATGCCGCGACCATCGTCAATCACCTCAACCTGCACTTTGCCCTGCCGGGTCCGGTGGCGGACGCGGATGGCACCATGATCGCTGTACACGATGGCGTTTTCAATCAGATTGTCCAGCACCTGCTTTATGCGGTCCCGATCGGCGTACACATAGACATCGCCGATCTGCCGGGACAGTTGCAACGACTTTTCCCGAGCTTTCTCCTGCAGCGGCTCCCAAATCTCTCCAAGAAGGCTGGAGAGACTGAATCGGGTGCGATGCACCATGTCCTCCTGGTACTGGAGGCGCGCGATTTCAATCAGGTTGTTGAACAGGTTGCCCAGCCGCTGGAGGTTGCGCAGCCCTTTGGCGGCAAATTCCTGCCGGCGTACAGCGGACAGTCTCCCCGTGGAGAGAGCCTCCAGATAACCGCTGATGGAGAATATCGGATTGCGCACTTCGTGGGAAACATTTCCGATGAATTCATTCTGCGCACGGGCCAATTGCTCCAGTTCCTCAATCTTCTGCCGATAATTGGCCGACATCTGATTCAGGTGTGCAGCCAGATCCTGGATCTCGGCAGCCCGGGTGCTGACCCGGATTTCCGTGTTGAAATTGCCAGCCGTGATGTTCTTAGCTGTGCGGTCAATGGTCCGCAGCGGGCGCGTGACACGGTCTGAGGCTACCCAACTGCCCAGCAGTGCCATCAGCAGGGCGAGGGAAAGGCCGATCATGGTGCTTCTCTGCATCCGACGCAGCAGATGCTGCAGCGGGCTTTCCAGACTGGTTAGTCCAATCACATATTCGCCCCTGGCCACCGCGCCAACGTTCTGCCAGCGGCCATCCTCCAGTTGCCGGTTGGTAAAGAAGGGCGATTCCAGGGTAGCTGACTTCAAATCAGGAAGTGTCAAAAGTTCGTGCGCCGGATCGTTGTCATGCGGGTCAGCTGTCCAGATCAGTGAATCACTGTGCGCCACGAATGCGTGGAGGTGGTGCACATCGTGCAGATGATGCATGGATGCCTCCAGCTCCGTCCAGTTCCGCTCCGCAATCGCGGACTCAACGATGATGGCGATCTGCTCGGTATGCGCAAGGTGCGTGTCACGGGCCGCCGCCTGAATCCGCGAATCCAGACTGTAGAGTACATACAACCCGACCGCAAAGACAGCCGCACCCACAAACAGGGCAAACGTCAGCATCATCCAAGTCTGGGTGGTCGCCCGTTTGGGCAGATCCGGTTTCCACAACCAGATGGGCCAGCGCATGGATTGTGCCGTACCGGGTTACAGGGCTGCTGCCCGCATAATGGCGCTACGCTTCCTCCGTGGAATCGGCGGAATAAGTGAAGCGGTATCCTACCCCGCGAACGGTTTCAACCTGTCGCTTGAACGGGTCGCCCAGTTTTTCGCGCAGATTCTTGACATGGGCATCCACGGTTCGCTCAGTCACCATCATGGAGTCGCGCCAGATAATATCCAGCAGCTGCTGGCGCTTGAATGTATTCCTCGGATGATCAACCAGGAATTTGAGCAGATTGAACTCGGTCAGGGTCAGCTCCAGATCCACGCCATTGAGTTCGGCGCGGAATTCGTCCACAAAGATGCGCAGCCCGTCCGCCTCAATGACGCTGCTCTTGGCAAGCCCGTTGCGCCGCAAGAGCGCATTGACATGGGCGACTATCACCTGTGGAGCTACAGGCTTGGTCAGATAGTCATCGCCACCGAGCATCAGGCCGTGCACCCTATCTTTGTCCTCAATCTTCGCGCTGAAAAAGATTATGGGGATCTTTTCGGTCTCCGCCCGCGACCGCAGGGCCGCACAAACACCGAATCCGTCCAAAAGGGGGATCATGATGTCAAGCAGAATCAGATCCGGACAGGACTTGCCCTGCTCCAGGGCCTCCAGTCCATCATAAGCCGTCAGGACCGTATATCCCTCCTTCTCCAGGAAAAACGAGAGTACTTCCACCACATCGACTTCGTCATCGACAACCAGAATGGTTATGTCTTCCGGATTACGGATATCCATGAATTACGGGTTCACTTTTTGAGTACGGCTGCGCGAACAGGCTCCTGACAAATGATACCCGACGCGGCAGGAATTGTTCGATTACGGGACCGGTCCTTTAATTCGGCCCGGATGCGGTATATTTGGGATCGGAATACAGGTGCGTGTAATGCTGGATTTGCTGGTGGCGGGTGGTACCGTTTTGGCTCCTTTGGCCGGCACCTTTCAGCGCGCAGATCTGCGCATCATCGGAGGAACGATTGCAGAGATCGGCCCAAACCTGGACGGAGGCGCACTGCCGGTACTGAATGCCCGGGATCGGTTGATTTCACCGGGCTGGATGGATATGCATGTTCATTTGCGGGAACCGGGGCAGGAGCACAAGGAAACCATTGAGACCGGATGCCGCGCGGCGGCCGCCGGCGGCTTTACTGCGGTAGCCTGCATGCCCAATACCGATCCTCCGATTGACTCCCGGGAAGTGGTGCACTCCATCATTGAGCGTGCCGCGAATCTGCCGGTGGATGTTTATCCCATCGCATGCGTCTCCCGCGGGCGAGCCGGCATCGATCTCACGGAGATGGCGGAACTGGCCGACAGCGGTGCCGTAGCGTTCAGTGACGACGGTTCACCGGTTCAGAGCAGCGGCCTGATGCGTAGAGCCCTCGAGTATGCCCGCATGTGCCAACGGCCGATCATCAACCACATGGAGGATCTGACGATGGGTCCGAAAGGCCATATGCACGAAGGACTTGTGTCCACACGGCTGGGCCTGAAGCCCGTGCCGGCCTTGTCCGAGGAGAGCATGGTAGCTCGTGATCTGATGCTCGCCGAATTGACCGGAGCCCATCTCCATGTGGCGCACGTATCAACCGCGCTGAGCACGGATCTGATTCGCGGTGCGAAAGCCCGGGGAGTCCGGGTGACTGCCGAGGCCTGCACGCACCATTTTGCGCTCACCGACGAGGCCGTGGAATCGTCCGGTTTTTCTTCGGACACCAAGATGCATCCTCCCCTGCGTTCGGCGGAAGATGTGGCGGCGATCAAGTCGGGCCTCTCAGATGGCACGCTGGATGCGATCTGCACTGATCATGCCCCCCATGCTCCATTTGAGAAGGAAGTGGAATTCTGTACGGCCCCCTATGGGATTATCGGGCTGGAAACCGCCTGGGGGCTGACCGGAACGCATCTGATCAGCCCCGGAACATTGTCCGTGGCAGAGGCGGTGCGCAAGGTGTGCGTCGCGCCGCGGCGGATTTTCGGACTGCCTGTCCCGGAAGTGGCTGTCGGTGCCTCGGCCAATCTGACCGTGTTTGATGCCACTACCGAATGGACCTTTACGCGAGAGAATATTTGTTCAAAGGCCCGCAACACCCCCTTTATCGGCAGTATAATGACGGGCCGGGTGTGGGCCATCTATAACCACGGGCAGCTGGTAAAATCAAATTCTTCGTGAATCCATGGGCACCAGGCCGCATGTGCTGCTGATTTACGGCGGCCGTTCTGCTGAGCATGCCGTGTCCGTGGTGTCAGCGCGCAGCATATTTGATGCCCTTCGGTCGGAGCCTTGGGACCTTACATTGGTGTGCATTGAAGCGGAGGGCACCTGGCAGCTGACGGGATACTTTGAGGGGTCGCGCGGGACGGCGCAATTCCCGGAGGCTCATATCTCTCTTGGCCGCATCGTTTTGGCCCATGGCGGCCGGATTATCCCGCTGGATGGGCAGGAGGCCCCGCGGCGGCGGGTGGATGTGGCGTTTCCGGTGCTGCACGGGACCAATGGGGAGGATGGGACCATCCAGGGATTGCTGACACTCTACGATATGCCCTGTGTGGGGGCCGGCGTACTGGCCTCGGCGGCGGGCATGGATAAGGTGTGCACCAAGCGCCTGCTGCGCGAGGCTGATATACCTGTGGTGGACTTCCGGGTAGCCCGGCAGAATGATGTGCGGAGACCGGATTACGACAGCTGTGTGCGGGCGCTTGGCCACCCGCTGTTTGTCAAGCCGGCCAATACGGGATCCTCAGTCGGGATTTCCAAGGTCCGCCGCAGGTCGGAGTTTGATGAGGCTCTGGACCATGCTTTTCTGTTTGACTCAACCGTTGTAGTGGAGTCAGGGATAGACGGTAGGGAGATTGAGTGCGCGGTGCTGGGACCGGCTCCGGTGCGTGTTTCCGTTTGTGGAGAAATCGTTACCTCCCACGAATTCTACTCATATGAGGCTAAGTATGAGGACGAATCCGGGACGCAGCTGATTGTACCTGCCGAGCTGTCCGAAGCGGAGTCCGATCAGATCCGCAGCATGGCCCGCCGGACCTGTGAGGCCCTGAATTGCGAGTCCATGGCTCGTGTGGATTTTTTCCTGTCCAGTGGCGGCAATATCTATGTCAACGAAATCAATACCATCCCCGGCTTCACTTCAGTCAGCATGTACCCGCGCCTGTGGGCCCATACGGGCATCACTTTCCCAAGGTTGGTCGATGAGCTTTTAAGCGAGGCGATCACGCGGCATGATCGCATGCGGAATCTGCACCGCACCCGTTGAACGAATATGGCCTATTCCACCGATACCCGGACGCTGCAGGCGGGAGACATCTTTGTGGCTATTCCGGGTGAACGCTTTGATGGGCATGACTTCGTGGCTGCTGCGTTGAAGAAGGGGGCAGCCGGGGCCATCGTGGAACGTCAGGTGGCCGGCGTGGATGCCGGAAAGCTTCAGGTGGTTCAAGACACAACCCTGTATTTGGCGAAGATGGCCCGCGCACGCGTGCGGCACTGTACGGTGGTGGCTGTCACGGGGTCCGTCGGCAAGACCACCACCAAGAATGCTATTGCCGCCATCTTGGGTGCTGGCTTTCCGGTTACCGCTTCGCAGGGCAATCTGAACACGCTGCTGGGCCTGTCCATGACCTTGGTCAACCGGGACATCGGGCCAGATACCAAACTGGTGCTTGAAATGGGTGCCTCCGCCAAAGGTGACATTGCCGGCATGTGCGAGTACTTCAGTCCCGACATTTCTGTGGTAACTAATATCCGGGGCGTTCATCTGGATACCTTTGGCAGCCTGGAAGGCGTACAGCGGGCGAAAGGTGAGCTTGTGCGGGCCCTTACCTCTGATGGACTGGCCTGCCTTAATGCGGATGATCCCATGTCGGGGCGGCTCAGCAAGTGGTGTGCCGGGCGCACCGTAACGTACGGCAAAGGGTCCGGCTGTGACATCGCGCCGGCGGACATTACCGTTAGGCTGCCGCTGCTGGGAGAGCATGTGATCTATGTAGCCATGGCCGCGTTTGCCGTCGGACGGGCCTGCGGAATTTCGCCGGCGGCCATCAACCGGGCCCTCAAAACACTCAAGCCGGAAAAAGGCCGGCTGTGCCGACTGCCCGGGCGCAGCGGCTCCGTACTCGTGGATGACTCCTACAATGCCAGCCCGGATGCGATGGAGTCCGCCTTGCGGGTGCTTTTCGGACTGCCGGCGCGTCGTCGTATCGTGTTTATGGGCGACATGCTGGAGCTAGGCCCCACAGCGGTACAGCAGCACCGCCGGCTCATTAAGCTGGCGATAAGCCGCAGCGACCGGGTGTTCGTCGTAGGTTCTATCGGGCGGGCGGCGGTGGCGGACCTGCCCAGGTCGTATGTGCAGCGCGTGAAGATGTTTGATGACTCCGCAGAGGTGGTACAGCTACTGGACAGAATCTATGTGCCTCAAGTTGGTGATTTAGTATTGGTCAAGGGATCTCAGGGGTCCCGTATGGAGCGTATCAGCCGCGTGCTGCTTGAAGAAAATATTGACCCTGCGGCGGTGCTGCCGCGCCATACGCCGGCTTGGCTGTCCATTTGAATCGTACACGCGAACAGTATCAGCGCTTTTGCGTTGAATGGTGTTTGCTATTGGGGCAGTAAATGTTGCGTGATGTTCTGGAGGTTCTCCGCGGTTATAATCGGTTTCTGATTGTCACCCATATGCGGCCGGATGGTGACGCGATCGGGTCCCAGTTAGCGTTGGGGATGGTGCTGCGGCAGTTGGGGAAGCAGGTGGTGATGATGAATTCCGACCCGGTTCCGCCCGATTTGGACTGGATGCCCGGGGTTGAAGATATCCGGCAATTCGATGGTTTGGCGGCGCAGATCTATGCGGTGGCCAACGCGCAGGTCATCGTGGTCGTTGATACCAACGCGCTGAACCGTCTTGGACCGGGCATGTCCAATCAGGTGGCCAACAGCCAGGCCAAGATGGTGCTGATTGACCACCACACCGAGCCGGAAACCTGGTTTGATGTAAGCTGCGTTCATGAACAAGCGGCGGCTACCGGCCAGATCATCTACGAACTGATCGGTACGCTGGATGAGAATCTGATCCGTGCGGATGTCGCCACTGCGTTGTATACCGCACTTACCACCGATACCGGTTCATACCGGTTTTCGACCGTGACCGCCGAGGTGCACCGGATTGCCGCAGATCTGCTCAGTCGGGGCAGTATGGCGGCCGATGAGGTGTACCGGAATGTATATCAATCCCGGAGCCCCACCTGGCCACGCCTGGTTTCCAGAGTATTGGATACCTTCACGCTGCTGCATGGCGGTCAATTGGCTTACCTGCAACTGCTGCAGCGAATGTTCAAGGACACCGACACGCGATATGATGATGCCGAAGGCATGATTGAGTGGGCGATGGCTGTCGATGGCGTGCAGGTGGCGCTGATGTTTACCGAAACCAAGCGGGGCATTAAAGTCAGCTTCCGGTCCAAAGGAGAATTTGCCGTTGATGTATGGGCCCGTGAGCTGGGGGGAGGTGGCCATCCCAACGCAGCCGGGGCGTATTTCCGGATGCCCTTGGCCGAGGTGACCGGACGCGTGCTGGCCCTCGCCGCAAAGCATATGGAATCTGAGTTCACGGAATCGGGATTTATCCTGTCCGCCGAAGATGAAGCCTACCTATCCGCACTGACCAGTCTGCAAAAATGAAAGTATCTGTCTCAACTCTTCCGCTGGATTTTCTGGATGTGGATCTGCTCATCATTCCTGCCAAGAAGCGGGAGGCAGGTGCGCGGGTTCGCGAAGTGGGCGGTGACATAGGGGACGCGTTAACCGCGGCACTGCCGGATTTTGATGGAAAGCTGGGCAGTACCGTGCACAGTTATCCGGCCGGGGGTCGGTCCAAGCGGGTGGCGCTGGTCGGACTCGGCACTCAGGTGGGCGAAAGATCCCTGCGTAGGGCGGCCGCAGCGGGGGCAAAACTGGCCGCGCGCATGAAGGCACAGACCGTTGCAATGTGCGTGCCGGGCGCATCCAAGGATCCCGATACCACCGCCCAGGCCCTAGTGGAGGGTTTTCTGCTGGCCAACTATGAGTTCCGCAAATACAAGAGTAGCTCCTCAAAGGGGCGCAAACGCCCGGAACGGCTGGTGCTGCATGCGGCTAAGGGAGGCAAGTTGGCGCGCCGGGGGGCTGAACGTGCGCGGGTGGTGGCGGAATCCGCTATCACGGCGCGGGATCTGGTCAACATGTCGCCCCACGACAAAACGCCGACGTTGCTGGGGCGGTTTGCCGAGCGTCACGGCAAAAAGCATGGCTTTGATGTGGCTGTCTGGGGTAAGTCGGAAATAGAAAAGGAAAAAATGGGCGGCCTGCTGGCGGTCAACCGCGGCAGTATCGAGCCCCCGGCCTTCATTGAAATGACCTGGCACCCGGAGCGTGTGACCAATAAGCGTCCGATCGGGCTTGTAGGTAAGGGGGTGGTATTTGACACCGGTGGGCTGTCCCTGAAGCCCACCAAGAACTCCATGGACCACATGAAAGCCGACATGGCCGGAGCGGCTGCGGTGATCGGGATCATGGAAGCCCTGGCCCGACTTGCTCTGCCCCTGTACGTCATCGGGGTCGTGCCGGCTACGGACAATCGTCCGGGACAAAACGCCTATGTGCCGGGGGATGTACTTCGCATGCATTCCGGCAAGACCGTTGAAGTGCTCAATACGGACGCGGAGGGACGCCTGATTCTGGCGGATGCCTTGTCGTATGTGGGCATGTATCGTCCAGAGCTGGTCATAGATCTGGCCACATTGACAGGTGCCCAGGTCGTGGCTTTGGGCAGTCGGGTGGCGGCGGTCATGACCTCAAACGATCAGGAGGCCATGAGGCACCTACCCTCCCTGGCAACCTCCAGCGAGCGAACCGGCGAACTGGTGCATCCGATGCCCATGCACAACCATTACGGCGAATCGCTCAAGAGCTCGGTAGCGGATATCAAGAACATCGGCAACAGGGAAGCCGGATCCAGTACGGCAGCGAAGTTTTTGGAACACTTCGTGTCGTATCCATGGATTCATTTGGACATTGCGGGCCCCGCCTTCCTGCGGAAGGGCGCGCCTTATCGGCCCAAGGGAGGAACGGGTTTCGGCGTGCGGCTACTGGTTGACTTTTTGCGCACCTACGCGTATGCCAGCTAATCTTGGCTGATGGCCTCAGAAACTCAGCCCGCAGAGGCACCGCGTACGCCACCAATCGTGGCGTTTACGCTTGGGGATCCCAACGGGATTGGCCCGGAGGTTGCCCTCAAATGCCTGTCCGACACGCGAATTCGTGAGTTGGCAGATCCCGTGCTGATCGGATCGGCGGCTGTTGTCCGTGCACATGCCCACGCACTGGGCTTGGATAATCTGGACATCTGGCCGGTCACCGATCCGAGCTTTGAAGTGGCACCGACCCGATTGAAGATCATCGATTCCGCCCCAGGTAAGGGGGCCAGCGTGGATTTCGGCAAGGAAACCGCTGAAGCCGGACAGCAGGCTTTTCAGGCGGTTCGCGTGGCGGTAAGTCTGGCGATGGAGGGTAGGGTGGATGCGATTGTTACAGGTCCGATTTCAAAGAAAGCCATTTCTTTGGCCGGCTACGGGTTTGCTGGCCACACCGATTATCTGGTTGAACGCACCGAGCCCGGGGCACACATCATGATGATGGTGGCTGATGATCTCCGCGTTGGCCTGCTCACCGCGCATGTCCCGCTGGCGGAAGTGGCCCGGGTCGTGACCAAAGATGCGGTGGTTGCGGGAGTAAACACTATTGATGCGAGTTTGCGGCAGGATTTCGGGATTGAGCGCGGTAGGATCGCGGTGCTGGGACTTAATCCGCATGCGGGGGAAAGGGGTGTACTGGGACGGGAGGAATCGGGAGCCATTATTCCGGCCATCCGGTATTGTAGCAAGGGTGGGATTATGGCCTTCGGACCGTTCCCGGCGGACGGATTCTTCGGCAGCCGTGCTTTTCGCGGGTATGATGCCATTCTGGCCATGTATCATGATCAGGGCCTGATTCCGTTCAAGACTTTGGCCTTCAATGAAGGGGTGAATTTTACTGCCGGGCTGCCGATTGTTCGCACCTCCTGTGACCATGGAACGGCGTTTGACATTGCCGGCCGGAATCGGGCGGACGAGCAGAGTACGCGGCAGGCGCTGTATCTTGCGCTGGATGTGGTGCGGCAGCGCCGGTACGCTGATAACAGTTTGTAAGCTCCGCAATTCTGGCCTAAATTGTTTGGGATTGACTGAATGGACACCTAATGTTGGATTTTGTGCTTGAGATTCAGGGCTATGTTGACTGGGCCCTGCAGTATCCGCTGCTGATTCTGCTCTTGGGAACCGGCATTTTTCTGACGCTACGACTGGGCTTTGTGCAGTTCCGCAAGTTCGGCCATGGGGTGTTGGTAGCCATGGGCAAGTACGATGACCCGGACGACGATGGAGATGTGACGCATTTTCAGGCGCTAACGACTGCCTTGTCGGCCACGGTAGGTATCGGCAATATTGCCGGCGTGGCGCTTGCGATTCACTGGGGGGGACCCGGAGCGGTGTTCTGGATGTGGATTACGGCCTTGTTGGGGATGTGTACCAAGTTCACCGAAGTTACGCTTGCGCAGCGGTTTCGCGTGGTGGATAAGTCGGGTAGTGATATGGAGGGTACGGTATCCGGTGGCCCCATGTATTATATCGAGAAGGGGTTGGGGTTGAAGTTCAAGCCGCTGGCCATTTTTGTGGCGGCGGCCATGGTATTGGTCTCTTTTCTGACCGGCAACGCGATTCAGGCCAACACGGTGGCGGATCTGATGAACGCGGAATTCGCCATTCCCGTTTGGATTACCGGTGGCATTACGGCCTGCGTCGTCGGACTGGTCATTCTCGGCGGCATCCGCAGGATCGGCAGTGTAACCAGTATTCTGGCCCCGGCCATGGGGGTGACCTATGTCATCGGAGGTCTGGTGATTCTGGTCATGTTTTACGACCAGGTGATTCCCGCTTTTGCGAGCATTTTTGTGGAGGCGTTCAATCCTACGGCAGGCGTTGCGGGCGTAGGGATTGGGGTCTTTATTCAGACGCTCCTGTGGGGTGTACGGCGGGGACTGTTTTCAAATGAGGCGGGTCAGGGATCTGCCCCCATCGCCCACTCAGCCGCTAAGACGGAGGAGCCGGTTTCCGAAGGTGCGGTCGCTTTGCTGGAGCCCTTTATTGACACCATCGTGATCTGCACGATTACCGCGTTGGTGCTGCTGTCTACCGGAGTCTGGAATGAGCCGATTGATTCAACCCTAACGCTGGATGGCGGCGATTACAGCTATGTGGAGCAGACTGAGCTGGGGTATGAATCCGTGGAATCGCCTCCGGCGGAGCTGCTGATTGATGGCGGGCAGCAGATTGTCGGCGAGGCGGGTGTTTGGTTTGCCTGGCACGAGGTTCGGGTGCAAGCACTGTATTCCGACGCTGAGCAGACGCAGCCGTTTACGGGCATCATCTATCCGGAACAGGGTCTGGCGGTATCCGAGGCCGGAGACACGACGCGAACCCTATACGGCCCGGCCATTGAGAACGGGGCACCGTTGACAGCCGCCGGATTCAAACGCGGACTGGGCGGTATCGGCAATCTGATTGTGGTCATCAGCGTGTTCCTGTTCGGGATTTCAACGGCGATTTCGTGGAGCTATTACGGGGATCGGTGTTCCATGTATCTGTTTGGTAAGCAGTCAATACTCGTGTATAAGCTGTTGTTTGTGGTCATGCATTTTGTCGGTGCCGTAACCTCATTGAATGTTATCTGGAATATTGGCGACACCGCACTGTCGCTGGTAACGATTCCGAATGTGATCGCACTGCTGTTGTTGTCGGGCGTGGCCAAGAAGCTGACGGATGATTACTTCAACGCGTACCGCCCCGGCATTACGCGGGACGAGTATCTGACCAAAGTGCGACAGCGCGCAGCAACCAGGAAGGAGCAGACATGACCGGCGGGATCCCCTGCGTTGCCATTTGAAATCCGAACCCATGGATAAGCCTGCGGTCCCTACGTTCTGGCAGTCCGTAATTCCGGTACTGATCCTGGTCGGCCTGTTGTCGGGATCGGTGATCTTTTTCGGCAGCGACTCATCCTACGGACCCAACCAGATTGCGCTCATTCTGGCTGCGATAGTGGCGGCCTTGGTAGGTCTGCGACTCGGGTTCACTTGGAAGGCGTTGCAGGACGGTATGGTCCATGGTGTTTCGCTGGCCATGGGCGCGATCTTCATTCTGCTGGTGGTCGGATCTCTGATCGGCACCTGGATCATGGCGGGCATTGTGCCCACGATGATTTACTACGGTCTGCAGATCCTGAACCCGAGTATTTTCTTTGTAGCGTGCTGTATTATCTGTGCACTGGTGGCGGTGGCGACCGGGAGTTCCTGGACGACCGTAAGTACTGTTGGTATTGCACTGATCGGTATTGCGGCCGCGTTTGAACTTAATCTGGGGATGGCTGGCGGGGCCATCGTGTCGGGAGCCTATTTTGGCGATAAGCTCTCGCCGCTTTCGGACACGACCAATCTGGCCCCGGCCATGGTGGGCACGGAGTTGTTCACACACATCCGACACATGCTGTGGACCACCGTACCCAGCATTACGGTTGCGCTGATTCTGTTTACGATTCTGGGCATTATCAGCGGTCCTCCGCAGGCGGGCAGCTCCGGCTTGGACGCGATGCTGGCGGCCTTGGAGAGCGGATTTGATGTTTCGTGGTATATGCTGCTTCCGGTCGGCGTAGTGCTGTTTGCGATCTACAAGAAGATGCCGGCATTTCCGGCGCTGCTTATGGGCGCACTGCTGGGTGGAGTTTTCGCGGTCATTTTTCAGCAGGATGTGGTTCTGACCTATGTGGGCGAGACCGAGCTGCCGCGGTTTCTGGCGCTCATAAAGGGATTTTGGATGGCCATGTTCGGAGAGTTTGTCTCCAGCACGGGCAATGCGAGTCTGGATGAGTTGTTGACGCGCGGCGGTATGGGCAGTATGCTGCCCACCATCTGGCTGATAGTTTCGGCGATGATGTTTGGTGCGGTCATGGAGAAGACCGGAATGCTGGGCGAGTTGGCCCGACGCATTTTGAGTATGGCGAAGAGTACGGGTGGGTTGATTGTGTCCACGCTGTGTACGGCGATCGGGATGAATATCATTGCCAGCGACCAGTACATTGCGATTGTGGTGCCGGGCCGCATGTTTCGCGCTGAATTTGAAAAGCGCGGACTGCATCCGAAGAATCTCTCCCGGGCCCTGGAGGATTCCGGCACGCTGACGAGTGCATTGATTCCGTGGAACACCTGCGGCGCATTCATGGCGAGTGCGCTCGGCGTACCGACGCTGGTGTACCTGCCCTACGCGTTCTTCAACTACTTCAATCCGGTGATTTCCGCGATATACGGATTCACCGGCTTTACGATTGTGCCGTTGCCGAATGATGCGGACTTGCACGAGGGCAGTAGCGGGTAGGTGGCTTGCCCGTTAGCGGATGGCCCTTGCAACCATGCACACGCATGACGATTCGATCTGCAGACCCAGCAGCTTGGAAACCCAGCTTCAGCGTCAGCCGGACGCAAGTCCCTGACAAACGCCGGGACCTCAGGGACCATCGCGGTTTTCCAAGCCGGGCGATCGGTTGAGGAATTCCTCGTACAGTTGGGTATGCCGACTCTCCATTGAGATCTGATAACCCCCGATAAACACATGGTGAATTGTGGTGGAGGTCTCAAACGGATCGCCATCCGCGATAAACAGCGTGGCTTCCTTTCCGGCCTCCAGAGAGCCCAGCCGGTCATCCACCCCGAATATTTCGGCGGGATTAATGGTAACAGCGCGAAGCGCTTCTTCGTACGGCAGCCCATAGGCCACCGCAAAGCCCGCGTTGTAAGGTAGGTTACGGGCGTTCGCTGTCTCACCGGACCGGATAGCAATCTTCACTCCGGCTGCGTGCATGAGCGCCGCATTCCTGTAGGCCTTGTCAAACCGGTCGCTGGGCCGCGTCGGCACCGACAGTACGGGACCTACCAGGCACGGGATGCCGGCTTCCGCAATCTGGTCGGCCACTCGCCAGCCTTCAGACAGTCCGGTAAAGATCACATTCCGAAGTCCGCGTTCCTTGACCCATTCAATGGCCGCCAGGATATCCCGGGCCGCATTGACGCTTATGACCAGGGCCTGTTGGCCCCGAACCACAGGGCGCAGAGCTTCCATGGATGGTACGTAGGCCGGTTTGCGGCCTGACTCAGGGCGAGCCTGATATGTGGAGTCAATTCGGCTGTGCAGTTCGGCACTGTTCCAAGTATCATTGAGCAATTTGAGGGCTTTTTCGGTGGCTTCCTGAACCTGCTCATCGGTACGCTGATCAAACCGCCCCCTTCGTCCGGTGGCCGGAAACTGCATGCTGATTCCTTCAAATCCGGCAAACATCTGACTCGGCGTATACCCATGCAGGTTTATCAGCGCAGCCTGCCCCGGCAGCATGCCGCCGGATGGCTCCGTGAGGACAGTAGTGACCCCATTGACACGCGTGACCGGAATCGCAACCCCATTGGGATTAACCGCGGTCAGGGCTTTCATCTGGGGCGACAGCGTGCCCAATTCCGTGTTGTCACGCGTTTCACTCAATGATCCGACTTCAACGAGCCCCATCTGTGTACCGGAATCAATCATTCCCGGATAAACGGTCATGCCGGTGCAGTCAATAATTCGAGCACCCGCCGGAACCTCAACATCAGTCCCAATGGCTACAATCCGGTCTCCCTCCATGAGGACCGTACCGTTTTCGATGACCCCTTGTGTGATGGTTACCACGCGGGCATTGGTCAGCGCCGTGAAGTTCTCCTGGAACTCGTGATTCAGCACGGACAGCAGCGCAGACGCTGCGAAAATCAGAGACAGAAGTCCACGCATCTTAGTGGTTGGTCAGGAAATCGTAAAGATCAAGCTCACCTTCATGAAGGCAGAGGTGGTCATCGTGATGGTCATGCAGGATGACCGTGTCGATCCGTGACTCCGGGTCTACGGCCAGCCTCATATCGTCCGCATCGCGGTCGGCATTGAAGTAGGGGATCCCATCTACTATCGTGTGGCGGTTTACGGCATAGACAGACAGCGGATGGCGGTCAAAGATGGCCAGATCGCCATCCTTGCCCACCTCAATGGATCCCACCCGCTCGTCAATCCCCAACTGGCGGGCCGGATTAATGGTGATTAACGCTAGCGCTTCATCATCCGACAGTCCGCCGTATTTCTGGGATTTGGCGGCCTCATGGTACAGATGGCGGTTCAGTTCGCCGGAGTCTGAATTGATTGAAGTTAGAACGCCATTGCGCGTAAGGATCGCCGCGTTGTAGGCGGTGGAATAGTAGACTTCAAACTTATAGGCCCACCAGTCGGCGAATATGGAGGCGTACGCTCCGAATTCGGCCAGCTCCGGCGCAATCTTGAAGCCTTCGTTGACATGCTGGAAAGTAATGTGTTGGATCCCGAAATCCTTCAGCACATCCATGAGCATCAGGATTTCATCCGCACGATACGAGTGACAGTTAATGAGAATATCGCCGTTTAGGATATCGCTCATTACCTCCAGTTGGCCATTATAGGCTGGGGACACCGCACGGGGATTGGTGCGCACTTCCTGTTCGTACCGGTTCCATTCTTCCTGATAGCGCTGAGCCTTGGTCAGCGTTTCCCTCAGCACATACTCCACCCCCATTCTGGAGGCAGGGCGTTTGCCGGTGCCCCGTCCATGGACCCGGGTGGGGTTTTCTCCAAGCGCGAACTTAATGGTGCGCGGCGCACCCGCCATGCGCAGCTCCTCCGGATCAATGATGCCCCAGCGATGCTTGATGGTTTCGTTTTGTCCGCCGATCACATTGGCCGAGCCGTGCATGACATGGGAGGTGGTCACGCCGCCCGCCAGTGCGCGGTAAATCGAAATGCTGTACGGATTAAGCACATCTCCGACAGAGACCTGCGCAGTCACCGGTGCACTGCTTTCGTTGACATTGCTGATGCCGATATGCGAGTGCGCATCAATAATGCCGGGCATCACATAGTGGCCTGAAGCCTCAATGACGGGCACATCCGAAGGGGCACTGAGATTCTCACCCACTGCAGCAATAATGCCATCACGCACCAGGATATCGGTAGACTCCAGGGTCCCCTGCGTCACGGTGAGTACGGTTGCGTTGCGTACCAGCACATCCCCGGTAGGGGTCTGCGCCCGCATGCTGCCAGCCATCAGTGCGTAAAGGCAAAGAAATGCAATAAGTCTCTTCATGAGTATTGGCGGGCTATCATTACGGGTGGTATGATTCAGGGCCGGATGTACGGCTGCCGCTTATGGGCATGGCACCGATTCCTTCAACGGTAACATCGCCATCAAAGGAGTCTTCGCTGACGACGACAGACACGCTGATGGTGCCCAATTCGGGGAGGCTGAATTCAAAGCTCAGCGATCTGCCATCCAACCGGATATTGGTCAGATCCGCAGTCTCATCGGTTAGGTCGTTGGTAATGGTGCCGGACCAATTGGTGGCGGATCCATCGATCGTAATGGTACCTCCGACATTGCCATCTTCGCTGGACACGGTGAATGACCATCGTCCGGCGGGTGAAAGGTCGGCTTGATCCCCGCGCCCCTGGCGGCCGGATCGTGCGGGCTGTTCCACCTCAAAACGTTTGCCATCTACGAATACATATTTGATTTTGGACTTTTCCTCAAACACAGGCCCATCTGCCACGACCAAGTTGGCCATTTTGCCGACCTCCACCGTACCCATACTGGCCGCGACCCCCAGGATGTCGGCTGCGGTGGTGGTCAGGGCAGCTAAGGCGGCATCCTCGGACAGGCCGTTGTCGATCATCAGGCGTACATTACCCATAAGATCGGCGGGCTTGACTCCTAATGTGGAGAAGCCGAATGCCAGTCCGGAGGAGGCGAGGTCCGCCGCATTGGCCAGATATTTCCTGTGCTCAATTTCGCGACGTTTTTCCAGATTGGCCTTTTCCGCCTCCAGGTCAGCCTGGGATTGAACACGCAGGTTAGTGTCATATCCGGGGTCCGCGATTTCGGGCAGTTTTTCCGGCGCATCCGTCGGCGGTGCCGCCACGGAATCGGCTGGAGTCTCTTCATAAGATTCGGAAGTCCCTGGGATCACCGGCAGATCCAGCGTCAGTATGAGTGCATGTCCGGCCTGCCGGAGTTTGTCAACAGCGTCAAAACTCTGGTTAAGCCCGGTCAATACCACCGGGAAGCCCAGCTCTGACTGCACTTCCAGTGCACGGTGCAAATCCAGCGCGCTCTGCGTATGGAAATACACCGGCAGTTCCTCACGCAATACAGGCAGGAGGGAGTTATGAACCGGATCAAACGGGGGACGCTCAAGCCCGGCCGGATCTTCCGAATAGAGATTCTGAAGGTGCTGTCGCCGTTTGGCTTCGGTAAACAGCTGCCGCAGTTTAGCCATGACTGCCATATCCGTGCCCGGATACATGCGTCGTGCCGGGCTCAATTGTGCGAACATCGCAGTTCGGGCGCGATAGACCATTTCGTTGGCGGTTTCACCGCCGAGCAGAATGATGGCACCGGTTCCCGGCAGCATGCGACCGCGCGGCACCACATGGACGGTGGTGAAGCCCGCATTGCGTAGCGCAGCGAGCCGTTTGTCTTCCGGATCCAGCAGGCCGTGCACATCCCGATCCGGCTGAATCCCCGCCTCTTCATTGGGTGGATCCCCCGGATCATCCGGGCGCTCGCGATTGCGCTGTTCGCGGGGTTCAGGGATGCCGGTGTGGGACAGGCCATCAATAAAGCCCGCGTAGACCACGAAGGAATCGGCGGGAATCTCCTCCGCATCAAACGGCACTTCAATATCAGGTCCGACTGCGGCGATGAGTCCGTCGCGGACGATGATGGTAGCCTGCTCCATGACCCGTCCCGGAGCCTGCACTACACGGGCGTTGGTCAGTGCAAACGTTCGGGTAACCTCCGGCACCTCATCCCCGCTGTTAACCTGCGCGGCGGCCTGTTGCGGTAGCAGCACCGCAAGCAGCAGAAACCCAAAGAATAGGCGCATCAGGAATCCGTGTTTGTCAGCCGCTGGAAATTACGCAATTGTCCGGTGGCATACCGCCTGGGGGTGACCGGCCCAACCATCAGCCATTGTCCACCCGCCGTATATCCCTTACCATGGTGGAAGCCCCCGCCAGCAGAATTCCGCCAACAGATCTGGGATGCGGTAGTCAGTCAGATTCCTGCCCCCTGTAAGGCCGCAATTGCGGCCATTTCAATTGACGATGAGTCAATGCAGTCGGATGCTGACGCATGATCTGGAGGGCCATGTCTGGACCGGAGTTTCGGTATTGCGGTGGCGAGTACCCCAAGGTACAACAGACTGCCAGGGCGCAGCAGCGGGGCATTATGGGGAGGCCCAGAAACTGCTGAAAAGGCCCACCACATTGTCCCATGTGCTCTCAATAGTGCAGGACCGCAAATCGGGCCCGAGAGTCGCCCTGTCAGGGCACTATGCCCTGAAACTCCGGGATATAGCAGGCTCAATACCTGCGATGCGTGATCGCTTCAAATCAATTTCAGTAATGGGTGCCATTATCGCCCATGAATGTACTGCCGTTTCACCAAAGTGTTGACCGTTGCACCTTCGGCGCGCTGAAAATGAACTCTCGTGGCTAACATGAAATTAGGCCTGAGTCCATTCAAGGCGCTCTTTCAAGCCGTTCAATCGGTTATACGGCACCAATTTCTCATGCTGGAGTCGACCGGCGACAATGCACGGAGCTATTCCCTGCCGATCGGCAAATCGTTTTACGGCGGGTGCAGTAAAGTCGTCCTCATTCACGAAGCGGCTCCAGGCGGCGGGGCCGATAAGAGTGTTTGCTGCCCATTTATCCGCCTCCTGTTCAAGTTCATCACCGGGGCCATTGCGCGACTCAACAAATACCAACCGCTTGCTGTGCAGCAGGATATGAGCGGCTTCGTGAAAAAGGCTGAACCATACATGGTCGTTGGTCATGCCTCTCAATGTGAGCAAAATGACTGCTTTCTGGGGTGAAAGCCACCATGTGGCTCCGTTAACCGACATTCCAGAGAACGGCTTAACAACGACTAACGCAATTCCCGCCGCATTCAGAGCCTCCTTCGCAGCAGCCATGGCCGAGTCCGTGGTCTGCCGAGTTAGAGTACGGATTTGCCGCAGTGCCTCCCGGGTCTTAGGCATGTTAAAGGTAGCGCACTGTTGTTTTTTTGCTTCCAGTTCACCCAAGCGCAGCCAGGCAGCCAGAACCGCTTCCCCGCTCTCAAAACTAGGCGAGTGCCGATACTGTACCTGGGCCGCTGCGACTCTGGAGTTCCAAGTCTCAACAGAAGCCACTCCCAGGAATGCCAGGAGCCTAGGGACGTAATCAGCTGTGTCCTGTGCCGGAGTGATTATCTCTCGGCGCACGAGTTCCTTTATGGGAAATTGCTTTGCCCAATCAAGATGTGCCTTAGCCGCTTTGGCCTCCGCCTCCCGCCTTGCGTGGATTTGATACGTAGACTCAATATTCAGCCATATGCTGGCATCCACGCCCAGTACTCGCTCAAACTGGAGTGCAGTCTCGGGCACCAGCCTGGCCTTGCCCGCGATAATCTCACTGATCAGTTTGGGAGATCTCCCGCACCGCCGGGCAAATTCCGCCTGCGACAATCCCCTCGATTCGAGGTGCTCCTCCAGCACCAAGCCGGGGGGTACGGCATAATCCGGCTCGTATGCATAAGTCTGCTGAGTCATGGGGTAATCCTCGATTAGTGATAGTCCTCAATGTTCCGAATCGTAATAGCTGTTACGCGCTTAAGATCGATGCCGCCATCTTGGTACCGCGGAACAGGGTCATGGTCCGGCACGAAGGTGAGGCGGAGCCTGGGGCCAAGATCGACCGCGAACTCTTCCTTACGTCGTCCCTTGAGCTGGTGCAATCTCTCGGGAGATTGCCTAGGTACTTGGTGCAGTGATCCCGCTCCCAGCAATAGGGCCATGCGTGCCTTGACCCGCTTCGCCCCTTGTTGACCGTACCCCCGCTGGAGTGCATTGTCCGAGTCAAGCAGTTTTTTCAGCTTCCGGGTCCTAAAGTTGATCGTCACGAAACCACATTATCGTTACCCTTAAGGTAATGAATGTGCGTAATGAAATCAAACTGTGGCGGCCATTTGTTGAGACCATGAACTGAATCAGTCGTTGGGACAAGCTGCATCGTGATGATCAAAACCTGCTCGTTCCGCCATTAATAGGAGACGGCACCACAGGAATATTTGGCGAGCCGTGATGCCCACATGAGCCGCATTATGGCCCATGTATCGTTACAAAATAGGGATAGCGCCCCACTTTGCAGCCAATCATGGGTAGAACTTGCGTTGCATTCCCCACCTTACACGTGTCACAATTTTCACGGCGCAGACTCCTATGGATGCTGGGATAGAATCTGCAAGCCGCAATTGGGTTGCCCCGCCGCCCCATGTCTGCTGCGCTTATGGGAAGGCGCATCCTGGAAAGTACGCTGCCTCTTCAATGCCGAATCGGAATCTGAGCAGCGGGAGGGAGACACCCCAAGTCACAGAATCTGAAGTGATCCGCCAGCGGCAACCGGAGATTGTCCGAATCAAATGCAGGAGAGTCGCGGTGATGGTAGCGCGCTATTAGGGCCTGCATGGCTCGCGAGGGTGGCATCCTCGTGTGTCGCATTTCAGATCCAGCGCCACCACAGAACCGTCGCGTTGGGCCTCACAAGGCGGTGCACATCAGTAGCTGCCATCAGAAGGCGTGCCTCACTCAAGAGGAATATCAATTCCGTTCTGCTGCTTTGGCAGGACCGCACCCTATGTCGCCGTTCATATTGCGTGAAAGGAGTCGCCTGCCTCCTCTATATCCAAGGACCGGAAAGAGCTGACCTGTTGGGATGCCGCCGTGTGGGGCACGGGGCATCCTGCAGCAGTCCTGCCAGATCCCGTAAATATCCAGTAGGGTCCGCCGCCAGCCACAGGCCGGCCAGACATCGGAGAAGGCTTGCATTGTACCTATCTACGCGGGTCAGACCGATAATCAGACGCTGGTTGAATGTGCGGCTGAACCGGGGAAGATGGATAGATGTCCAGTACCTGTATGCATGAAATTGCCCATCCTGGTGGCGGAACCGTTTGAGACCAAGGATCCCGATGTGTGCTGTCCCCAGTCCCGGCGGGCGAATTGAACAGAAACATCCTCAACTCTCGCCCTGTAGAACAATGCTAATAATGGGAACCTATCTTGTTGATTACACCCGGAGCCCAATTGGCCCGCTTTGTGGTGCCGTCCATTTGAGCCGCAACAGGTTGCATCAGGTGGGCCGATCGTATTCATTTGGGGATCTTTAGATGCGTGTGGCCACTCCACGAATTGCTCCGGCGCGTCAGTATGGGGATCACAGGAGCCTCCCGATCACCAATTTGAGTAATCGGGGTCAGTTTCAGACGACCGTTTGTGGCAGTAAATGGAATTTCTAGGCGGTGAATTTCAATTTGAGGTTCTGGCTGAGTGGTGGGACCTGATCATCGCTTATGCCTCTACTCGCTGGTTGCCGACCATCGGTATTGCAGCTATCGCCCTGGTGGCGTATTTGCCGGGCGGCTGGATTCTGCGCTGGCTGAGGCGAAGAGTGGCCACCAAGACCACCACAGACCTCGATGATGCCCTGCTTCGGGCTATCCGTAAGATGTTCAGAATCACGGTCGTAGCATGGGCCGCGTGGAGGCTGGCAGATACCTGGATCGGCATCCTGGGAACAGAGACCGCCGAGGCGGGCTGGGTTCCCTTCGACAAACAGCCGAGTGACTGGATCTGGGGCATCTGGATCGGCATCGTCTTTGTCCCGGTAAGTGGGTTAGTCGGGCACATGGTTCGTAGTCTCGGATCAAGGGCGGACCCGGATTCCAGGACGGCCTTGGATGAAACTGTGCTCCCCATGGTTAATCGATTCGCACGTCTGGCCGTGGTGGCCCTTGGTATCCTCCTCGCCCTGACACACTTGGGACTTGAGATTGCTCCGTTACTAGCTGGAGCCGGCGTGGTCGGTTTGGCGCTGTCGTTGGCCGCTAAGGACACCTTATCCAATTTGATCGCCGGTGTGCTGCTTGTCATTGACCGGCCCTTCAAGGTCGGCGACAGGATCGAACTGTGGAGTGCGCCCAGAGAGACCGGATCCTGGGGTGATGTTATTGACATCGGCCTGCGGGCAACCAAGATCAGGAATCCCGACAATCTGGTCATCGTGGTGCCGAACAACGAGATCATGCAGCGGGACATAATCAATTACACGATGTCGGGGGGTGACATTCGACTCAGAATACCATTCTCCTGCACGGATAAGGGCATTGAGATAGGCAAGCACCTTGTTCTCAAGGTGGCTCAGCAGGTACAGGGAGTGAAGCTGGATCCTGCCCCGGTCGTCATCGTCCGGAGCTACGGACCCTCCCAGGTCAACTTGGAGCTGCGGGTGTGGATAACCGAAGCCAGGGAACGGCGTCGGATTGGGGACGAAATCACCGAGAAAGCCATTCTGGCCTTTACCGAGGCTGGCGTGGAGATTCCTTATCCCAAACGGGACCTGTACATCAAGCAGGATGGGGCGGCGCAATGAGCAGGGACCCGTCCATGGGGCGCATATACATGGCCGGATTGAGGTTAGGCATGGCTATGTGCACCTGCGGTGTCCCCGGCGGCGATACCATGGCCCCATCCGCGAAATCAGGGTATGCGAATTTTCAGTTCCGTCGCACGCCGGCTGACTTCTGCCCGGTTCATGGTCCGGTACAATTCGGGTAAAGCTTCGCGGCTGGTGCTCTCCAGCACCGCGACCAGAGCCTGCAGCTCCTGTTCATCCCCGTAGGATGGGGGGATGAAGTCTTCAACTGCTTCTCGGAGAACTGCTGCGGTGACGGTGTCCATTGGAGGATCTGCAGCGGCGGCTTTGAATTTGGCTCGAGTCAGCAGAGCTTCCATGTCTGCTCCACTGTAGGTAACGGCTCCGCTGAGCAATTCGTCGGGAACATCTTCATCCGGCAGACTGATGCCGGTGCGCCGCATCATAACATGCAGCAATTCCAGCCGGTCCTGCCGGGTGGTGGGATAGAAGAGTGCCAGATGTTCTTCCGCCCGTCCCTGTCGCTTCAGGTCCACGGGCATCAGGTCCGGGCGTGCGGTGATCAGGAAGAATATTATTCGGCCCCGATGGGACGGATCGCTCATGAAGGTTGCGATCTGCCCGAATATCCGTTTGGAGACTCCAGAGTCACCCTGGGCATCCCGATTGCCGAGCGCGGCATCGGCTTCATCAATCATGACCGCAACCGGCGGCATGGACTCCAACAAGCGTAGAATGCGCTCAAGGTTGCCTTCGGTTTGCCCCTGCCACTGGGAGCGGAAGTTCTTGAGTTTAACCATGGGAATGCCGATTTCCCCGGAGAAACAGGTGATCAGGAAAGTCTTGCCGGTGCCGACCGGTCCACTGATCAGATACCCCATCGGGATCACATCGCGGCTGTTGTTGCGCAAGGCTCGGGCGACCTGCCGCAGATGCTCCTTAGCCTCCTGATGGCCCGCCACATCATCAAGCGTGTGGCGGGATTCGACGAACTCCAGCATTCCGGCGGCGGATTCCTCAATCAGCTGTTTCTTGAGCTCAGAGAGGTGCTCATAGTTGAGCCGGTTGTTGTTTTCCACCACATCGGCCAGAATGGTGCGGAGTTGGGTAAAGCCGAGTCCAGGCGTATTCTCTGCGAAATTCTCCAGCGTAACGTCTGAGAACGCCTTGAACGTAGTTTCCCGGTCGCGCACATACCATTTGGCAAACGCCAGCCGCTCTTCCATCCCCGGATGGTCAATGGCTATGGGTGCAGTCCAGGGGCTCTGGACATGCTGCTGGTTCAGATTGCTGAGGCTTTCGGCAATCAGGCAGATCGTGAAATCACTTTGCAGAAAGAGCTCGTCATGCGCCCAGCGCTGGAGACAGACCAGCGTGCTGCGGTCCTCCATCGAGTACATGGACGATTCGGCCATGGGGATAACGGTTTCGGCAAAGTCGATGATGCATGCAATGCGTTTGCCCTTTTGCAGGCAGAGCCTGAAATAATTGTCCAGTATGCGGAGCATCTGGGACAGACTGCGGGGTGCGCTGCGACCATAATCGGTGCCGTAGAGGGTATCATATCCGGTGATGGCCTGATTGAAATCCTTCTGACCTTCCGGCGTGGAGAACTGGATGCCCGCGGTACGGTCAATCTTGACAACGATATGCCGCGCAGCGAACATTTCTTCAGTCAGGAAGCGGATCAGATCCACATATGCCACTTCGGTATCGGACTTGGCCCAGTACACGAGATCGCGCACATTGCCATGCAGGATGAACTGATTAAGGGTCTTGGTGAAATACTTGCGGGCCAGTTCTCTGGCCCAGGCCGGATATGGGGATGTATGTCTGGCGAATTCGGCGGCCTGATCAGATGCCCCGGCATTGGCGGTCATGGTAGGTGCTAATGGCTTGGGGGCAGACTTACGCCTGCTGTGCTGACTGGTTCGTACCTACCCGGGGATGCATGCCTGTTGGGATGGTCTTGCCGAGACAAAGCGGTACAGGGCCCGGGTCGGTACGCGAATGTTGGGCTCGCGGCTTACCTCGCCAACTGATGGGCGCTCCCGGTCCGTATAGTCTGCATTTGAGACAGCAGCGGCTCAGGGGGCAGTCCGTACGCGCGCAGCAGGAGTCGATCCAGTTCCTCAATCAGCGCTGCCGCTTCCAGATTACTGTGAAAATCACAGTTGGGGAATATCTTTCCATCGCGGCCAGTGAAATCATTCCGGCACTCTTGCACCATGGCCGGGCTGGTAAGCTCTTGCGCAAACTCGGCTGTTTCGCTCAGCAGCGCCTTGTCCTCCCAGCCTCTGGGTGCCCGTACGGTTTGAATGTCAATAGATGTGACGTGAAAATGGTCACCCGTCATCAGCCAGTAGGCATGGAACACATGAGAATTATACAGCCCGATCCACGGCCAGTAGAACTCATCATCCGCCAGTGGAAATTCTTTGCGACTGGGATTGCTCAAGCGGTTCGCAGGTAGGCAGGTGATGAAGTACCTGGCCGATTGTGGGAAGGTCACGAAGCAGTCCCTTGGCGGCATAGTCTGAGAACCACGGATAGACTCCAATAGGCGCACCAATTCGGATGTGGGTGCCTGAGACCACTGGCCGGATATCCTGGATTGAAGTTGTGGCTCAGAGCGACTGCGAAGGATTCTCAGCCGCGAGTCGGCCTTCATGCGCAGCAGCCCTCGGCTGTAGATACCGCACCGGCCGGTTTGCCGTGTGTGCTCCAGGATCATTGCACGGACGATCGTCACTCTTTGGCTATTTGTATTTCCCGATCCCGGCTTCAGCCACGGCAACTTCGGGAAGGCAGGCTTTGGTCCGTTGTCGTAGGTGCGAATATCCACTCGATGAGAACACTGCTCAATTCGGTTGCGAACATGCCTAAACGCCTTCGGTGAACGCCCAAACACGAGCGAGTGCGGCACAATCAGGGTCACGCACCCCGCCGGCCGAGTGACTGCCAGCGCTGCCTCAATGAACATCAGGTAGAGATTGGTTCGCGCTCCCAAATAGCCCAGCCGTCGGCCGCGATTCTTGTCGGCATCGTCCGGCTTCTGATAGGGGGGATTGCCGATCACTATGTCCCAACCATCCGGTTTGGGGAAAACCAATCTGGCATCAATGCTTGCGGGCGGAGCAGCCGGGTAAAGCAGATTAACGTCAAGCCATTCAAGCTCGCTTTCCGGCACCCAACCTGCAGCCTTCTCGCGAATGGCGGATCGAGTCTCCTGATCCAGCTTCAGAGTTTCTTTCTTGTCCTCCGGTCGGTGGGCGGTGGTCCACGCTTCCCTTACTGCACCCCAGTCATCCATGAGCTCGTTGATTTCGGGAGGCCCAATGGAGAGCTTATCCCCTACATTGATGCATAAGGTGTCGGCTGCGATGATCCGTGTATCCAAGTTCGGCAGTGGCTTTGCGCCCTCTCGCCGCATATCCACAAGCGCGATGAAGATTCGCAGCCGCGTGATGAGCACAGCCAGCGGATGAACATCCGAGGCGAACAGGTTGTGCTCAATGATGGCTTCAAGGGAATCGGTGCTCACCGCCAAGTCCTGACCGGGGTTTAGTGCAGAGTGTATTCGCTTCCGGGCACGCCACAAGCTCTGGAGCACAGCTACCGTAAATGCGCCGCTTCCGCAACAGGGATCCAGGATGGCGATGTCCGTAAGCGCGCTCAGCGTAGCACGGAGTTGGTCAGGGGGCAAGTCCTTCCACGCCGTTGATCGGGGTGCGGGATGGAACAGCTCGTGCAGGGATGCACTTTCTCCCACTCTACGCTCGGTCCATCCTGACAACGCATCGGTGACCATCTCGTCGGCGATATCCTGCGGCGTATAGTAGGTGCCGCCCGGCATCTTTACATGACCATCGGGCTCAATGCGGGGTCCGTCGGTTACCAGTACAAGCCGTTCAAACAGCTCGCCCAGCATGGAGGCATCTATTGCGGATTCCGTGGCAAATCCGGTACGGTCGCTTAACGTCCAGTCGTAGCGGCCCAAAATGGAAAACAATCCCTGTTCAAGATCAACGTACTGCGCGTTTGTCAGGATTTCGGGCTGATCTTCCGAATTGAGTGCGGCAAACATGGATCCATTCAGGAAGGGTACGGTCTGCTGCAACTCTTCCGGCCAGCGCGGTCCGGCAAGTCCCCGGGATTCATAGGGAGTGGCCAATGCGTTATCAAACAGCCACAGAAGGTGTTCGTGGATGTAGCCCTCCGGCAGAATGTGCCAATTGATACCAGGATGCCAAAGGGCATCATCAGGGATCACGCCCCGCTCCTGCAGCAGCCAGACGAACAGCACGCGAACCAGATGCCGCAGTTCATTGCGGCGTTGGGCCGTGCGCAAGAACCATGTGCTGATTTCCTCATGAAACCGCCGGTGTAATGCCTCGGCGGATAGGGCATCAATCGCTTGGGTCACGGTGGGTGCGGCATAGTTCTGTGCCAGAATTCGGGCCTGTCGTATTGCCCGAGATCCGGGTAGCTGGGCATCAACCAGGGCCGTGGAATACAATTTGCTGTCTTCCCGCAGGAAGGCGCGGACGTAACGTTCGTCCTCAGAGCTACCTGCCGTGTACGCTACCCCGGCTACACGCCCCTGCGTGGGCAGCCTCAGAAGCTCCTCAGCGATGTCCTGCGGCGAAAGGTGTCCATCCGGGTAGTTGAGCGCCAGGCACGCCAAGTGAACTGGCTCAGGGTACAACTCGCCGGGTTGAGGAGGACATTGGCCCATTTGCGCAAACGTAGCAATGCCCCCCGATTTTTTCGGCCTCCGGTGCAATTTCTTGCACAAATTGGGAAGAATCCGCACATTTAGCAGCGACTGAAAGCCAATCAGCCGTGAAATCTGCTTGGCTTTCGCCTCCAAATCTGCCGCGCTCACGCACCGGAGAAAGCAGTTTACTGACCCGGTCAAGCGAGCGGGCCTCCACGGGTTCACCAATGGCCGTGGGCGGCACGCGTCCCTCTCTTCGCTGGAGGATGATCCACTTGGATCCGTTTGTAACTACCCCCCCATGTACCTTCATCAGCAGCAGGGTAATCATTCAGGTATCGTCGGATCTGACCGGCCGGGCAGGAGGAGAAGCTTTGCGAAGTCCGCCTGAGCAGGTCCGTCCGCAGTCTCTTGGCCTCTACAATCACATCTGCGGAAGACGACCCGGACCGCGTGCACACATAATCGGGTTGCAACCCGGCGAAAGGCTCCATATCGATTTCGCCAATGCCGAACCCTAGAACATCCCTGAGTACCGGATTAATCAGGTGGGCACGCACTTCGGCCTCGGACGGATTGTCCTTTTTCTCCAATTCCAAGAGCGTGTCGGCGTACCAATCCATGAGAAAGGCCTAATTATCTATCCGGCCAGCCGCAAAATACCCTCAATTGCTTGAATGAGCAAGAGTCGCTGATCCAGGATGCCGCGTTTCACAAGCCGCCCAGCGGCAACACGAACCTGATGTGCACGGCGGAGGCCGGCCTGCCGTGCCATGTGGCGATAAGTGTGACCCAACGTTGTAGATCCTGCCGATCAGTTTGCCGGAGCGGAGGCCCAGCTCCCGATGCCGACTACGGTGTCATTGCTCCGGGTGTTTGAATTGCTCAGCGAACCCCGGTTTCAGGGCCAGAGTGCCATGGTCCGTCAGGCGCATACGGAGTTCGGTGATTTGCATGCGCGGGGGCATCTGCTGCAGGCGGCGTGGAAAGCATTAGCACACTGAACTCGGAGGAGCAGATCAACCTTGAAGCGTCCGTAGCGATCCGCCTATCACATCCTGGT
Organism: Bacteroidota bacterium; assembly: GCA_028873925.1. Classification (GTDB taxonomy): domain Bacteria; phylum Bacteroidota; class Rhodothermia; order Rhodothermales; family Bin80; genus JAPPNA01. The sequence goes on along the minus strand of JAPPNA010000124.1, from coordinate 23,442 downwards.
TGCCCGATCAGGGCCATGCAAAGAATCTATCCCGGTTAAGGTTTCGGAGAGTTGCCGATTCCAGCTGATGAAGAGGAACATAGGACCGGTCGGAGAGGGAATATGCCGCACCGGGAGGCCAACAAGTCGGGTTTCCGCCTTTGAACACTTCGCGGCCCAGACTGGCGGGCAAATTGAGCCGATTCACCGGGCGCATTGAGAACCTCTCGCGCAAGGGTGCTACCGTGACGGGCGTAAAGCCCTGTGACCTGCCTGCGCATGGGTGGCTTACAGCGGGGTGAGTTCAAGCTCGGCGACACTGAGCACAAAAAGCCATCAAGGTTCCGGCTTGCGATGCAGAGGCGATCAGCGGCATCAATCCACTGTAAGGCGACGAATTTCATGACTTGGTCACTCCCGTTTAGCTCGGGGTCATCAAATAACAGTTTGCCATACGCCTGCAGGCTGCCATCCTGCCCGTTGAGCTCCGCGAACGGTTCAAAGGCCTCTTTGAGCGGGGTCCGAGCGACGTAACGCAAGATCTGGCCGGTACTCAGGATGCCGATCCCGCGACTCCGACTGAAAATCCGGGCACTGTATTTTCCGGTGGGATCCGAAATCATTATGGCCCCTCGCCGACATTCTCATTGGAATCAATCTCTTCCCGTGTCACGCTCATAAAGGACCTATCGGCAATGGGCCGCCCCTTGAGTTTATCCGTGACCCATCCTTCGTGAGACCGTACGTAGCACAAAACGTAGCCATCGTACGTTTTGGGAGCCATGACAATGGTGTCCATCCCGTTAGTGGCCACATGAATCACGCCGGGCCCATCGCAGTACGCTTTTAAGAATGGACTGGTCACATCGTAAATGTCCGCCAAAGGTCTCCATTCTGTACAATTCCCCATCATGTAAGTGGAGAAACCTGTCGTCCAAAAGGCGGGGCCCGCCTTCGGGATTGGCGATCCTTCGGACCTCACCGGGCTAAAAAGTGCCATCAAGGGACAGTAATGGATTGGACGTGATGAACCCTTTATCAATAGTACTCTCCACAGAGAAGTCCTTACCCATGTTCGTGAAAATCGTAAGCCGCCTACTGATACGGTCTACAACTATCAGCCTATCGCCTCCATCCACATGCATGCTGACGATTTCCTGCATTTCGCCGGGCCCCTCACCTCTGCGGCCGATCGTTGTCACGAATTCCCCATTGGCATCAAACACCCGCACACTCGCGCTTAGGGCATCATGGACATAGATGTTGCCCTCAGAATCAGTCCTGACGGATTCAGGGTAGTACAAGAGGTATTCCGCTGGCGCGTCTTCGTCATCCCCAATGATCAGTTGCTCGCGGATGGTAAATGACGACTCCTGAGCCTGTCCGATAGCCGCCGGGTTGGGTGCTAGGCATAGAATCACGAGCCCGAGACCCATTGCGAACGGTGCACGGAATAATCTCTGATGCATCACTTCGGTTCAGCTAATGGATAGAACCTGAATCTGGGGCCACGGTGGGCGGGAATCCGAACCAGCGATAAAGGCTCTGTATAGTTCTCGCAATCGCGCCCAATACCGCGTGCGCAGGCGAAGCCAAGCATTTCGTCCAAGCATCAAACGCAAGCAATCGCTAGACCCCAATAGGCGCTCGACTTGGCGGCTGTCCGATGGGTTCAGGAGAAATCCCTCAAACACAAGTGCAAAGCTCACCCGGAACCTGATAGGGCGGTGATTCGCCCCAGCCCTTGGGTCAACCTCTTAATCGGTCAATGAATTCGTCCGCTCCATTCAGGTGCTCAATTGAGCGAAAGGCGCTGGAGCCGTGTACTGGAATTTACGCACCGCCCATGGGCAACCCGATCCGGCATCTGATCCCCACATCGGACGCAGGATTGCCTCAGGCCACTGTGACGGAGGAGTCCAGGTAGACGTTCTGAATCGCGTTCAACAGTTCAATGCCATCATCCATGGGCTTCTGGAAGGCCTTGCGACCCGAAATCAGCCCCATGCCCCCGGCACGCTTGTTAACTACGGCCGTGGTCACCGCCTGCAGAAGGTCGTTGGCACCGGATGCGCCACCGGAATTGATGAGGCCGCAGCGCCCCATGTAGCAGTTGGCTATCTGATACCGCGTCAGGTCAATCGGGTGGTCCGAGGCCAGTTCGGTGTAAATGCGATCGTCAAACTTTCCGTAGCTAGACCCGCCGTAATTCAACGCCGCGTAGCCGCCATTAGAGGTCGGCAGTTTCTGTTTGATGATGTCGGCTTCAATGGTGACCCCCAGATGGTTGGCCTGGCCGGTCACATCGGCGGATGCCTGGTGATTGACACCGTTAACCTGAAAAGCGGAGTTGCGGACGTAGCACCAAAGAATGGTCAGCATGCCGAGCTCGTGTGCCTGCGCGAAAGCCTCAGAGACCTCCTGCAGTTGCCGGTTGGATTCAGCAGAACCGAAATATATCGTCGCGCCAACCCCTATGCACCCCATGTCCCAGGCATTCTCTACGCTGGAAAACATGATCTGGTCGTACGAATTGGGATATGACAGCAGCTCGTTGTGGTTGAGCTTCAATACGAAGGGGATTTTGTGCGCATACTTGCGTGAGATGGCCCCCAGCACACCATAGGTGGAGGCGACTGCATTGCAGCCGCCTTCAATCGCCAGACGAACAATGTTTTCCGGGTCAAAATAGGCCGGATTCTTGGCAAAGGATGCGCCGGCGGAGTGCTCTATGCCCTGGTCAACGGGTAGAATGGAGACATAGCCGGTGCCCGCGAGCCGCCCTTGATTGAAGAGCGTCTGAAGTGAGCGCAATACCCGGGGCGAGCGGTCCGAGCCTCCCCAAACATCGTCAACAAATCTGGGGCCCGGCAGATAAAGATTTTCACGGGGAATGGTGCGGCTTGTATGGCTGAGCAGCTGCTCGGCCGAATCACCCAATATGGCGGCGGTGTCGCCTAATGCGGTGGTAATCATGATTCTCAGTCAGGTCCAATGTCAAAACTGCCCCAAATTTACGGCACCTGCGGATGCCATTGGGTAACTCAAGAGATTAGAATTGTTGAATTTTTGGCGCAGATTTCAGTGAACGCGGACTTCCGGCGGAATACGGGACGGATCCGCAAGATACTGGGGCAGGTTGCGCGCAATGTGCGGCGCATACAGGAGGCCCTTGGATCCCAGCCCCGTGAAGACCCAGATTCCGGCACCAAGAGGCCCGACCATGGGAAGCCGGGTTCCCGGCACGCCTACGCGAACACCGGCAACTTCGTGAGTCACCTGGCTCGTAGCAATTGATGGAACCATTCGGGCTGTAAGCTCCAGTATCGCCCGCGTAGCGGCTGTAGTGGGCAGGCTGTGGGTGAATCCGCGTTCATAGGTCGTCCCCAGCGTATACCCATGTTCGCCAGGCAACAAATAGCCCTGTCCACATACGGGTTGGCGGAGTTGAAGCCCCTCCACAGGCGCAGTCTGAATGACCTGTCCCTTAACAGGGTGAAGGTTTAGCTGACGCAGTCGGGGAAAACTCCTGTACCCAAATCCCAATGCTAGCACAAGGTGTTGAGCCAGGAGTCGCTCATCCGAATCAAGTATTACGTAAGCGCCATCATGTGATTCGCCCCAAGACGTTATGGAAATGTGGCGCAATATGTGACAGTCGGCAGACTGCAGTTGTTGCAGCGCTGCGCTCAGGAAACGCTGCACATGGACCCAACCGCCGGAAGTGATCAGCATGCCATGACGGGCCGTTACATCCGGCCACTGCTCATTCGCTGCTTCGGAGGAAAGCCAGCAGCAGCGGTCGGGAAAAATTTTCGTGGAGGATCGGTAGTGTGCAGCTTGGCTGCGGGTAGCTGCCGGACGCAGAATCCCGGATTGCACAAAGCTCTCTGCGCATCCCGCGCGATCGAGCATCCACTCAAAGTCACCCTGCGCTTCCTGCGCATGCCAAACGGGTCTGGCGCGCGTTCCGGCATAAGGGTTGATCAGCCCGGCTGCAACCCTACTCGCGCTCTGCGGCGCGCCATCAATCAGGAGGACACGGTGGTCTTCCGACAGCCGCAGTGCTGCGCAGACCCCGGCAATACCGGCACCCGCAACTATGATGTCCGCATGGTAAGGCACGGAACCAAGTCCGGTAGTGTAACTATAAGACCCTGTGCTACTGTGCCCGTAGCTCAATTGGATAGAGCGTCTGACTACGGATCAGAAGGCTGGGGGTTCGAGTCCTCCCGGGCACGCATTGATACGGAATCTCATGGCAGCCCCAATCGCGGGTTGCTCCTGAGGCGCGCCCACCTTTGACTAACGCTGTGGGCCGCTCTTTCTCTTCGCCCGGATCCGGGTAACACGCTTTGCTGATGCATCCAGACCGGTCTGCAGCCGCGATGCCCATCTGTCTCAGGCCCGTGACTCCCGGGACGGGTTGGACATCTGGACCTATTGCAAGATCTTCATCTGCCCGAGCAACTCTGACTGTACCTGAATAAGCCCCGGCTATGCTACAGGACCCGAATCAGCCGTTCATCGGGCCCACTCCGGTATGGCATCCAACTGGACATCAAACGCCCACAAAATGAGCACATAGCCAGCAGCCGTTACCAGAAGCAGGAATAACGGATTGAGTACGGATCCAGATCGGGCCATTTGCGGGACAGATACGCGGCCACTGCCGTATACGATGGCATTCGGCGGCGTAGCTACGGGCAGCATAAAGGCGCAGCTGGCGGCCAATGCGGCCGGGATCGCAAACAACAACGGATTCTGGCCGATGCCTAGGGCCAGAGCCGCAAGTACAGGTACAAATGTGGCGGTTGTGGCCGTATTGCTGGTCAACTCGGTCAGATACACAATCAGGCCGGTCACAACCAGAATAATCACGATCACCGGCAGGGTGTCTACGAATTCCAGCGAAGCTCCGATCCAGTCCGCCAGCCCGGAGCGAGTAACCATGCTGGCCAGGCTAAGGCCGCCACCAATGAGTATCAGCGCCCCCCAAGGTAGCTGGCGCGCGGTCTTCCAGTTTTGCACAAACACCCCACGCCTAAAATCAATCGGAATCAGAAACAGTACCAGCCCGCCTGCCATCGCGATCCCGGCATCGGTGAGTCCGGGCAGATAGGGATCCAGAAGCGGCCTTGTAATCCATAGCAGCGCCGTTACGACAAAGACTACGGATACGGCGATTTCGCCGCGGCTGAAAGGGCCCAGCAAAGCGATTTCACGATCAATCACGGCCTGACTGCCAATGACATCGCCATGCCGGAACGGAAACATCCAGTAAGTCAGTACGCCCAGCGTTAGCGGTATTCCCACCACTACGATGGGCACCCCAACCACCATCCAGTCAAGAAAGGTAAGTGCAAAGCTGAATTCGCTTTCAAAATAGGCTGCAATAAAGGCATTGGGGGGTGTGCCGATCAAGGTGCCCATTCCGCCGATATTAGCACTGAACGCAATGCCCAGCAGCAGCGCCAGTGCAAAGCGGGACCGAAACGGCTCTGCGGACCCGGCATCATCCACCACTGCAATCACCGACAGCCCCACCGGCAGCATCATCAGTGTGGTGGCCGTGTTGCTGACCCACATGCTGAGGAAGGCCGTAGCCATCATGAATCCGGCAATGAGTGCCCGCGGCCCGGTACCGACCCACGCCACGATCTTGAGCGCAATTCGTTTGTGAAGGTCCCACCGAACCATGGCGAGCGCGATTAGGAAACCGCCCATGAACAAGAAAATTAGCGGATTGGCATAAGGCGCGGCCGTATCTCTCATCAAGCCGATGCCAAACAGTGGAAAAAAGACGAGCGGCAGCAAGGAGGTGGCCGGGATCGGGATCGCTTCAGTAATCCACCAGGTAGCCATCAGCAGGGCAATCCCCGCGGTCAGCCACCCGTCCTGGGGCAGGCTGTTGGGTGCAGGCAGGATCAGGACAGCGGCCAGCCAGACCGGACCCAGGAAAAGCCCGACTTTGTGGCGCAATCCATAGTTTGGGCTTTGCAGAATTCTCGGCTCTTGGGTTCAAATACAACCTAACAATATACGATTGGGTGCGGCCATGGCAGGATGTGTTATCGGAGTGGATGTCTCAACGACCGCCTCCAAAGTTCTGGCGGTCAGCCTGCAGGGCGACATCATCGGACTGGCCTCCTCGCCGCACCACATATCCAGTCCGGCACCGCTGTGGAGTGAGCAGGACCCCGCGCAGTGGTGGGATGCCACATGCCACAGTATTCGCAGGCTCCTTGCTGAGCAGAATCTGGCCCCGGATTCGGTCAAAGCTGTAGGGCTGACCGGCCAGATGCATGGCCTGGTCTTGCTGGACGCTGCTGGTGAAGTGCTGAGGCCAGCGATGCTGTGGAATGATGGCCGCTCTACCCGTCAGTGTGAGCATATTCGCAGCACGCTGGGGCTGGATCGGCTGGTATCCCTTACCGGCAATGATGCATTCACGGGCTTTACGGCACCGAAGCTGCTCTGGGTTAGAGATCATGAGCCCAATATATTTGCAGCGACGCGTCAGGTCCTGCTGCCCAAAGACTATATCAGGTATCGCCTCACAGGCGAATATGCCACCGATAAGGCAGGGGCTGGCGGCACGCTGCTGCTGGGCCTAAAGGCGCGTGACTGGGATGAGACAATTCTTGAAGCTCTTGATATACCTAAGGCGTGGCTTCCAGATACCTACGAAGGCCCCCAAATCACCGGCACCCTGTCAAGAAAGGCTGCCACGGCTACGGGTCTCAACATCGGGACCCCCGTTGCGGCGGGAGCAGGCGATCAAGCCGCCCAGGCAGTCGGCACGGGTGCTATTATGCCGGACCTGTGGACAATCACGCTGGGCACCTCCGGGGTGGTCTTTGCTCCATGTGCGGCCCCCTACTGCGATCCCAACGGAAGTGCACATGCATTTCCGCATGCGCTGCCCGGAGTATGGCATATGATGGGGGTAATGCTAAGCGCGGCGGGCAGTTTGCAGTGGTACCGCGATACCATCGCTTTCGACAGGTCGTTTGACGCGCTGCTGAACGAGGTGGGCGGCATTGAAGCCGGATCAGACGGGCTCTTGTTCCTGCCGTATCTGACCGGTGAGCGTACACCCCATGCGGACCCGTTGGCCCAAGGTGCCTTTGTGGGCTTTACTCCCAGACATAGCCGGGGACATCTGACACGGGCCGTACTGGAGGGTGTAGCTTTTGGGTTGCGGGATAATTTCGGGCTGCTGCAGCAGGCGGGCCTGCCGCCGCCACATGAAGTGCGGATATCAGGAGGAGGCGCTCGGAGTGGTTTGTGGAGGCAGATCATCGCGGATGTGCTGCGCACTGAACTGGTGATGGTAGAAGTGCCTGAGGGGGCGGCCATGGGGGCGGCTATCCTGGCTGGTGTCGGATCCAGCTGCTGGGAGTCGGTGGAATCCGCCTGCCATGCTATCGTGTCACCGCAGGAGATCACTCACCCAGGACCTGAGGCGGATCAGTATGCGGATCCCTACGAGGCATTCACTGCCCTGTACCGGCAGTTGAAGCCGTTTTTCGCCCTCCGCAGCTGAGCCTTGCTTATATTTGCTTTCGGGCCGATACTGAATGGCGAGTTGTCCCAGGGGAGCGATGGCGCGGACCTCAATCGTAAGCGGATCACCGCCGCGGAGTTGGTAGGGGAAGTACTCGGCACCGGCCATCATCGCACCGTTATCTATCACAAAGGTCGCGGGCGGAACAAACATTCGAGTTGAGGGCTGCACGCTCCCGTTGCAGGGCAGCACGGAGCGGGCCGTTTAGGGCAACGCCGCCCGGGGCGGTGTTCCAGATTCAATCGGTTAATAGGGAAGGACCTTGGGAGGAGCCAGGTATTTCGTAGACCACTTCCGAGATTTAACCCATCATTGACAAGTCAAAGATGGGCGAGTGGACGAAAATGTTGCCCCAGCCTTGATCCGTGGGTCGCTGCTGCGTAGTGATACTGTGTTCGTCAGCTACTTTAGGGGTCCGCACTTGCTGCGGTATCGGCTGGAACTGCTGCAAGTCAATGACGAGCACATGCTGCTCAATGCGGCTAACCATAGGGCTTTAAGACCAGATCGTACGGTGCGGAGCACAGAATTAGGAGCTCTGGCGCGCTTGGCGCACTGGCATTTGAGGAATCTGCGCGCGCCCCTCCAAAACGGACAGATTCGCGAGATCAGGCTGCTAAAGCACCCCAATTATTGATGTGAGCCACAGATTCGATGGTGCGCTCAGTTATAGTTCGCATTCATCACCGTGCAGCTGCACCAAAACAGGCGCACAATCATATCAGATCAGAAACAGGCTGATCGGCCGATTCAGGCATCTGCTTGAGCCGGTCAGGCGGCCTTTGGGATTCGGCTGGAAGATATCTGCGGATCTGGTTACGGCATTTGCGGCCCGTGAGGTTATCATGTCCCCGATGGGCATCATCTACAGCGATGGCGATGGTGGAGATTCTGTGGCCTTGCGGGATGCGTTAAAGGCGGAGTGGCACCCGATTTTCACGCCGCTAGTCGCCATGAGCCTGCTCGTCTTTTCTTTGCGCTCCAGTGCATGAGCACATTGGCCATTGCTCGGCGCGAAACCGGACCATAGTAGTGGCCAGCGGTGATGTGGCTCTATTTGCCGACCCTAGCTTTTGTCGCATCCCTGATGGTCGAGTAGGGCGGATGCATGTTGGGGTTGAGGTAACTGCCCGATACGCCACCGGCAGACAAGGCTGGCCATGGAGTTATAGCTTAAACTAATCTGGATGGTCATGTGAGTGGCAAGAGCTTGGCGGAACTTCCTAATGCCATGAGTAGGGCTACGTTATGTGCAAGCCTTGCATGGTAAGATAAATGCCATAGAGTCAAACGGATCTTGGGGAGAACAGAGTACGGTACGATCCAGAAATGCACCAGCTCAGCTAAGCCCTAAATCTGAACCGCTCAATAATCTGGTGCTGTGGAACCGCCCGGCAACCAGTTCGTCCAAACCCGGATGCCTGACACTACCACCATCACCGAAGACCGAGAGCGCCGGTTCTTGGAACCGCCCGGCAACCCTTTCGTATAAACTCAGATGCCTGACACTGCTACCATCACCGAAGACCGAGAGCGCCGGTTCGCGGAGCGCTTGGTTGCCATTGAGTCCTACATCCGGTCTCTCCGCGAGATTATGCAGGCTCGCTTTGAAGCCGTGGATTCCCGGCTTGAAGCTCTGGAAAGGGTCTTTGACGCTCGCTTTAGTGCCGTAGATTCCCGGTTTGAAGCCGTAGATTCCCGCATTGACGCGCTTAGCAAGGAGATTGCGGGTCTGCGCGAATCGGTCAGCAAGGAGATTGCGGGTCTGCGTGAATCGGTCAACAAGCGGTTTGGGATGATCATGTGGTTTTTTGGGATCGTCTCAACGAGCGGGATTACCCTACTGGTGCTGATCCTGCGGGAGTTGCTGACTCTTTGAGCGTATCCAGCATTGAAGCAAATCGGGTACGACCTCCCTTGAGTACGAGAATCTGCGGCCGTAGCCCCGCTCGGATCGCGCCCGATGCTAACCTACGCGTTTAAGGTGCTGCTCTGCGAGATTCTATACCCCGTCTGGACCCGCGCAACGTCATGCTGGGCTGGGTCTGTTGGTGTACATCAAAGGATAGCAATGAACGAGTCCAGCATTGACGCTCTGGTATGGGTTCCCTTGTTTCGGGGTGTGATGAGGTTGGCTGATGGAATCTCCTGCCCCAGCATAGGGTAGTTAACCGCAGGGGTGCTACTCGGGCCATAATGGTTGCGGGGGTAGATAAAGAAGGTCCTCCCTCCCCCTATCCCCACCAGGAATGGGATGGCGAACAAGAGGGCCGCGTAAGCATGCTTACGGAGTCGCATCAGTTGGAGGAATGAAATCGTGACGTACGACTACCGGGCTGCCAATGTTCCCATTAGGCCACTGTTCGTCGTCGCTCCCCTGTGTACCCATGAGACGTGAGACACGGTTAGACACTGATTTGTGTAGCAGGGGTGGGGGAGGAAGATGGACTTGGTCGTTGGAGGGATTCGGCCTCTGTTCTCGCTGAGCTTCCGGTTTGGGCCAGTCTCGGCCTGAATCGTCAATCCAAAATGGGCCGATTGGACGCACATCTGACCATTTCACTCATTTTGTCGCCCATCCGGGTGCCCGCGGGCGGCTTTACGCCGCCTTTTGGCGTGCCAGGTGCCACGCCTCGTACCGCTTCTGCCGTGCCTTGGAGGGATTCGGCCTCTGTTCTCGCTGAGCTTCCGGTTTGGGCCAGTCTCGGCCTGAATCGTCAATCCAAAATGGGCCGATTGGACGCACATCTGACCATTTCACTCATTTTGTCGCCCATCCGGGTGCCCGCGGGCGGCTTTACGCCGCCTTTTGGCGTGCCAGGTGCCACGCCTCGTACCGCTTCTGCCGTGCCTTGACAACCTGTTTGAGCCGATGGACGTTCGCCGCCACCACCCCAAGGGCTACCGTACGAACAAAGCTCTCCACGCCGTGGGTCCGTATGCGTTCCAGCCCGTGGTGGTTCAGATTGTTGATCGCCGACTCAATCGCCGGATGCTGCCGACGCGCTTCCACAAACTCCGGGGCCGATTCCCGCTCCTGGCCCGCCTTTGACTTGCTCCCCTTTCTTCGGCAGCGCGTTCACCTTCGCCCGATTGCGTTGCGACCAGTAGCCGCGGTCGGTGCTGGTGGAGTCCAAGGTGGGATAACGACGCTGAGCCTCCTACACAAAGGGGACAATCATGTCCGAGTCCACCCCCTCATGCAGGATCCGGTGGTGCAGAATAAACTGATGTTGATGGTAGCTCACCGGCAGCCCCAGCTCCGCCTTGCCCGCGTGCGCGGCGCATGGATCAAAAATACATCTCCTCATGCGGAATGACCTCTTTCCTGATCAGTTGGCGCTACACATGATCAATTTGACGCACGGGCATCGGCCAAGTACTTCTCAATCTTATCGGTGGAGGCCTCCAGCGCCTTCAGCTCAGCAAGGGTGACCCTGGTCCCGCGCAACGAGCTGGCGACACACGGCGAAATACGCCTCCACCTTAGCCATATTGCGCCACTTGTGGGAGGTATTCATACTCTGGAAAACTGCCCTTTCCTTGGGGCTCCAGAACTTACTCTTGCGCCCGCTCTTGACCTCATGCTCCATACACGCCTTGGGCAATTCAAGCAGCAGGCCGCGCATTGAATCTCAGAGCAGATTCACATCCGTGAGGAAGTGCACATTCGTCTTGGTGACCGCCGAGTCCACCCCGCCTTCCAGCGAATCGATCATTTAGCAGGTTGTGCCCGCACCGCACAATGACCTCGCTCAGCAGCACATCGCCAACTCAGATTGTCCATGATCGTTTGCGGCTCATACACGGCACGACCACAGACATCCGCATGGCCGAGTTTATGGCGCAATTTCAGATAGCTGCAGGCGGTCAAAATTACAATCAAGGGTCTGCTTGAGTACGCTCAGGACAATAACGCGCCACAGGTCCATGCCCGGACGACCCCGGTCGTGATCCTCCTGCGGGCGCACGCGCTCCTTGAGGATCTTGGAAATCTTTGGGCGTACTTCTTCGTCCGTGTACAGGGCCGCCAGCACCGCCGGACTGTCATCGCGGTGCTTGCACTTGACGCTCGCAATCGGAACCTGCCCGAACTCAAATGGTGAAGCGAATGTCTCGCGCATAATGGCTCAAATGCTGCGCCTGAAATACGGCTTAGCACCCGGAGTCGGTCCCAAATCCGGCGAATTCAGCGAGATTAAATCAAGACTCGCGAAAACAGCCCGCGAGAGCTATAAGGGGCAAACTGGCGTAAATCCCAGTCAGAGTAAGCGAGACCGGCCAAAATCACCCTGAATGCACCCCCCTATCCGGTCCAGCATCTATTTGTCGGGCAAGCACTAATGTAGCCATCTCTCGCACTAAGTAGATACACTTGGGACAAGGTGCTGACTGGCGCAAGCTTGGGCTTTTAGTTGTATTTGCTTTCGGGCCGGTATCGAATGCCGAGTTGTCCCAGGGGAGCGTTGGCGCGGGCCTCAATCGTAAGCGGATCACCGCCGCGGAGTCGGTAGAGGAAGTACCCGGCACCGGCCATCATCGCACCGTTATCCATACAAAGGTCGCGGGGCGGAACAAACATCCGGTAGTTGAGGGCTTCACACTCCCGTTGCAGGGCAACGCGGAGCGGGCCGTTTAGGGCAACGCCGCCGGCCAGCGCAATGCGGGTGAGTCCGTGAGCTTTGGCCACCCGGATGGTTTTGGTCACCAGCAGGTCAATGACAGCCTGCTGAAAACTCGCGCATACATCCGCCGCATTGGCCTGCGGATCCCGCTCAACCGCCTGAATTACAGCTGTCTTGAGCCCGCTGAAGCTGAACTCAAAGTTGGGCTGGTTGATAAGTGGGCGGGGAAACTCATATGCTTGGGGATTGCCCTCGGCGGCCAGCTTTTCTACCGCAGGCCCTCCAGGAAAGCCAAGCCCAAGCGTACGCGCCAGTTTGTCAAATACTTCGCCGGCGGCATCATCCCGTGTAAAGCCCAGCAGTTCGTATCGGCTGTGCGCGGTAACCTTAAGCAGCAGCGTATGTCCGCCCGCCACAGTCAGACACAAAAACGGGAAAGGTAATTCGTGCTGACGACCCATAAGGTTGGAGTAGATGTGGCCTTCCAGATGGTGCATCCCAATCAACGGTATATCGCACGCCAGTGCGACGGACTTGGCCGCTGATACGCCTACTACCAGCGATAGCAGCAGACCCTGATGATGTGCAACGGCCACCGCATCCAGATCACCAAACCCTATCTGCGCATCATCAAGCGCGGATTGGATGATGTAGGAAATCCTCTGCGTGTGTTCGCGTGCGGCAATCATGGGTACAATACCACCAAACCGGGCATGCGCAGCGTACTGGGAGGCGATCACATTGGACCGAACGGTGTGTCCGCTGTCTACAACACCGGCGCTGGTGTCGTCGCAGGAAGTGTCTATGCCCAGAATCAGCACGGTTCAAACAGTTTGCGCATCCTGCTCTGCCAGTGCAGGCTGCAGATAATCGGGAGTCAGGGCCAGCACCTCTTCCAGATGCAGCGGTGCAGCGGCACGGGCGGCGAGGATCATTCCCTCAACAGGCAGGCGTTCACGGCAGGCATAGTTTACCGCGGGCAGCCTAGACAGGTCGGGCCTAAAGGTTTGTCCGTATTCCAACACCATTGGGTCTACGTCCTGTAGCAGCCGATCCCGCAGCGCACCAAATTCGGTGATGCCGGATTCAAGACCGGGCAGGGCAGGCCCGCGAGCATACAGACTGTAGTTGGCCTTTCCGCGACCGGCTTTGCAAATGGCCCAAGTTTGGCCTCGGTCCCAGTGGTGCACAGCAACCAGTGCGTCCAGGGCCGATACCGTTACGACTGGACATTTCCGCACCTGTGCCAGTACTTTGGCGGCGGTAACGCCGATATTGAGTCCGGTCCAGGATCCGGGTCCAACAGTAACGGCAATAAGGTCAATGGCCTCAATCGGCGTTTTTACGGCCATCAGCAGCAGGCGGATCAGTTCATGGACTCGGGCCGCTGGGCGGCCCTGGACCGTGCATTCACCCAGCAGCTTACCTTCATCGGCCACCGCTGCCATGGTGTACGGCCCGGATGTGTCAATCAGGAGCTGGAGCATGGGTCTCCAAGTTGTGGATCAGGTGCATATAGGCCTGCGCTTCGCCAATGGTTTGGACCGTGATGAGCCGCGCATCCGGTTCAGTGAGCCGATCCATGGAAATGGACAGATACCCGTCGGCCAGATCCGCCAGAAACTTGTTGGCCCATTCCACCAGTACTACGCAGTCCGGTCGCTCAAGTAGATCAGTAAACATCTGGGTATCCGCAGCAGAGAGTGTCCGCAGGCGGTAAAAGTCTACATGTACCAGCAACCGGCGGCCCAAGTCGTACTCCAATACGAGATTATAGGCCGGGCTGATGACTTGAATGGGATCGGCCAGCCCTAATCCTTCGGCCAGTCCTTTGGCAAGGCAGGTCTTGCCCGCCCCAAGGGGTCCGTCCAGTCCGACAATGGCCTGGTCGGGTAGTCGGGCACCAATCCATTTTCCCAGTGCGTGCGTCTGGTGCGGCGAATAAGTACGGAGCGCGATGGGCCATAGGGATGTCCTTGCAGGCGGTTAACGCCTGGTGCCGCGGCCTGTTGCTACGCACGCGCCGGTGGCTTTCGTATCTTTGGGGCAACCTCGCTTAAGCTCAACTCATGAGATTCTCTTGGATTGCTATCCTGCTGGTCATAGTCTCCTGCCAGACCGCACCTGTGCCTGAGCCGCCCGCCGAGCCGGTTGAGCGCGGTCTTACCCCCTCACCCGAGGGGGCGGCTGTATACTTTATTGAGCCCGCCGATGGTGCGGTGCTGCCCGCAGGGCAAGTAAGGGTGATCTTCGGACTCTCCGGCATGGGGGTGGCTCCTGCCGGGGGGGATTTCCCGGACACGGGGCATCACCATCTGCTGGTGAATGTGGATCCCCTTCCTCTGCTGGACGAACCGGTGCCTTCGGATTCGGTCCATCTGCATTTTGGTAAGGGTCAGACCGAAACCATGCTCAATCTGGATGCGGGCACCTATACGCTGCAACTGGTCCTCGGGGACATGCTCCACATCCCGCATAACCCCCCGGTTATCAGTGAGCCCATCTCCATTACTGTGGAATAGGCATCAGTGGGTGAGGGCGTAGTAGATAAAGTTGATGGCCATCTGGAAACTAACTGTGGAGGCCGAGCCCAAGTTGCGCCCTCCCGGCCATTCCCAGCCATCACCGATATCCTGATTGTAGCAGATAACGACCATCAGGTGTCCATTGTCGTCAGCGATACCGTAGTAGATATCGTCGTCCGGGGCGAAGCGCATGCCGCCCCACCACCGCCCTCCGCCGTTCTTGGTTGAAATGGCCGCATCCGGGTCGATGTCATAGTAGATGGACCATATGGGATGGTCGGCGGTGAGCTCGAACGGCTCACGATCCGGCAGCACCCGCTTGATGTTGTCATACATGTTGTTCCACTGGGGACCGACATGGCCGCGACCGTAGTCGTGGAAGTCATCAATGATCAGAAAGCCGCCGCGATCCAGATACCGGCGCAGGCTCTTAACTTCCGCCTCATTGGTCCTCCAGTATCCCGGCTCCGTCAGATACAGGACTGCATAATCGAATATCCGTTCATCCGTTAGCGGCAGCACGATCGGAGCCAGTTCAAGGGCCAGTCCGGTGGTCCGGTCAATGGCCTCGTGGAGATTGAGCTCCGCTGTCGGGTAATCGGTGGCCCAGGCACTGCCGCGCATGCCGGGATGGCTCTCATACCAGATCCGTACGAATTGAAACCCGGCATCCTGCGCCCAAGCTCCATACGGGAGCAGCGGCAGGGCCCAGCAGCAGTATACGGCACCGAACACCCATGCTCTCTGCATCAATGCGCCGGGGGATCGCTCGTAACGAACTTGTACTCGGACTCAAAGCGGGCCATTTCATCAGGTGTCCCGATGCTGAGTCGGCACCAGTCCAGATACGGCGGGAAGGGTCGCCCCACGAGTACGCCCCGTTTTGCCATGGCCTGCTGAAACGGTTCAATCCGGCGCCCCAGATGAAAAAACACAAAGTTCGTGTGCGAATCCGGGCAGTGATGCCCCCATGTGCGCAGTTTCTCAGTGATTTCGCGACGGCTGGCGGCAATCTGCTGCCGACTCTGCTCAACGAACGCGGCATCTTTGTATGAGGCTGCCGCGGCACGAATCCCCAGTATGTTAATGCCGTTCCCCGTGCGGTACTTGCGCAGGCGCGCGGCAATGTCCGGGCGTGCGAGTGCGTACCCTACGCGCAGGCCCGCCAGCCCGAAAACTTTGGAGAATGTGCGGGACACGACAACATTCCGTCCTTCCGCGACCAGCGACTTGGCCGATGCATAGGCAGGATCGTCCACGAGTTCGTAGTAGGCCTCATCAACCAGCACCACGCACCGGCGGGATACTTCTTCGCAGAAGGACTTCAGTTCATCCTTGTGGCAGATGGTGCCGGTGGGATTGTTGGGATTGCACACGAAGATCAGTTGGATCCCCTGCGTGGTGCGTTGATCCATGGCCGGGAGGTCCATCTGGAGGGTGTCGGTCAGCGGGACGCGGTGTACATGTGCATCAATCGTGTTGGCGTATGTTTCCAGGCCTTCGTAGGTGGGGTAGGCTGTAAGGACCTCGCCTCCGGCGAGCCCGTAGGCCATTGCAGCCATCCGCAAAACCTCTGTTGAGCCGGCGCCCAACACTACATGCTCCGGTGTGAGCTGTTCTTTCTTCGCAATCATGGCCTCCAGCGTTTCGTAACTCCGGCTGGGGTAGAGATTGGCTTCATTGAGCGCGGTCCGCACGGCTTCCCGCGCCGCCAATGAGGGTGCGTAGGGGTTCTCGTTACTGTGCAGTCGGATGGGATCCGCAGGCGATGCAAAGGCGGACCTGGGGACCAGCGGCAGGGCCAGCCCGGCGGCACTCAGGCGTATCCAATGTCTTCGGGATAGCTGCATGGAAACAGAGGTTTGATCTGACAGCAAAGTAAGCACTGCAAAGGAATGTATCAGCCCAATGTGGAGCTGGCCGGATTGGACTCGTGCGGCAGCACCCGATGAGGTACCTTAGTGTGATGGCCCGGCAAAATCACAGGCCTCAAGGCCATTTTGGGGAACTTTAGGTGGTGCGTTTGTATAAAATATACGCATTTGTTGCCGTGATAGGAGAAAAACCACCTTTTGAGTGCCAGAATGATCCTGCGATTTTCCGTACAAAACTGGATGTCCTATCGGGAGAAGGCCACCTTCTCCATGCTGGCGGGGGCGGAACGTCAGCACTCAGACCATTTGGCGCGTGTCCGTAAGTACAAGATGCGCGTGCTGCCGGTTGCTGTACTGTACGGCGGCAACGCCTCAGGGAAGACCAATCTGCTGGCCGCGCTGGCTTTCGCGCGGGATTTAGTTGTGCGCGGGACACGCCCGGAAGAACGTATCCCGGTACAGCCTTTTCTGCTGGATGCTGAGTCTGTTCGGCAGCCGACGCGCTTCTCATTTGAGCTGCTGATTGACGAAACGGTCTTTGAGTACAGTTTTGCTGTTACCGCCGACGAAGTAGTCAGTGAGAAACTCGTCAAGATCACCACTACATCTGAATGGACGCTGTTTGACAGGCGGGCAGGCAAGATTATCTTTATGCCCAGACTGGAGCGTGATCCGTTTCTGCATTTTGCCTTTAGAGGGACCCGGGACAATGAGCTGTTCCTGACGAATTCCGTGGCGCAAAAGGTGGAGCATTTTCGCCCCGTAAGTGACTGGTTTCGTGATAGTCTCCGAATGGGCGGCCCCCACACCCGGCGGGCCGACAGTTTTCCGCACGATGATCGTCTGCGTCGGCGCATCAACGAAATACTGCGGCGTTTTGATACGGGAATAGAGCGGTTGGAGAGCCAGGAGATTCCGCTGGAAGCAATCCCCATGCCTGAAGGCGAAAGGGACCGGTTGATCAATGCTCTCAAGGATGGGTATCTGGTCACGCTGGCGGGTTCCAACGGCCAGCTCTTCTCCGTATTGCGGCGGGATGGCAGGCTTCAGGCAGCCAGGCTGGAAGCCGTGCATGGGATCGCGGATGGAGAATCTACCCGTTTTGATATAGCCATGGAATCGAATGGGTCCCGGTGCTTGATTGAATTGCTGCCGTTTTTCATTGAGCTGGCAGATCATGATTCTAGAGCTGTGTGCGTGATTGACGAATTGGAGAGCAGCCTGCACCCGTCGCTTTCCCGCTCATTGGTTGAGGTACTCCTGGCAGACTGCGATGAGCATTCCCGCATCCAGCTGATTTTCACTACCCATGATGTGCAGATGATGGATCAGCTGCTGCTGAGACGGGACGAAATGTGGGTTACCGAAAGGCTTCCCGGAGGCGCGACCCGGCTCTATTCATTTGGCGATTTTGAGGATTTGCGGGTAGACACGGATTTGCGCCGGAATTACCTTAATGGAAAACTGGGCGGCGTTCCGAACATTGACTACTCTTCGTTACGCGTTGGTTCTGCAGTCGCGGCCTCCTGATGCCTCAACGCCGAAGATCTCACCGCAGACCCCTGATAACCCGGCGGGCAAAGCGATTATTTGTCCTCGCATGTGAAGGTAGGAACGCCGAACCGCGTTATTTCCGCCGGTTTAGTGAATCGGATAGTGCGGTATCCGTCAAGTGCTTGCCGGTTGCGGGCAAGTCGCCCGAAAGACTACTCAGAAAATTGCGTCGGAATGTTGACGATAACCCGCTGTCACCCAACGACGAAGCGTGGATGGTAGTGGACCGAGACCAATGGTCCCCCAGTGAACTTGATCGCCTCAGCAGTTGGATCCAATCAGAGCAGCAATACGGACTTGCACTAAGCAATCCGAGCTTTGAATACTGGTTGCTGCTCCATTTTGAAGATGGCTACGGAATCAACTCTGCGCGCGATTGTATGCATCGGCTAAAGAGGCACATTCCACATTATGACAAATCTGTCGATAGGATGGATTGTACCCAGGATCAAATCCGTCAGGCCATTAGCCGGGCCAAGGCCCTGGATGTGCACAGGGCCGAAGATTGGCCGAAAAAGCCCGGAATCACCACGGTGTACCGGCTGGCTGAGAAACTTGTGGCCGACTCCACATGGTGAATCGACGGCTTTGAAGTCGGCAATATCCCCATAATGCCAGCATAACGAGCTTAGCGTGGAGAAACGGGGCCGATGACTGGCTGGGGGCCCCCACAGCGGTAGGAGCCTCAGGGGGATACAACGAGCACGCTTTCAGCGCAGGTATCATTATTTTGCTGGCAGCACACCGACATCCGACAAGAGGAGTCGGTATTGGCCGCTCTGACACGGGAACCGGTTGCCATGCCGGACTGATCGGCTGGGATCAAGGTTAGGATCTCCGTATCGGCCGCGGAGGGCCGCCGGTTCAGATGATTGCATGCCACCGGTGGAGTAAGGCAGTCCCCGGGGGCGCGTGCCGTAAATTGGTGACAGGAATTGAAGGATGACCGGATTTGGACATGCCGACGCGCTGATCTGCGCCCTGTATTTGGGAAGGAGCACCGATGTGTCATGCCGGAACGGAGACCACCACCGTGCATCTGCGCAACAGCAGTGGACATTCGGGTCTGGAGTCGACCGGTAACAGGGTGAGCGGATGCCTGCCTTAGTGCCCGGATCACTCCTATTGGATGCAGGCGGTGGCTGGTTTGATGCCGAAGATGTTCCGATGGCAGGAATTTTTGGAGATCCTGAGCTGACGCTTAGCGTTTCGGGCAGCTCATGCAGGGTGCACTCAGGATCCTGGAGGGGGCGCTGCGCTGAAGATCCATTCCGCTTTATTGAAGATCGGACCGCCGAAGGGTATACTGCGCTTGGTTATCTCAGCTTTGATTACTTCCGGCATTTGGACTTTGGGGCGAAAAAGGATGCGCCCAAGGCGGGGCTTCCCATAGCACTGTTCCATTTCTACGGCAGCAGCGGGTTGCGCCTTATCCCCTGCCAGGAGGCACTGGCGGCTTTACCGCCCAGGCTGCATACACCCAGGCAAGATCCGCAGCCGAACATCACGAAAGAAGAGTTTATCTGGAAGGTGGCGGAAATCAAGCGGCAAATTGCTGAGGGGAACGTCTATCAGGTTAACCTCTCCCGCAGAATTCGCTTCGGTACGCTGGGAGATGCCCGCTTGTGGTTTGCGGATTTCTACCGTGTCCAGCCGGTTCCCTATGCTGCTCTGATCCGCTGTAAGGGATTTGAGGTTGTGAGCGGTTCAATGGAGCTTTTTCTCAGACGTAGGGGCAATGGCATAACGACAAGACCCATCAAGGGAACGATCCGGACGGATCCGGATCCCCAAATTGATGCTGAGCTTGCCGAAGTACTCCGGCACAGCCCCAAAGAGCGCGCCGAAAACGTAATGATTGTAGACCTTATGAGAAATGATCTCGGGAGAATATGCGACACCGTTACGACACCGGAGCTATTCGTCGTCAGGCGCTACAGCACCCTCTACCAGATGGAATCCGAAGTGAGGGGGCGGCTCCATTCCGGGATTGGACTTTCTGAAATAATCGGCAGGACCTTCCCCCCGGGATCCGTTACGGGGGCACCGAAAAGGACAGCCGTGCAGCTTATAGACCGCCTGGAGCCCCACCGAAGAGGCCCGTACTGTGGGGCCATCGGCCTTTTTCACCCGAGCGGGGACTTCACCATGAGTGTCGCGATCCGGACAGGAGTAAATCGTCCTGCGGGGGCGGATTTCTTTTTCGGAAGTGGTATAGTGTGGGATTCCGATGCGGCTGCGGAATACGCCGAAACAGAGCTCAAGGCCACCGCGCTTACGTCCGTAACCTCGCCCGCGGGTCTGTAGGCCATGAAAGAATTCTGTTTTCTTGACGGAGCGAGGCTTGAAGACGCACCGGTGCTCCGCTCGCTCGCGTATGGAGAGGGTGTCTTTGAATCCTTCCGATGGAAGGGAGGCCCACCTGTACACCTATTCCTGCATCTGGAAAGAATGCGTAGGGGAGCGGAGTTTCTAGGCATCCCGCCGCCAGCCAATACCGTGGTGAAGCAACGAATTACGGAAGCCGCCGCACACGCGGGAGGCGGCGATTTGAAAATGAAGGTGTGCCTCCTTTCGGGCGGCAGCCCGGTCTATTATTCGCGTCCGCGCACCGGCTCTCTTCTCGTATCGGCCAGTAGGCGCATGCCACCGCCCGAGGCCATTGCGCTGTGGGTCTGCAGCGATAGACGGCCCGTGCAGAGTCGTTTGTATGCTCATAAGACGCTGAATTACCTGGGAAACATTGTGGCCAGGAGAGAGGCGCTTGCCCGAGGGGCTGACGAGGCTCTCTTTTTGGACTCTCTCGGTGCTGTCGTTGAAACCTCGTGCCAAAATGTCTTTTGGATGAAAGGCCCTCGCCTTTTCACGCCATCAACGGAGTGTCCATTACTGCCGGGCGTAACCAGGAAGTTAATATTGCGTGTCGGTCGAAAGCTTGGCTTTGAAGTCGAGTGTGGCAACTTCCCGCTTGAAGCGCTTCTGTCCGGTGACTGTGGCTTTTTGACCAATGCTAGCATAGGGATGGTCCGCGTCAGCGCCATTGCCGGCACGGCGATGCCTCCGGCCCCCGAGCACTTTGCGCGACTTCGGGATGCCTTGCTGAATGAACTCGGGTGGTAACTGCGCCCGACGCACATCAGCGCAGGCAGAAAGAGGTGAGGTGATCCGGCTTAGGCTGCGACCAGATAGGCCGGGTGCCTTTGCTCTCCTAAGCGCTAAGCATCCGCAGCTGACGTTACCCGCCAGAGTAAGGAAGGGCCATATCGCAGCTTGAATCGTGGCAGATTTGTATATTGGGGCAGGGCAATGAGTCTTGGGTTATTATGGCAATCCGCGCAACGTTATTGGCTGCCGCCTTATGCGTCAGTTTGGTTGTGGCACAGCCCCCGAGTTTCATGCAGATGGCCGATGGTTCGCACGGGGTCGTTGACCGGGCGGTTCTCGGAGATGGTTACACGCAAGTCGTTGGCTATCCCGGGCCGCAGAGTGCTGCGATCGATCAGAGTGTCGTGCATTCGTACGGCACCATCCGACGCGATAGGGATGGGGCTCCGGTGGCCGCCTGGCGTTCGGCAGCGCCGCTGGCGGTTAGGCGCGGCCAGCCGCAAGGCCGTGACCCTGCGAGAGCCGGTTTGCGCCTACGCAATGCCGCGCTCGCCGCATTGTATAATGCTACCGGGGGCGATTCCTGGGATAATCGTACGAATTGGGATCCCATGGCCAGTCCCACCCTTGAGGAATTGGGCACATGGCACGGTGTTACCGTCCATATGGACAGAATTATTGAGCTGCAGCTGGATAACAACAACCTGCGGGGCATGCTACCGCCGGAGATTGGAGATCTGGCGGATCTTCAAGTGCTCTGGATAGATGGTAACGTCCTTGAGGGCAGCATTCCGAAAGAAATGGGTCAGCTCTTGCAGCTGCGGACCCTGCTTATGAGCCACAACACGGTGTCGGGTCCAATTCCCGACCAGTTGGGCAGCCTCAAAGAGCTGGAAACGCTGTGGCTGCACGATAACGGGCTTTCCGGCGAGATTCCCACCGCACTGAGTGGCCTGACTGCTTTGCGGTCCCTGGTGATAAGCGGGAACGGGCTAATGGGCGGTATTCCCGACGAATTGGGCACTTTGGGGCAACTGGAGACCTTATGGTTGAACGACAATGCCATCTCCGGCGAGGTACCTGAGTCCATCGGCGATTTGGAGGCGCTGCAACAGCTCGTTTTGGACAACAATCAGCTTTCCGGCAGTTTGCCCCGCTCGCTGCTGCAGCTGCGCAATCTGGTCTACCTGAGTTTTGAAGGGCAACCACTCTGTGCTCCGTCGGATGCGGCGTTTCAATCGTGGCTGGGCGGCATTAGCGTGGTGAAGGGGGCTACATGCAGCGAGGAGTTGCATTTGGTTAGCAGCATCGCGGACCAGAGCTTTACGGTCAACCTAACCATTGATCCTGTTACCTTTCCTGCGGCGATGGGTGGAACAGCACCGTATGCCTATGCACTGGGTCCTGCGCCTCCGGCGGGGCTGTTGTTTGATCCGGCTTCCCGATTGTTGACCGGCACCCCCACGGCGATTAGTGATCCGGTGGGGTACACCTATACGGTATCAGACCACGCGGGATCCCAGGTGTCTCAGACGTTTTCCATAGAAGTGATGGGATCGTTGTCAAGTGATGACGAGGCTGTGGATACGGAGTCGTTTAGAGTACAGGGTAATTATCCGAATCCGTTCCGCGAGACTACCCGGGTGGTGGTCGATTTACCGGCACCGGCTGTAGTGACGATACAGGTGATGGATCTGATAGGAAGGCATGTATTGGCGGTCCCGGCGACTCATATGCCAGCAGGAAGAGGACAGCGCATTGAGCTGACCGGCAGCTCGCTGACATCGGGGCTGTACTTGTACCGGGTGCAGTTTTCATCACGGGAGCACACGGAGGTACAGTTCGGTCAACTTTTGCGTATCCAGTGATAAGCAGGGTATGGAAGTCCGATGGTTAAGACGAAGAGTCCATGGACTCCTGAGTAGTGCGTGCAGGAATTGTCGCGTGGTCTGATCGACTTACGCCGAATTCACTGCTTGGGGACAGCTGCCATTGCCTGACGTTTAGTTGGACTTTCATGACGAAGTTTCTGTTTGGACTGTCGTGGATCTGTGTGTGCCTGGCCCTCCCGAGCCCCTTTGGGGCCCATTCGAGGTCCATAGAGCCCCCCGAAGCCATTCAGGATGGAGGTGCCGGTTTTCCGGGTTTGGATCAATCGGGTGCGGTGCACTTAGCTCCTGACGCGACCTCCGCCCCGATGGTCGCCACCA
>JAPPNA010000115.1:48246-56158 GCA_028873925.1 Bacteroidota bacterium | reverse complement strand
CCCGAAATATAGGCACTGCGCGGGACACGGGTGGCATTCAGGGTGATTTGCAGAATCGCGGTATGCGTATGGTAAACTGGTGGGGTGGCCGGATCAGGTCCACAGGGGATGGAGTTTCGGGCTGTTTTCGGGTAATATGGGTCCTTTTGCAAAGAGGGCGGCCTTAGTAGTGGGGGTCCACCAGTGACCAGGATGCCAGCCGTTCGGCTTGACATGTTGGCACGACCGCGGGTACAATTCGGTCCGTCGGGAGCCGTTACGCCGCCTTCCGCAATTGCCTCTTCCTTGGGCAGCTGGGTGACAGCTAAGCCCGGATCGGCGGATCCGTCGGCAATGCGTTACATCCGCAGACGTACTGCGGGGGCCCACAAGGGCGTGTGGTCCGCATCCCGGATCAGCTGCACGCGCGCATCCAGGCGAAGATTGTGCAGACGGGCAAATATGGCCGCGTCCAGCGCCGCCAGCAGATGATTGACAATCAGGAGTGACGATACGCGCCGCGCCCGCCGCAATAGCGTATTAGCCGCCGCATGCTGCTCCGCGTACGCAAAAAAACTGCGCGATACAAAGGGCCGACCGCCATCCGGCGTGCTTACATCCGGATCAATTGAGTCAATAAACTGACCGCTGTCATCAATCCAGGTCGGCCGCCCGTCCCGAGCCAAAGCCTGATAATCGGACCAGCCGGGAGCATACTGATAATACTTGCCGACCAACTCATAGTACTGCTGTTCGGCAAAAAAAGGCAGCTTATGCGAAAACGTCACTCCGGTCAACCCATGGTACGCTGCCCCCTCCAGCCGACGGATATCCAGGACCAACTCCCGCACCTGAAGACGCTCTCTGTCCGTCCAGCCATCCGGCTGCGTCAGGTCAATGGCATATAAGTCCGCACTGATGGCCACGGGTGCCGCGTCAATCATCCGACCATCCGGCAGCTGATTGAGATACTGCACATAGTCGTTCAACCAGTACGCATAACGCAATGGACTCCAGTTGCGATGTACCTGCGCCTGATAAGCGGTGCGGCCATCCCGACCCTGCTGCAGCCAGGTGCGATGCAGGGCAATGACCGTCGCTTCAGCGGCCAGCGCGGCTGCGCTCTTGAGCCAGTGCCGGTTGTACGCCTGTCCGGCTCCCGGTACTACCACCGAAAGCCCGAACGCCACCGGCACACTGCGCCCCGATCGGAACATCACCTCCAGACTGTCCGCCTGAGGCTGGGCCTGCGCGGCCAGAGAACCGAATCCCAATACCAGAACAAGGATCCGCCTAAGCATCACACCCGGTCAAGCCATGGCTTTACCAGGCGCTCGAAATACTCAAAACTGCCAGCCCCAATAACCAGCTCCCGAATAACCCCGCCGCGATCAATGATATACGAAATCGGCCGCCCCGTCATCAGCTCCGACTGAAAGCCCTCCGGCAAAGCCTCAAATTCCAGATAGCCGGACACCGTCTCCTTGGGCCACAAGTCTTCAAATCGGTTCAAGTCCTCCAGAGGTTCATCGGAAATCGTCATCACCACCAGTCCCTGATCTCGGTATGCACGCTGGAGCCGATCCAACTCGGGAATCTCGGTAATGCAGGGCTGACACCAGGTGGCCCAGAAATTCAACAGCACCACCTGTCCTCTGAATTGCGCAAGATGCCGGTCCTCCTGGCTGCTCACCAGGCGGAACGCAAAGTCCTCCGCCGGCTCATCCAATTCGGCCGCTGAATTCACCTCGTCGGCCCGGTAGGCAAAAGCCAGTGCCAGAATAAAGCCCGACGCGCATATGAGCAGTACCGACATGATGGTGACTATCCACTGCACACCATCAGCCGGAATGGGATACCGGTTGCGACGAAGCACCAGGTACATCGTCACCAGACCCACTGCCATAAATGCCAGGCACAAAACAATCTGGAGGATCATCATAAATCAAACCCGAAAAGCACGCCAAAGTGCCACAACAGCTCCCGCCCATACTGTACCTGGCGCACATCTGAAACAAATGCCTCATCCAGGGTCAGGTCGTACCGGTCCAATCCGTATGTAGCGCTGACAAACAGGGCGGTCGGAAGCAGATAATAGGAGCCCATCTTCAGCCTCAGCTCCAGCCCCGCATCCCGCCTCAGTCCCGTATGGTCTGGACCGACCCTGGCAACATCAGCATAAAGCTTGGCAAAGGCCTTGTCAAAATAAACCGGCCCGATCTGGCGCCGGATGTCAGGAGCGATCGGCACAGCCCAGGAAGTCTGCATCCAAATGGTTTCCGTGCCGCCCAGACCGTAGAACGGATACCCCCGAACGCCCGACAGCCCACCGATATAGTCGTTATAAAAGGTCTCCGCCCGCCGCCCCAGTGATGTGGAAATCCGCACGCGAATCGCCAGCCCGTGCGATGCCTGCTGGATCCGACCCGGCAGCCGGAACCCTGCACGGGCATCCAGCGTCAGCCTGTTCAGGGTCACACTGCTGTATACGGGCGACAGCTGACCACTCCTGATCTCAAACCGATCCAGCAGTCGTCCCATTTCGCGTTCAAACGAAAGCGTCGCCGTCAGCCCGGTAGGCATGATGTCCGATTCGCGATGCGCCCGCCGCGCCTCAAAGTAGGCGTTAAAGAGCAGACTCCGCCCGATAAAATAGCGGGATGAGGAACCCGGCACGGTCTGCTGAAGCTCGCGCGAGTAGAATTGATCCGTATTGACGCGGTAGGGGCTGTAGCGGTAACCCAGCTCCACCGCCAGATAACTGGCGACCTTGCTGCGCAGGTAGATATCTCCCTCCCACAATCCGTAGGTCAGATTAGTCGCCGTGGAATCCGGCAGACAGGCCGTGCACGGAAACTCTTCAATAATGAGTCCATCCTGCACGCGGCGCTGGATATTGTACACTTCCAGTGCCACCTGCGGCGACCAGCGCCACGGCAACACTCCAAATCCCTTGCGGTATTCAAATTGAAGGAATACATCGCGCTCAAGCGCCAACAGATTGTCCGGTGCCAGAAAGGTGGACGAAGAAGACTCGCGGGAGCCCGGCCCCACCAGCAGCCCGCCGAACAGGCTGATGCCTTCCAGGATCTCCCTGGACGACACATACGAACCGATCTTCAGGTTGCGCCACAAGGTCTCGCCGCGACCCCGTATACGCCCCTCCATCCTTCGGGATACGTACTGATCCAAACGTAACACCGGGAATGCACTGAATGGGGTAAAGGCCGCCCCGTACGGAGAAACGGTCAGTGAATCTCCGTCCTGACTGATCCGTACCGCCCCGTCACTGTGCACAGCTGTACGGTGTGCGCTGCTGAGTGCCGCCACATCCGCATCAGTAGGACCCGGTGCGTAGCCGGTGCTCTTCCGGAGAATTGCGGGCTGCGAGTAAGCGGGCAATGAGTCCAGCGGGACCGGCCGGTCCAACATGGCGATCTTATAACCATCCCACTGATAGTGCGCATAGATCAGCGCCCCATCAGCGCGTACAGAGGGCATAAAGGCCCCACCCAATACCCGGGTCAGGGGGTGGGAGATACCATCGCGAATGCGATAAATGTTTGCAATGCCGCTGGTATCGGAAGTATAGTACACCGCATTGAAGCCTGGGGTCGGGAATCGTTCATCGGCTGGGGTGTCAACTAACGGACGCGCCCCATCGGCATCCAAGTGCCAGATATCATAGTCATGCCCACCCGGGTCCAGTCGCGAGAAGTAGAGACCGGAATCCCCCCAGGCCGGGTCTGCAATCTGGGTGCCGTCCGCAAAATCAGTCAGGCGCACAATCTCCTGCGTTTCCAACGTCAGCCGCATCAGATTGGTCGTGCCATCCTGCTGACTCACATAGGCGATATGGAGGCCATCCGGGGACCAGGCGGGCTGTGCCGCCCGTGCGCCGTGGGTCAGGCGGCGTGATTCCTCTGTCGCCAGGTCCAGCTCATAGAGGTCATTGTGCAGATACCCGTGCGGATCCGTGCGCTGTCTCACATATACCAGCGCCCTGCCATCTGGATGCCAGGAGGCTCCGCCGATCACAGCCGACTTTACCTTGTGACCGAACGCGCATAGGTGTTCGAAGCCGGCGTGTCCCAGATCATAAGAAGCCAGAGAGCCATCCTCCAGATCCCTGACATACAGGCTGAGCCGACTGTAATGTTCGTCCTGATTGGATACATAAGCCATTCGCGTTCCGTCGGGAGCAAAGACCGGGTAGTAGTTGGCAAATCCCGCCGGCTCAATGATCCTTCCCGCCACCAGCTGCCGCGTCACTCCCGCTGTCTGCTGCGCATAAGCCTGCGTCAGCTCCTCCACCCAGGAATTGTACAGCTCTCTGCCGGGAATGCCTGTAGCCCGACGCAATGCCCGCTCCACCCGGACCGTGGGCCAGCTGCTGAGTCCTTCCGTGATAAGGGCCAGCACCTCTTCGCCATACTGCCGGGCGAGATAGCGGGAAAACGCATATCCGTGATTGTACACGCCTTCCCGCATCAGGCTGCTCTTTGAGTAAAAGCTGCCCAGCTCCGTCAGCGATAAGGCCCCCCGCGCAAGCATCCGGGTGCGCAGCATCATGTCCCGATGCGAATCCCACCGGTCGTAATGCAGACTGTCACGCTGGAACTGGGCTGTGCCCTCTGCCAACCACGCCGGATTGTTGAGCCCCGACAGTGGGTAACTTATGATTGCGTTGGGGAAGCCGTAAAGCACATCCGGCCGACGCACTTTTTCGTAGCCCAATATCTGGAGGTACGCAAACGGCCACGCCAGCGGTGCCTTCAGGGCGCGTTGCACCTGCACAATATGCGTGAATTCGTGCGTGATCACATTGCGCAGCCAGTCGTGTGCGCCGCGCAAACGAGAATCCAGGGCCGGGGCCCAGATTTCGATCTTATTGTCAAAGAAATACGCCGCACCGTTGGAGTAGTCCTCATAGTCCTTGAGGATGATATGTATCGGGGCCACCGGCTCGTACCCGTACAGTGATGTAATCGGACCGTAGACTTCTTCGGCAATGCGGGCTACCACCCGTGCCGACCGGCTCGCGCCGGTCCCGGAACTGTCCATGTGAAACAGCACATTAAAGTGCTCCGTCTCAATCGTATACCAGTTTAGTGCAGGCCGGGCGTAATCCATCAGAGACGGGGACACCTGGGCCTGAGCGACACCGCAAAGCGCCCCCGCAAGTGCCAGTACCATTCTCCATTGCCTCATCGGATCACCGCAAGTCTGATCAGTTGCGAATCGCTGCGGCCTGAACTTCCAATGGCCCGCACCCGCGCAAAATACAAGCCGCTGGCCGCCTGCGTCTCCCAAACGATTTCCGTCGGACTATGCGGCAGCACCGCATACGCCAACTCGTCAATCCGCGTGCCCGCGGCATCGATGATGGTGATGGTGATCTCGGCAGCCTCGGTGGTCATGGAGCGAAAAAAGGTGCGCCCGTCCCGCATGGGGTTGGGCCAGTTGTATGTTTCTTCGGCCACCAGCAATCGCTGACCGGGCTCGGGCGGCAGATCAATCTCTGCCCAGCCCGCATTGCGTGCTGATCCCCGGTACTGGCCCCAGTCCACCTGCTCCAGGCCTGGCACGCGATAGCTGCGCAGCCGCCCGGACCGGGTGACCACATGGAGCCGGCTATCCTCAAGCAGCGGAGCGGCCGTGAGGGTGCGACCTACAGCCAGAGGAAACCCCTCGCGCTGCCGGCCGCCTCGCGCAAGGTCAAACCCGTAAACAGTTCCGTTACGCGCGGCAACCACGACGACGACTCCAGCGTCCGTCCGCCCGATAAGCGGTTCAGCGGCCGCCGGGGCATCCAGCCTTAGCGGGAATGGAGGCAGCAGCGCCCCGCTCTGCGACCAGGCCAGCAGCGTCTGTCCGGCGGTCGCGATGATATCAAGCGCCTGATCATTATCCACATCAGCCAGGACGACATACTCGACCGCGCCAGGTGTACCTGTGTGCAGTCCGCTGTCTATCCATTGGGTCGTGCGATCCGACCGCAATACCAGCACGCGTTCGGCCACCGGAACTGCACCCCAAATACCCGCATGATCCCGACCCATCACCGGAAGCCCCACCTGCGTGTCAGCATCCAGGCTGTAGGTCCACTCGGCAGCCGCGTTAAGCGGCCCGGTCCCGCGCCGGCCAAGAAAGTAGATCCCGGAAGGCGTGCCCACCAACCCCAGTCCGCCATCACCGAGGACAATTGATTCGGCCTGCCGCGTCAGGCGGACAACTTCGGAAGTATTTCCGTCGGTCCGCAGGACATAGTTCGCGTCACCGGCCCCTACTATCGGCCCTTTCGTCGGCATGAACCCCGGCAGACTGAGCGACTGCACCGGTTCAAGCCGCCCGGGCATCTGCCGGTACACGCGATACTGATAGCCACCCTGCGCGGTGTCAAGCACCGCAATCTGATTACCGCTATGAGTCGGACGGGAGCGCGCACTCACCGGCTCAAGGGCCGGGTCGGCAAAAACCACCGACCGCCCGGTATAAACGCTGGCCCCAGCCGCCTGTACGGCACCGCCGGGCCACACAACCACCCCCAAGTCATTCTCTGCCTCCAGCCCGATTGCCGAGCCGTAATCAAAGCGGGCCGACATAGTGGCCCCCGGCTCGGAAAACGCGTCCAGGGTCACATAGCTCCCGCCGCCATCATTGGCTGCACTGGATGGCGTGGTGTCGTGGGCAAACCGGTTGTCGTACAACACAATTTCCTGACCGGATGGCAGCACCACCCGTGTCGGATTGCCGGCAAAGAAATAATCAAATGGCGATCCCCCATTCGGGTCAAACCCGATGTCCTGCGCCCCATCCGCCTCCTCCAGGTCAACCGCACGCCGATCGGGGTCATCATTGCCACCCTGCTGCAGTTGCCGCTCATCCACATGCCAGATCAGCATGCCTCCGTTATACTGACTGCCATCCGCATCCCAACCGGGCAGCGCCCAGTCATAGTGACTGACCCCCATGACCACCCCGCCCGGGAAATCCTCCACATTGAACCGGTTGAACGTATCCGAAAGTCCCTCAAAACGCACGCTTGAAGAACCACTGTGATTCCAAACCTCCAGGGTCACTCCCTGATCCAGCGGCTCCCTGACGCGGTTCTCCACCAGGAAATACTCCGATTCCGTAACGGATGCCCGTGCAACCTCCCCGGCCGACAGGCTGAATTCTTCGCCAGCCACCAGCTCCCGAGGCTCCACCCACCCCAACGCCAGGCGAGTCCACGCGGTGGGCATCGGCGGAAACAGCCCCCGGAACGCAAAAAAGCCCAGTGGATCCATCAGTCCGAACGGGCCAATTCCGGATTCGCCGGTCTGCGTGTTGAACAGGTCGGGCACACCCAGATAGTTGAAGAAACTCGCGGCCAGCAGCCCGTTTATGGACAGCTCCAGCAGTATGGGGGCCTCTGTGATAGCATTTACACCGGCGCGCGTCTCGCTGCGGGGAATCATCGCAGTCTGCGTAACAGGCAGGCCTTTGAACGAAAGCCCGCTGACCCCCAGAGCGGCCAGGGCCTCTTCGCTGAAATAGAGCGAGGGCAGATCCAGGGGGGTCTTGGTCAGCGCCGTTCCGGTAAGCTCCACATCCCGACCGATCCCGGCATGGAAAATGACAAAGGCCGTCTGCGCAGGATCCAGACCATCCACATCCATTGCAGCCTGCCGGTCGGCCAGCTGCCAGGCCTCCGCCACCAGTCGCGCCTGCCGCCTGCGCTCCGGGGCCGAATCCGCCTCCATGCCGTGCGGGCTGTAGGCACCCATCTCCTGTGACACCCGGATGACCGTATCAATCAGGTGCGTGCGAACCTGCGTGGGGGGGCCCCCCGGGGGGGGGCCCCCAAAAAAAAAAAAAAACCACAAAGCGCGCAAAAAAAAGGGAGCAAAAGGGGGGGGGGGGACACCCCCGAGAAAAACCCCCCCCC
>JAPPNA010000115.1:0-48236 GCA_028873925.1 Bacteroidota bacterium | reverse complement strand
CCGCCCCCCCGGGGGGGGGGGTTTGCACAAACCTGCTCTTTGCCCCCCGTTCATAATTTAAATTTTTGGGGCGGGGTACGGGGGGGGGGCGCGGGGGGGGCGCCCGCTACATAGTCCCTCAGAAAGGCCAGATGCGCCTCAAAGTACGCGGCATCATGCGGCAGCGGGTCCACACGGCTTTCCACCGGCCAGCTCAGCCCGGAGAATGTGCCATCGCCGGTGGTAAACCGCGTTGTATCCGGCTTGAACTCCACGCGCACCGCCACCACATCATACTCGGGAGCCGCGGGCTGAGCCTGCACCTGTGTACCAAGGCCGGTCAGCAGGCAGGCTGCGACAAGATGGCCGCGCACGCGCTTATCGGGCAAAGTTCAGCAGCAGCGAGAATCGCATGGTGTTCGCAAGCGGGTGATTCTCCTCCAGCGCATAGATATAGGAAAAGTCAACTCCGACGATATTGTAGCGGATTCCGGCACCGAATGTGAGGAATTCGCGATTGCCGTTGTACGGGTTCTCGTAGAAATACCCGCCGCGGGCGGCGAAAAGGTCGTTGTACCAGTACTCAAATCCGACCGACACCAGCAGCTGCTTGAACACACCGAGCGTTTCATAATCCTCTTCGTCGTCATTGACGGCTGAACTCAAGACCCGAATCGGTGCCCACGATGTGAAAATGGCCTTGTAGAACGGATCCGAAGTGTAGGAAACGGTGCAGGTCTCCGGGTCCTCCGGGTTCAGGCAGGTCTCCGTTGAGCGCTGCCGTACGAGAATCTTCGAAAAATCGTTGGCCAGCGTGATCTTGTTGTAGTCATCAAATTCAAACGTGAACGCGTGACCTACGCGAAGAAAGGTCGGAATGGGGTCGCTCTGCTCACTGTCCGAATACTGGATCTTGGGGCCCATATTGGCCAGATTGAACCCCAGGTTGTAGCGGGTAATGGTCGCACCCAACAGAAAGGCCGGTACCTTGTACATCATCGCCACATCCACCCCGACCGACATGCCCGGCTCGGCCTGCTGGGCCCCCACCTGGACGCTCGCCAGATTGGACTGAATCCATCGCACACCCGTACCGAGCGACAGATTCTTGGACGCTTTGAATCCCCACGACACCCCTACCGAAAAATCATAGGACTTAAACGTACCCAGCGAATTGTTCAAGGCATCGCGGTGCTCATGCTCACCGAGGTTCAAGAACGTCACATGCGCACCGATGGTGCCCCAGTTGTTGATGTTATGCTTGCCGACGAGGTACTCAAAAAACAAGTCCTTGCTCAGCTCCGGCAGCCAGTTGCTGTGGGTCAGGGCAGCTTCAGTGCCGACCTGGTCCGCCAGCCCCGCCGGATTCCAGAACAGCGCGTTGGCGTTGTCCGCAACCGCCACACCTGCATTACCCATGCCGGCCGCGCGACTGTCCGGCTCAATCATCAGGAAAACGACGGCAGCGCCGCCAATCTGGGCCGCGGCCGGGCGGGCCACAAAGGCCAGGGCCACCAAGGACAGCATCAGAAAGCCGCGTAGCAACATGGGAGTCTTGCGCACGGTACCAAATAGTTGAGTGGAAGGGAATATACGAAACATTGGAATGAACCTGCAGATTTTGTGGGTTATCGGACGACAGCCAGTTTTTCGATGACCTCGGCTACCTGACGCTCCTCAGGCCCCGGCACCTCAACCCGGACCTTATACAGATACACGCCCGGGGATAACCTTGTATAATCATCATCCAGGCCATCCCATTCAACCTGCATGGCCCCTCCAGGCAGCAGGTCTTCCGTCTCAAGCGTGCGCACCGGCCGGCCGCTCAGCGTATAGAGGCGAATGCGTACACGGGCCAGCGTGCCCGGCAGCTGGTTGTGCTCAAAAACAAATCGCGTCGGCCCCGTGGTCGGATTCGGGTAGTTAAGCAGATTGCGGATCACCAGATGCTCAGCATCCGACACCTCAAAATCCAGGGAGGCCCGACCGGAATTGTTCAGTACATCCCACGCCCTCAGTGACAGCGTATGCGGACCTGCCGCCAGAGGCTCGTCAAACGCAAAGGTGAGCGATCCGCTTTGGAATGAGTTTTCGTCGGCTTCGTAGAGGTCCCCCACATTGACCGCATCCTGCTCATTGTCATCCAGGATCAGGAGCATTTCATGCCCGACACCCGCTCCCACCGTGTTGATGCCGCTTTCATCAAACAGCTTCGCCAGCACCATGGGATTGGGCCGCGCCAGCTGACCGGCGGTAAAAGTCTCGTCTCCCAGGAACAGCTCGATTGCGGGTCCTTCGGTGTCGTCTGACGCATACGGAACCGTGCCGCCGACCGTGAAATTCTCGGTAAATCCCTGTACTTGGCTCGTCTCATTGGACACATACACGGAAATCCGCCCGGGCTCATTCGCATAGGCAATGTCTTTGGGCACCACAAATCTGGCGGCGAAGCGTCCCGCATTGACGCGGGCGCGCCCCCGCCAGATCAGATCCTCACGTACCCGATAGTAGGGCCTGGGCATATGGCGGTACATCTCAGGGGGGATCTGCACATTGCGCAGCGCATCGTAAACCGCGAGCACCACCGTACCTGAAAAATCGCTGTCCACCACTCCGCTGACCGTACGAACCTCTCCTTCCAGTGAGATCTGCTCCAGGGCACGCATCCGGCCGGCAGACTGCTCAATCGGCACTTCATTGATTTGCGTGATATGGGCCCGTTGCGGCGGCAGTCCGACACGCATAGTCGGATCGCCGAGCAGGTTGAATTTTCTGTTGTTACCTTCATAGCCCACCTGGTGATTCTTGGTCCGCCGCAATACATCACCTAGGCGGGGTGGCAGGCCGCCCGCCGTTTCCCGCCGGAACAGCTCCCTGTTCAGCGCGACATTAAGTCCCACATTGAGAGTGGTCGCATTACCCGATGTGTAAACGGTCCTGACCGTCGTAAACAGTGCCACCGCGCCGCCGTTCGGGTTGATCAGAAACTCCTCGGCCCCACTCTGCTCATAGCCCAGATCCCAACGTCCGAATGAGCAGGTAGCGGTAATGAAAATCGGCAGCTCATCATAGTTCTGCAGCGAACGGGCATCATCAATCGTCAGCACATTCTCCTGCATCAGCGACCGTTCTCCCCCGTGGCCGGAGAAATTGACGACCAGCACGCCATTGTTGATGCCGGTCAGCAGGTCCTGACGGGCCTTGGGGATACGCCACTCATTAATGAACTCTCGCGTGTAGGAAAGCGCGTAGATTTTTTTCTGATTGATGTCCGGTGCCACCTGCTCAATGGCGGTGGCCACCACATCCACATTCTGCGTGTGCAGATCCTTGTCATCCTGCAGACCGGTCTGTCCGGTCGGTCCGTCGTCGGCGAGCAGCAGGTAACGGTTGCGCCACGGACCGAAACTGGCCGGACTTTCGTAGTGGCGGACCTTATCAACTACCACCTGCGCCTCATCCGGGGTGTGCACCGTGAACCGGCCGATCCCCACATCCACCCGCTCATTGAGATGCGTGAAATCTCCCCCAAAGTCATATCGCGTAAAGGGCCACAAACCCTCGTTGGGATCCAGCAATCCGAAGTAGTCATCGGTCGTATAGGAGGTCTCCGGATTCCAGGATTCGGCCGTCTCAAAGGGCGGGATATGATTGGGGAAAGTGGTCCGGGGGTCCAAGTTGCGGAAATCAAAGTGACCATCCCCGAAAAACAGCACATACCGCAGCAGGGATTCCTCATCCGGGGCCCGGTCGTAAATGAACCTGATATAGTCCCGTATCCCCCGAAAATCCCGCTGACCGCCCGAAAACTCATTGAATATCTGATCCACGTCCACCACATCCACCCGCATTCCCTCCTGCGTCCGCATTGCGGCCAGCTCTTCTGCCTGCGACCTGAAGAGCTCAGGCGTGATGATCAGAAATTCCGGGTGCCCCTGGATGCCGTGCAGGTTCTGGTTCGCCACCTGGCAGCCCTCATCGCCCGGGCAGGCCATGGACAGGTCAATCGGCTGCACATCAGCCGCCGTAAAGGCCACCAGTTCGCGCGGCTGATCCGCACTGACCGCAGCCACCTGTACCTGATAGGTCCCCCCGTGCGCCCGAGCCTCCAGCCAGCGGTAACTGCCGGGCTCGGTGATGTCCAGCACGAACGGCGCGGCGGTGAAGCCGTGCAGACGGAATTCAAACACTCCGGTCTCGGCCAGCGGCGTATGAAAGCGCAGCGGACCTTCCGCAGCCTGCAGCTGCCGGGGATAAAATACACGCAGCCAATCCAGCGCCGCTTGAGGACCGCCCGCCTGATCCTCCAGCTCCATGGCCAGGCTCACCGGCTGGCCCTGAGATACGGTCTGCGTAAAGGTGACCGTACCGCCCGACCCTATCGGCGAGGACTCATGTGAGGAACTTGAGCCAAAATTCACGCTGCGCAGGGTTGCGCTGCCCGAAGTAAACCGGACATCGGCGGCCGGATTGCTGGCGATGACCAACCGCGCCTCGTACCGGATATCCCCGCTCAACAGGCCCGGCAACGCTTCGTCGTCAAGCAGCATGCGCCCCGGTCCGCCCCCCAACAGCAGCCGACTTACCCAGGTGTGACCGGAATACCCGCGCTCGCGCCCCCATAAATGCTCATCCAGATCCACCACATGCCGCCCCAGGACCGGTTCAACCAGCGTGGCAGCCGGGTCATCCGGAAAATCCGAGCGTTCATACTGCTCACCGGTATCGCTGCCGATCTCAATGAAGTAGTAATTGTCCGTGTCAAACGGATGGACGTAGTGCTGCCAGTACCGGCGGGGCTCTCCGTCAAAGTCCCGTATCGGGCGCAGAAAACTGTCCCTAAGCTGGGCACTTCGCCATCCCGAAGGTCCGTGCGCATAAAACCAGATGGCATCCCCGGCATCGAATGACCCGTCTCCTCCCCCCTGAACGAACACCCGGTTCTGCGCCAGATCAGCCACCCGATCAGCGCTGTTCAGGGCGGGCACGGGCGCGCCGCCGTTACCGTACACTTTTATGTGGTCCGGATCAATTCCGGCAGGATCCACTCCCAGATTCGGCAGACGATCCAGGAACTCCCGATCAATCCGATACACGCCCGGAGACGTAATTCGGAGGCGGAAAATCCGGCCCTCGGCCAAGACGCTCCGGGTTACCCCCAAGTGGGGATTATCATCCGCCTGCGGCGCTGTACCACCCCGGGCAAATACCACCTCCACGGTCATCTGCCGGTAGCGGCGCAGTCGCGCGGAGGTGGAATCGTACGTGACGAGGTTCGTTACCAGGGTGGCCTGCGGACGCTTGCGGGTCCACCCCAGTCCGACAATCGCGGCCGGCTGAGCAGCCACGCCCGGTGGAGGCTCCGCTGACTGTTCATCAAAGGCCGAGGCAAGTACACGCACCTGAGGCCACGCCAGCGATGGCAGAGTCAGTGCAACCGTCTGGGCGGTATACTGTCCACCCGGCTCCTTGCCCCAGTCCACCCGCAACTCATAGACCGCTCGCGCGGAGTTCTCCTCCACCAGTTGCAGCCGGGCCTCCTGTGCTTCGGCCACACCGGTCCAGACCATGCTTGTGGCGATGAGCCACCCCAGTGATCTGCTTTGAATGCCGCCTTGCCGGTTCTGCTGTATAGCCAACGATTTATGGGCATGGTCACCCATGCCGTGATTCGCGTAAAGTAGCGGTTGCTATGTACCAGGCAGGCTGTGTCGCGGTTGGGATTTTGAACGAGTCTCCAGGCAGCGGGTTCCGGCACTTCAGAACAATTCGCTGAGCGGGCGGAACTTACCCGCCTCAATGCCCCGCGCCCCCTTCAGAAGACTGGCCACCGCCACATCGGGATCATGCTCAAAGAACAGCTGCCAGTCTTTGGCGTGGGCCTTTTCCAGGAACGCACTCTTCTCCCGGAGAGTCTGCAGGGGACGGATGTCATAAGCCATTACCCAGGGACCGCGTAGATGATGTACCGTAGGCAGCAGATCAGCCACATAAACCAGCGTGCCCTCCGCCCCGGTGATACGGACCAGCTGCTGGGCTTCGGTATGACCATGCACGGGTAAGACGGTAAGGCCGGGCAGCAGCTCCTGGCGGCCCCTGAGCGCGCAGAGCTGGCCCGAGGCCGCCAGGGGTTCGAAATTTTCAGGCAGGAACGAGGCCTTTTCCCGTGCATTGGGCTGGCGCGCACTTTCTAGCTGCGCCTCCTGAATGAAATACCGTGCATTGGGGAATCGCGGCACCGCCCGTCCATTATGCCACTTTGTGCTGCCCCCGGCATGATCAAAATGCAGATGCGTCAGGATCACATCCGTCACGTCGGATGCCTGGAATCCGGCGCGAGCGAGCGAGGCATCCAACGTGCAGCCTTCAAGGGCGAAAATGTCGCGGAATTTCGCCCCGTACTTGTCGCCCGCCCCGTTGTCGATCAGCACCACACGTCCGAGTCCCTCAACCAGAAGCGCCCGCATGTGCATGGTGATCCGGTTGCGCTCATCGGCGGGCATACGCCTTGCCCACAACACTTTCGGAATAATTCCGAACATGGCTCCGCCATCGAGCCGGAATCTCCCGCATTCCACCGTATGCAGCGTAAAGTGTCCCAGCCGCATCAGTCGTCCTTCGGCGGAAAATCCTTGAAATGTCCGTTCGTCATGATCTTCTCCCGCAATGCTCGGGTGCGTTCAATCCGCGGAATAAACTTCTCCAGATGGGCGATCAGGAACTCAATGCGTATTTTCTCCGCATTCATTTCAAGCAGCTCCTGGCGCTGCTCCAGCGTCAGTCCGGCGTTGCGTCCGATGATCCACGACACACAGACGGCCGATTCGTACAGGCCCGGATGGATTTCCCGTCCGGCCATTTCCAAGAGGCGCATGTGCTGCGCGATTACCCGCTCCAGCGATCCCCGCTCCACCGACGGATCAGAATCCTGGATCCAGCTTATGTCTCCGGTCAGATACAGGTTATCTTTATGCAGTGCCAAGCACCGGAACCGGCGTTCGCCCACCACCATGATGTCCATCCGCCCATCGTCATACTTGTGGATGACCCGATGAATCCGTGCACTACACCCAACGGTCGCCATCCGGACCTCATTCATGCAGAGCATTCCGAAGGGCTGCTTCCGATTGATGCAGTATGATGTCATCTCGCGGTACCGCTCCTCAATGATGTGGAGGGGCAGCGGCTCACCCGGATACAACACCTCACCCAACAGAAACAAAGGGAGTCTCATCCAATCGGCAACACTGGCCCTTTTCGTATGAGGATGCCGCTAAGGTGTTTCATAGCCGCCACAACTGTTCCGGTGGTATGCTGCTTGATCCTGCAGGCAGCTTCGGCCCAGGCACAGTTCGGAGCGCGGGATCTGCTCTCTGAGCAGTTGTCACGGCATATCTGGGAGCCGCGCCGGGCGATAGTGCCCATGGCGGGGCTCTCCCTCATCGGGCCGCAGTGGCGGGCTGCAGGGGGCTTCCGCGTGGACTGGAGCAATCATCCGGCGGATTTACGCCTCACCGGTCGCTGGCATCTGGGTCCGCTGGGCGGCTATGCGCCCGACCTGGACGAGTGGTACGACCTGCTTCGGCTTATTACTTTTGCCCGCTTTGACCTTGGGGCGGTGTATGTGCGTGTGGGACCGCTGCGGAATATGCGTCTGGGCAATATCGGCCACCTCGTCAACTACTACGGCACACAGGCCGCGTGGGATGCGCGTACGATCGGCACCGAACTGTCACTGACCCGCGGGTCCGTTACCATGGACGCATTCACGGGTGACGTACTGATGCGCGAAGTCTCCGGCGGTCGGCTCCGGGTACGCCTGCCCCGGCGCACCGCGCTGAGTGCCGGCTATGCCTTGGACCCCCGCCGGGATCTGCGCGGCTGGAGCGCCGAACTGCAGTCCGATCTGTTCGCGTCCACCGCCCTTATCTTTGCACCCTTTGTCAGTTATGCGCGATATCTGCGCCGTGGGGAAAGCCTGGCCTTCGGCGGAGATCTGCGGGCCGATGAGTTTCTTGATCTTTTCTCGGTATCTCTACGCTTGGGCACCTTCTACAACAGCGAGCGGTTTATCCCCGGCTATTTCGGGGCGCTCTACAGTGTGCAGAACCCGCAGGCGCGGATCGTCAGATCGGGGGCCGACCTGCAACGGCTGACCGAAGCGGACTTAGCCGGTGTTCCGCTGCGCGCTGCGCATACATCTCATCAGCTCCTCACCGAACTGAATCTGCAGGTTGGGCGCAACTTCCGGTTCAGGTACTACTGGCGTCGCCACTATGGTACGCAGCCGATGAGCGAACTGCACGTAAGGCTGTTTCTGCGCACCGGTGAATTTCTTGAGTTGGGCCTTAGTCTGGATCAGTTGGGCAAGCGCGGGTTCCGGAGCCTTTTCGATGCCTTGGAGGATCAGAGTGCGTTGGCATTTGAAAGCACATTCCGGCTCATCGGCGTGCTCATGATTCACACAGAGGCCAGATACTCGTTTGAATTGCTGTCCGACGAACATCCCCCAAGGTACCTGATTCAGCGGCGGTTTGAGCCGCTGGCAGCCCTCAGAATTGAGTTCTGAGGGGTCAGGATACGCCCGTACTCATCTCCATCATGCGCAGGATCGGGCGCAGCGAGCGCTCCCGAACGGACTCCTCCAGCATGATCTCCGGCTGCTCGTACCTGAGACAGTTGTAGAGCTTTTCAATCGTGTTCAGCCGCATATGCGGACACTGGCTGCAGTTGCATCCGCTCTCCGGCGGCGCGGGAATGAAGGTCTTTTCCGGGCAGTCCTTACGCATCTGGTGCAGGATCCCCTCTTCGGTAGCCACGATAAAGGTGCGGGCTTCGCTTCGCGCGGCAAATTTGCGGATTCCACTGGTGGATCCGACGTAGTCCGCATGACGCAGCACGGCTTCCTCGCATTCGGGGTGTGCCAGCACCAGCGCCTCCGGGTATTCCACCTTCAGCCCGATGAGCTTGCGTTCACTGAAGGTCTCATGGACGATACAGACCCCGTCCCATACCACCAGGTCCCTGCCGGTCTGCCGAATGAGCCAGCGCCCCAGATTGCGGTCGGGCGCAAAAATGACCGGCTGTGATTCAGGAATCTGGCGCAGCAGATACTCCGCATTCGTGGATGTGCAAATTACATCGCTGAGCGCCTTGACGGCCGCCGAGCAGTTGATGTACGACATGACCAGATGGTCTGGATGATTTGCGCAGAATTCGGAGAAGGCATCGGCCGGACAGGTGTCCGCCAGTGAGCAGCCCGCATTCAAGTCCGGCAGCAGCACTTTCTTGTCCGGATTGAGAATCTTGGCGGTTTCCGCCATGAAATGGACCCCGGCAAACACAATGATCTCGGCATCGGTCGCAGCCGCCTGGCGGGACAGTCCGAGCGAATCGCCGATAAAATCCGCAATGTCCTGGATAGCGGGCTCCTGATAGTAGTGGGCAAGCAGTACTGCATTCTTTTCCCCTTTCAGCCGCTCAATGGCTTCAAACAGGTCTAGGCGGGGATCCACCGGCTGATCAATGAACCCAATCTCGGCCACCCGTTGTGGAAGCGTCACCGTGGTCATAGGATCGTGCGGCAGTTCAATATTTGTGTTTACCGCAATGAGGCGGCTGCGTTCCGCTGATGCAGCTGACCGGCCTCCAGGTATAGGACCCGGTCACAGAGCTGACTCAGTTTCGGGTTGTGGGTTGCGATCACAAACGCCTGGTGGTGGACCCGACTGAGGCGTATGATCTCCTGATGCAGAGACTCCGCGGACCGGGTATCCAGACTGCCCGAAGGCTCATCCGCCAGGATGAGGGCCGGCTTGTTCATCAGTGCCCGCGCCACCGCCACCCGCTGTTGTTCACCGCCGGACAACTCGGAAGGGCGATGATCCATGCGCCCGGCCAGGCCCATCTGCTCCATCAGCGCCCGCGCCCGCTGTTGTGCCGCATCCCTGGGGGCCCTGCTGATCAGGGCCGGCATGATGACATTTTCCAGCGCGCTGAATTCAGGCAGCAGGTGGTGAAACTGGAATACAAACCCGATTGACCGGTTGCGAAACCTGCTCAGACCCCCATCATTCTGCGCCAGAAAATCCGCTCCGTCATAGAAGATTCGGCCCTGATCCGGCCGGTCCAGCCCTCCTAGCAGGTAGAGCAATGTGCTCTTTCCCGTACCGCTGGCCCCCATGATGGCCACGATCTCGCCCGGATGCACGATGAGCGATACCCCCTTCAGGACTTCCAGCCGCACTCCGGCTCCCGTCAGGAAGCCTTTCTTCAGCCCAACCGCCTCAAGCAATGCCATCGTCAATGAAGTGATGTCCGCCCTGTGTGACCATGTGTCTTACGATCGTGTCTGGCTTAGGCAGGCAATGTTACACAAATGATTACGGGTGGATCGGGGGTCACATAGTGCCGGGACTGATGACACCGAAGCATAGGGACACCGCCCATCATAACAGATGGCGCTCCCGTGCAGCACCCCGCCAGCAAACCGCACGCCGGAGGCCTACCGCACCCGCACGAGGTGGCCCGTCTGCAGGGAAGAGCCTTCCGCCGAGGAAACTGCCATCTGATAAAAGTAGTGTCCAGGCGGCAGCGATCGGCCATCCACCGTAATGTGGTGCTGCCATCCGGCCGCCATATCTGACGGGGGTACCGTCAGCACCCGCCGACCTGTCATATCAAAGATTTCCACGGCTACACGGGCTGGCAGAGGAAGGTCAAACTCAAGTCGTGTCTCCTGCCGAAACGGATTGGGATAGTTTCCGTGAACCACCAGCGCTTCCGGCAAAATTCCCTGCTCAACGCTCACCGAAGTGTTGCCGAGAAGGAAGCGGGCGCGAATGGGCACAACGGTCTCACGAAATGAGTCGCCCTGACCTGTAACTAAATTCCACAACGGTGCCCATCCCCCATTAACGGGATACAGATGGGATATGTTTTCCGCTGAATACGGGGCTGGTCCTATGGTCAGAAGGTTTTCATCGCTCCCCGCATTCCCATAGGCAATATGGACCACATCCGGCAGTGCACCGATGCCTTCATTTGAAAGGTCCAATTCAAAGAAATCCAAGTCAAAGCCCGTTACACCGGCGTAAGTCCTTGGATCTTGGAATTCCTTCGTGAACAATACCTGTCCCGGCTCACCTCCCTGATCCGAATAAACGTAGACAGTGAAATCCCGGGGCGCGGACTCGGGCAATGCAGAGTTGCCAAACTGATTGCTGTAGTAGGGGGCCAGCCAGATACGATCAAGTCTTACCTCTCTATCATCTCCCGCGGCGGTCTTCGGCGCGAACCTGGTAGACATTAGGGTAGCCTCCGGCAGGCCAACGAATAAATGATCGCTGCCGCCCGTACCGTATGCCACTCCCTGATCATATTGAATATCAACGATTTCCGAACTCACCGATCCCGGCACTGCATCAATGCGCCAGTTGTTCGTCCCGGAGATTCTGGAGGCCTTGAAATCATTCAAGGCTATGCTGGTGCCTGAGGTGATAAAAAAACCGAATCTGCCGAATCTGCCGCTGCCGTCTGACAGCACCTGGAAAGTCTGGGATCCGACCGTACAGGATTCGCCGGGGCTGAGCACCTGCCCCACCTGACAGTCGGAGGCACCCGATCGGTGCTGAAGGGATGAGCCGGATTCCACACCTCGTTCAAGGCTGACACCCCCTTGCCGTAGATCAATTTGGGCCTGCACAGGGGCAGCAGCCATAGCCAGCAGCACCAGGACCGTGATACTCAAAGTTCTGCGATTTTTCATATACCCATTCAGGAATGATTCCGACTGAACGCAATATACGTGTTGGCCGAACAGAAAAGCAAATTTTTTAGGGCCATTTTGGTCGGTTTCGGGTTCCTGAGCGGGGGATCTTCTGGTGAAATTGGCGCTGTGGGGTATTCCGTGGGGGACATGATTGCGCCCTTGATGTAAGGGAGGCCCGGCATCGGAATCCCACCCCGACCTCCGCAAGCCCCGGCCGATCACCACACACTCGGGCGAAGTTGGATGCTGGCGCTGCCGAGGAAAAGGGGGCTATCCCAAATGAAGTGGGGGTATCGCGGAGCGGAATGTGCCAGGGCAGACGCACTCAAGAGCGCGTGTTGGCCACATTGGTGAAGCTTGAGCCGAAGGTGTAGGACACCGCATAGGACCCGGTCACAGAGCTGACTCAGTTTCGGGTTGT
Organism: Bacteroidota bacterium; assembly: GCA_028873925.1. Taxonomy (GTDB): domain Bacteria; phylum Bacteroidota; class Rhodothermia; order Rhodothermales; family Bin80; genus JAPPNA01. Next base: position 36,066 of record JAPPNA010000115.1, on the reverse strand, counting down.
GGGTTGCGATCACAAACGCCTGGTGGTGGACCCGACTGAGGCGTATGATCTCCTGATGCAGAGACTCCGCGGACCGGGTATCCAGACTGCCCGAAGACTCATCCGCCAGGATGAGGGCCAGCTCGTTCATCAGCGCCCGCGCCCGCTGTTGCGTCGCATCCCTGGGGGCCCTGCTGATCAGGGCCAGCATGATGACATTTTCCAGCGCGCTGAATTCAGGCAGCAGGTGGTGAAACTGGAATACAAACCCGATTGGCCGGTTGCGAAACCTGCTCAGATCCCCATCATTCTGCGCCAGAAAATCCGCTCCGTCTATAGAAGATCCGCCCGGTCCAGCCCTCCCAGCAAGTAGAGCAATGTGCTCTTTCCCGTACCGCCAGCCCCCATGATGGCCACGATCTCGCCCGGATGCACGGTGAGCGATACCCCCTTAAGGACTTCCAGCCGCACTCCGGCTCCCGTCAGGAAGCCTTTCTTCAGCCCAACCGCCTCAAGCAATGCCATCGTCAATGAAGTGATGTCCGCCCTGTGTGACCATGTGTCTTACGATCGTGTCTGGCTTAGGCAGGCAATGTTACACAAATGATTACGGGTGGATCGGGGGTCACATAGTGCCGGGACTGATGACACCGAAGCATAGGGACACCGCCCATCATAACAGATGGCGCTCCCGTGCAGCACCCCGCCAGCAAACCGCACGCCGGAGGCCTACCGCACCCGCACGAGGTGGCCCGTCTGCAGGGAAGAGCCTTCCGCCGAGGAAACTGCCATCTGATAAAAGTAGTGTCCAGGCGGCAGCGATCGGCCATCCACCGTAATGTGGTGCTGCCATCCGGCCGCCATATCTGACGGGGGTACCGTCAGCACCCGCCGACCTGTCATATCAAAGATTTCCACGGCTACACGGGCTGGCAGAGGAAGGTCAAACTCAAGTCGTGTCTCCTGCCGAAACGGATTGGGATAATTACCATGCACCACCAGCGCTTCCGGCAGAATTCCCTGCTCAACGCTCACCGAAGTGCCGCCGAGAAGGAAGCGGGCGCGAATGGGTATAACTGTACCCCAATATGATAGGCCGGTGTCAGTAGTCACATCCCACAACGGTTCCCAACCCACTCCAATCGGATAGACATGGGACACGTTTTCCTTTGTGTAAGGGGCGGGTCCTAGGTTCAAGTAGTTTCGGTCGCTCCCCGCATTCCCAAAGGCAATGTGGACCACATCCGGCAGCGTTCCGATGCCCTCATTTGACAGGTCCAATTCAAGGAATTTCAAAGTCAATCTTGCAACATCAAAAGCCCTCGTATCCGAGAACTCTTTCGAAAACAATTCCGCCCCCGGTGCACCTTCCTGGTCCGCATAAATGAAGACGATAAGATCCCGGGGCGAGCTTTCAGGCAGTGAAGAATCCCCAAACTGATTCTCAAAATAGGGTGCAAACCAGATTTTTTCAAGTCTTACATCTCTATCATCTCCCGAGTCGGTCTTGGGCGCGAACCGCGTAGCCACTATTACATGCTCCGGCACGCGAGCGAACAAAAGCCGTTCGCCGCCCGCACCGACTGCCTCTCCCTGATCATATTGAATATCAACGAATTCCGAACTCACCGATCCCGGCACTGCATCTATGCGCCAGTTGTTTGTCCGGGAGATTCTGGAGGGCTTAAAATCATTAAAGGTTGTGCTGGTGCCTGCGGTGATACCACCGAATCTGCCGCTGCCGTCTGACAGCACCTGGAAAGTCTGGGATCCGACCGTACAGGATTCGCCGGGGCTGAGCACCTGCCCCACCTGACAGTCGGAGGCACCCGATCGGTGCTGAAGGGATGAGCCGGATTCCACACCTCGTTCAAGGCTGACACCCCCTTGCCGTAATTCAACTTGGGCCTGCACAGGGACAGCAGCCATAGCCAGCAGCATCAGGACCGTGATACTCAAAGTTCTGTGATTTTTCATATACCCATTCTGGAGTGATTCCGACAAAACGGGATATACGCGTTGGCCGGTTTCGGGTTCCTGAGCGGGGGATCTTCTGGTGGAATTGGCGCTGTAGGGTATTGCTTGGGGGACACGATCGCGCCCCCATTTAATGGAGGCCCGGCATCGTAATCCCGCCCCGACCTCCGTAAGCACCGGCCGATCACCACGCAATCGGGCAAAGTTGGATGCTGGCGCTGCCGAGGAAAAGGGGGTACCCCAAATGGAGTGGTGGATCGCGGAGCGGAACATGCCAGGGCAGACGCACTCAAAAGCGCGTGTTGACCACATTGGCGAAGCTTGAGCCGAAGGTGTAGGACACCGCAATCGCTGCACTAACATTATAGTCCGTCGCCAACTCCCGCTGCTGCAGCAGCACGTCCTGCAGTGATGCGTCTCCGAGCGGCAGCGAAAGCTGGTCGCGGATCATCTCAAAGCGGCCCTCCACATCCAGCGAGAATCCAGCGAAGAGCCGCACGGATAGGCTGGTGAAGATTTCCGCGCGCTGCTTGGACGAATCATGGAGGTACTGGGAAGCCTCAACGCCGCTGTATATATCGCCCCAGGGCTGCCGGACGGCGACGGTCGCATCGATCTCATGCCGCGGCAGCCACTCCTCGATCCGGTTGAAAATGGTCTCCTCAAAGTAGTCCACATAAGCCATTCCCAGCGTATAAACAAAGGTGATGGCACGCCGGGTGGCCACCTCATACGGCAGCAGGCTGTATTCGATGCCCGGTACCAGTGAACCGTAATGCTCCAAGTTGCGGTCATTCCGCGTCAGATAGGTGCCGAACACACCGAGCGACCAGTGCGGACCCAGACTCCTGATCAGATAGCTGTCCAATCCATGCCGCGAAATGCTGCTGCGGACCGTAGGATTGTCGCCGCGCTTGATGCGCACCAGATCGTAGTTGAAATATGGCCGAACGCGAATCTTCCAGGTCTCGCTCCGATGATCCGCATAAAAGCCCCAACGGGAATCGAACACGGTGCGATTGGACTCCAGATCCAGCTCAAAATCTCCGCCGTAAATATTGAACACCCAGTGGTGCCAGGGGTCCGCTTCCAACTGCTGCTCCAGTGTCTCGGTGCGGTCTCCCGAATACACGACCGAAAAATCCGCCGTCAGCCGCTGCTGTTCCACGAACGGAATGAGCCCCACACGGATCGCGTCATGCAGTATCGTGCGCGCCTCTTCGCCGGAGGAATTCTGCGGTACGGTACGCTTAAGGGTAATGTTGGAGCGGCTGTGTTCATTGAGGCCGATAAAACTCAGTTCCAATTCGCGACCGCTCAGTACCGTGAAGTTGGTGGTTACAAAGATGTGCACATCCGCCATCTGGGGATCCCGAACGTAATCCACAAACGGAATCTCCGTCCGAACGCGCGACTCATCACACCGGCCGCAATCCAGGAAGACCCGTAGTGAGCCACCATTCTGGGCCTGAGCCAGCTGACCGATCCCCAACAGCATGCCGCAAAGGGACGCGAGCGCCCATCGTGCCAACTGACATGCACAGCGGGGAGCTTTGTCAGGCATGTCCGCCGAGGTTGAATTTTCGCATCCGCGCAGCTAATGAGCCGCTCTGCATACCTAGGGCCCGGGCCGTTTGACGAACGTCCCAATCATTCGATTCCAGCTTGTGGTGCAGAAACATCTTTTCCGCCCTGTCACGAAACTCGCCAAGATCGCAGGATTCCTCCATCAGCGAAGACAAACCGTAAGCAGCTCCAGAGGTCGGCTGCACATACCGCGCCACATCACGGGCCGTGATCTCCGGCTGCCGGCTCAGAATCAGCAGCCGCTCAACCACATTGCTGATCTCACGTACATTGCCGGGCCAAGGCAGAGCGGAAAGCGCCCGTACGGCCTTCGGAGCAAACTTCTTGGCGGCCAGCCCGTTGCGCCGGGCCAGCTGCCGGGCAAAGTGCTTCAGCAGTATCGACACATCTCCCGTGCGCTCACGCAGCGGCGGCATCGGTACCAGAATCACACTCAACCGGTGATACAAGTCCTCCCGGAACGCTTCGTCGGCTATGCTCTTGCGGAGGTCCTTGTTGGTCGCCGCAATGATTCGCACATCCACCTTGATGGCACGATCCCCTCCGACGCGGGTGATCCTGTTTTCCTGGAGGGCACGCAGCACTTTCGCCTGCGCCGATAGGCTCATGTCGCCGATTTCATCCAGAAAAAGCGTGCCCCGATCAGCCTGCTCAAACTTGCCGATACGTCGCTTAACCGCCCCGGTGAATGAGCCTTTTTCGTGCCCGAACAGCTCACTCTCTATGAGTTCGGCAGGAATCGCCGCGCAATTGACCGCGATCATGGGGCCTTCCGATCGGGGGCTGCCGTGATGAATCCAGCGGGCCGCCAGCTCCTTGCCCGTGCCGGGCTCCCCGGTGATGAGCACGCGGGCCTCCGTCGGCGCAACCCGAGCCAGGGTGTCCTTGGTCTGCCGGATCGCCGCACTCTCCCCCAGGATCGGCACCAGTGCCTTCTCCTTGCTCTGCGCCAGGGTCTGGCGCAAACGCCGATTCTCCACCACAAGTTTTCCCTTTTTCAGTGCGGACCGTACAGTCACCAGCAAATGCTGAAGATCCGGCGGTTTTTCAATGAAGTGGAACGCTCCCTGTCGGGTGGCCTCTACCGCGGTACGGATATCCGCGTGTCCCGAAATCATGATCACCGGCAATTCCGGCCAGGCTTCCACACACTCCGACAACACCTCCAGGCCATCCTTCCGCGGCATCTTGATGTCCAGCAGAACAGCATCAAAGCTGCTTTTCCGCAAGCAGTCCAACGCCGCCGCACCATCAGCCGCTTCAATTACTTCAAAGGACTCGTATTCCAGAATCTCCCGGAGCGCACGCCGAATGCTTGCCTCGTCGTCTACTACAAGAATGCGCGGCGCAGCCATCACCCGACATCAGTTCAGACGGGCACTCACGAAGCCCAACTGGTACGTAACCTCATCGGCCAGGTCTGAATCGGGATACTCCTCCTGAAGCTCCTCCAGTACATCCCGCGCCCTGTCATACGCTGCCACCTGCATGTACGCCCGCGCGGACGACATCAGATAGCGCGGACCATGCACCAGATTGTACTGCAAGCCGGCCGCACGCTCAAACAATTCGCCGGCCCGTTCAAATTCGCCGTTCATTTCGTAAATGGCCGCGCGGCCCGCCACGACGCTGGCCCCCACAATGTCATTGTCGGCATCAAACTGCTCAAAGTGCTCCAGTGCACCTTCGTAATCCGCCAGTCGGAACAACGCGTCGCCGGCATAGAATCGCGCCAGATTCCCCGCCGCCGTACCATCGTAGCGGTCAATCACATCCAACAGTCCCAACGTCTCACCGGTGCCCTCCAGGGCAATCCGATACTCGGCGGCCTCATAGTGCTTCAGAATGCTGCCGAGCGCCTCATCGGCACTTTTGGATTGCGCCCCCTGAATGTAATTGAAGCCGAAAATGCCGGCGACGATTACCGCCGCCCCCACGCCCAGCCAGGTGACGAGGCGCTTGTTATCTTCGTAGAACTCCCGCAGAGTCCACATCCATCCCCCCTTGACTCCGGCGGCATCTCTACTCTGCCCGGTGATGGTCTTGGGGCCTCTTATCTTTGCCATGATTCCCAAGTATGGTGCACCCTCTAATTCCGTGGCCCCATTTTCGTTTCCGGCGGGTCGGAATTCGCGGATTATTTAAACGATCTTCATTCAACGCCATGCCTGCGGTTCGTAGATTTAGAGGTTGCCGGGGCAGATGCCCCTTTTCCTGATTTCTGAACACTCTGAACTAATGGCACTCACACTTGGCATTAACGGCTTTGGACGCATCGGGCGTCTCGTGCTCCGCGCGCTGTTGGAGCGTGATGACGATTCCGCCTCTATCGCAGCCGTTAACGATCTGACCAGTGCGCAGACGCTGGCCCACCTTTTCAAATACGACAGCGTACACGGCAGGTACAACGGGGATGTGCGTGTTGAGGGTAATAGCCTCCGCATTGACGATCTGGTTATCCCCGTCTTGAGCGAGCGCGATCCGGGCAATCTGCCCTGGGGCGACCTGGGGTGTGACCTGGTGGTGGAATCCACGGGATTTTTTCGGTCGCGCTCGGCGGCGGAGAAACACCTCGCAGCCGGCGCGCGCAAGGTCGTCATTTCCGCGCCCGCCAAAGATCAGGTGGACGCTACCGTAGTACTCGGCGTTAACGATGACCTGCTGACCGGCAGGGAAGAGATTGTTTCCAATGCCAGCTGCACAACCAACTGCATTGCCCCGATGATCAAGGTGTTGGATGATGCCTTCGGGGTCACCCAGGGACTGATGACCACAGTGCACGCCTACACGAGTGACCAGCGGATCCAGGATGCGCCGCACAGAGATCTCCGACGCGCGCGTGCAGCCGCCTATTCCATCGTACCAACCACTACGGGAGCGGCCAAGGCGGTCGGCTTGGTCCTGCCCCACCTCCAGGGCAAACTGGATGGCATGGCTCTGCGCGTTCCGATCCCGGATGGCTCACTAACGGATCTGACTGTCCAGGTGAACGGTAGCCCCACGGCCGAAAAGGTGAATGCGGCCTTCAGCACCGCCGCCTCGAGCGCATTCAGCGGCATAGTCGCCTACTGCTCCGCTCCGATCGTGTCCATCGACATCGTTCACGATCCGCACTCTGTGATTTTTGACAGCCTGGCCACCATGGTCCAGGGATCTACGGTCAAGGTCCTCGGCTGGTATGATAATGAGTGGGGGTATTCCAACCGGGTGGTGGATGTTGCGCTCAGGCTGATGGAGCTGGCCGGGTAACGGCTGTCTGATGAACAAGCTTACGCTGGCGGACCTGGACCTGGACAGACACCAGGTACTCGTCCGGGTTGACTTTAACGTGCCGCTGAGTGAGCGCCCGCCGACTCAGCCTTTTGAGGACGTATCGTATGCCGTGGCGGACGACACGCGGATCCGGGCAGCCCTGCCCACGGTGCGTGCCATTATGGAGGCCGGCGGCAGGGCGATCCTGCTGAGCCATCTGGGGCGCCCTAAGGGACAGCCCAATTCGTCCCTCAGTCTGGCCCCCGTCGCCGAACATCTCGGCGGACTGTTGGATGGTAAGGTTCGCTTCTGCAATTCCACGACGGGACCCCTCGTGGACCGCACGCTACGCAGCATGCCGGACGGCACCGTACTGCTGTTGGAAAACACCCGATTCCATCCGGGCGAAACGCGTAATGACGCGGATTTTGCCAAGGATCTGGCTCAATTGGGAGACGTGTTTGTTAATGATGCTTTTGGCACCGCTCATCGCGCACATGCCTCCAATGTAGGGGTGGCGCAACGTATCCCCAAAGCCGCTGCCGGACTGCTGTTGGAGCGTGAGCTCCGCCTGCTGGGAGATGCCCTGCATCATCCTACCCCGCCGGTCGTCGCCCTGCTTGGCGGGGCCAAGGTTTCCGACAAGATCGGCGTAATTCGCAGTCTGGCCGCCATGGCCGACCATATCCTGATCGGTGGAGCCATGAGCTACACATTCCTGAAGGCTCGCGGCTTCAATACCGGTGCCTCTCTGGTGGAAGATGACTGGGTGGATGATGCGTTGAATATGTTTGTCGCAGCCGCCGGCAAGCTTAAACTGCCCGTGGATCATATCGTCAGTACCGACCTCCGGGCAACCGCGGAAGCCAGGACTGTGTCGCGGGATATTCCCGCAGGATTCATGGGGCTGGATATCGGCCCGGCAACCGTTGAGCGATACCTGGACATTCTCCGGCGTGCCAACACGATTATCTGGAATGGTCCTATGGGGGTCTTTGAAAAGCCTGCCTTTGCAGCCGGAACGCACGCTATGGCCTCCGGTCTTGCTGAAGTTACCCGCAAAAATGCCATAACTGTGGTGGGTGGCGGTGATTCCGTCGCCGCCGTACACCGGGCCGGACTCGCCTCCCAGATCACGCACGTCTCAACCGGGGGCGGAGCTATGCTGCAGTTTCTGGAGGGACGTGACCTGCCGGGGGTCAGCGTCCTGACCGACCGCAGCTGATGTGGGGATCTGTGAAGGCATACCCTTTGGATACTTGGCCCCCTTAGGCGACCTGTGACCCTGATCCGCGGAGCATCTACCGAATCGCGCTGTAATTGCCGCGGCTCACGCGGTTTCGTGACAGGCAGAACACGACCCTGCTCCCATGATCAGGCACCAACACATACCTTAGTAGATTCATACTGGAGATTCCATGACCCCGGGCCATTTTGTAAATAAGTGGCGCTATTCAACCCTGACGGAGCGCTCTGGAGCGCAGCAGCACTTCCTTGACCTTTGCCGACTCCTTGAGGAGCCTACGCCGGCGGAGGCTGATCCAGACGGGAATTTCTATTGCTTTGAAAAGGGGATTAACAAGGATTCCGGCGCTCCCGGGTGGGCGGATGTCTGGAAGCGGAACTGCTTTGCCTGGGAGTATAAGCGGAAACATGGCAATCTTGACGCGGCATTCGATCAGTTGCGTCAGTACGCGCTTGCGCTGGAGAATCCACCGCTGCTGATCGTCTCGGACATGATTCGGATTCGGATCCGCACGAACTGGACGATTTCGGTAAGCGAGTCATATGATTTTGATTTGGACGATCTCTTAGATGGTGCCAGCCGGCAGAAGCTCAAATGGGCCATGTCCGATCCTGAGAAGCTTCGACCTCAAGAGACCCGGCAGACTTTCACGGAGCGCGCCGCGGAAACATTTGCCGTGCTGGCCCACTCGCTGCGCGATCAAGGGCACCCACCCGAAGAGGTGGCACATTTTGTGAATCGCCTGATCTTCTGCATGTTTGCAGAAGATGTAGGGCTGCTTCCTAAGGACATGTTCACCCGCATGCTTGGCGAAGCGTTCGACCACCCCGAAGAATTCACTGAACTGGCGGGCATGCTTTTCCGGGCGATGTCAGTGGGAGGCCGGGTTGGGCTTGAGTCTGTCAAAAACTTTGATGGCGGACTTTTTGAAGACGATACAGCCCTCCCCATGAACAGAGAGCAGATCAGGATCACATTAAAGTCTGCAAGACTTAACTGGTCCAACATTGACCCCTCCATCCTCGGCACCCTTTTTGAGCGAGGCCTTGATCCGGATAAACGGTCACAGCTCGGGGCACATTACACGGATAAGGATAAGATTATGCGGATTATCCGCCCGGTAATCGTTCGTCCGTTGCTGGCTGAATGGGGCCGCTCAAAAGAAGAGATTCGCAAGAAAGTCGGGCGCGCACAATCTGCTAATTCACGGTCAGCGGCCTCACGATTCCAGAATCAAGGTGCAAAATTATTTGATTCCTATCTTGACCGACTCAAGAGCTTCATTGTCCTTGACCCTGCCTGCGGATCCGGCAATTTTCTGTACCTGGCACTCCACGCACTGCACGACTTTGAACAGAGGGTGCAGCTGGAAGCTGAAGCTCTGGGACTCCAACGGACCCTCCCCAATGTCGGTCCCGCAAATGTTAAGGGGATTGAGCTGAACGCCTATGCGGCTGAGCTGGCCCGCGTTTCCGTCTGGATTGGAGAAATCCAGTGGCTGCGCCGGAATGGCTACGCAGGCAGCCAGGAGCCCATCCTGGATCCCATGGAGACGGTGGAGTGCCGCGATGCCATTCTCACGCCGGAAGGGGAAGAACCGGACTGGCCCGAAGCAGATGTGATTATCGGCAATCCTCCTTTCTTGGGGGGCAAGCGGCTCAACGCTAACCTTAGCCGCGATTATGTGGCGAAGCTGTTCGCTGTCTACAAGGACCGGGTTCCGCATGCAGCCGATCTGGTCTGCTATTGGTTCCAAAAGGCCGGAGAGCAGATGGACACCCGGTCCGCCAAACGGGCGGGACTGGTCGCAACGAATTCCATTCGCGGGGGACGGAACAATCTGGTGTTGCAACGAGCTGCCCGCAGTAAGCCCATCTTTGACGCATGGAGTGACGAGCCTTGGATAATCGATGGAGCAGCCGTACGTGTTTCCATGGTGTGCCTTGCCCGAGCCGATGACGAAATGGCGCAGCAGCGCAGACTCAACGGAAACCTGGTGGACGTGATCTATACGGACTTAACCGCAGGCAGCCATGAGGTCGCTTCCGACGTGACCAAGGCGGTTCCGCTCGCTGAGAATGCCGGGGTTGCGTTTCAGGGTGACATTAAGGGGGGAGGATTTGATGTCAGTGGCGATCTTGCCCGGAAATGGCTACGGGAACCTGCAAATCCCAACGGGCGGACCAATTCAGACGTGCTGCGGCCATGGATAAACGCCGAGTCCATTGTACAGCGGCCCGCTGATAAGTGGATCATCGACTTCGGTTGTCAAATGGAGTTAGAGGATGCCGCCCTATTTGAGGCTCCGTTTGAACATGTCCGAAGGCATGTCAAGCCCGCTTGGGATCTGCAGCCCGAAGACTCTAGACGTCCGAAGTGGTGGCTCCATCAGGCCCCCCGTTCCGTAATGCGCAAGGCGCTGACCGGGTTGTCGCGGTGTATTGCAACTCCACGGGTCTCAAAGCACCGCCTGTTTGTCTGGATGGACTGCCGAATATGTCCCTCCAGCGCCGTGATTGTAGTTGCCCGCGACGACGATGCCATCTTCGGCATCCTCCATAGCCGCATCCACGAACTATGGTCCCTCCGGTTGGGCACATGGCTCGGCATGGGAAATGATCCGCGCTATACCCACACTACAACGTTCGTGAAATTCCCGTTCCCAAACGGCCTCTCGCCAGATATCCCGGCTTCTGATTTGGCGGATAATCCGCATGCCCAGGCCATCGGCTCAGCCGCCCGCAGCCTCGTTGAGCAGCGGGACCGATGGCTCAATCCACCCGAACTTGTAGCCTGTATTGACGAGCCTGTGCCGGGCTATCCGCCACGGCTTGTACCCCGTGACCAGCGGGCCGCCACCCGGCTTAAGGATAGAACATTGACCAACCTGTACAACCTGCGCCCGCAATGGCTAACCAATGCTCACAATGAACTCGACGCTGCTGTGGCCGCATCTTACGGTTGGCCTGCCGACCTTTCAGACGAATTGATCCTGCACAGACTGCTTGTTCTAAACGGAGGCTAACTCCCAGCTCAATGCTGCCGCATTCGGGATCCCCCGGCCAGCGCGTTAGCATATCCGTCATAATCCCAACCCTTAACGAGGAAGACTGGCTGGGTGCGACGCTGGACTCCCTGACGAACCAGCCGGAGCCTTGGGAGATCATCGTAAGTGACGCAGGATCTACGGACGCTACACGCCGCATAGCCGAGACCGCCGCCACCATTGTGTCGTCGGACATCGGACGGGCGCGCCAGATGAATGCGGGGGCCCTGGCAGCCAATGGAACCGTACTGCTGTTCGTCCATGCGGATACCCGTCTGGATCCCAACGCCTTTGCGGCCGTCCGCCGTGCACTCAGAAACCCGGCCGTCCAGGCAGGCGCATTCCAGCTCCGATTTGACAAGGCAGGATTCTGGCCCGGCCTGTATGCCCTGTGCGCCCGAGTGCACTGGCACCGCGTCGTTTTTGGGGATCGCGGCCTGTTTGTACGGCGAACCGCCTTTGAGGCTGTTGGGGGATTCCCGGAAGTGCCGATCCTGGAGGACCAGATGATGGTTCACAACCTGCACCTCAGCGGAGCGTTCGCATATCTCCCGATACCGGCTACCACCGCCTGGCGCCGGTTTGCCGCGCACGGTCCGATCCGGCAGCAGGTCAGGAATCTGTACGTAATGGCGCAGTTTCTGCTGGGCCGACCGCCTCACAAGATCCGGCATGACTACCCGGCCTGCCGGCAGGTGTCACAAAGGTCGTGAAGGTGTATTTTGAGGCGGCAGTCCTAACCAACCTCCCGGCACGATGATGCGGAATCTCCTCCTGATAGCCGCCGCTACGGTCGCCTTTACGGCCCCTGAATCACGCGGCCAATGGACCCCGGACAATCCCGGCTCGGAAAACATCACGGTGCTCGGCCATCAGCCGCTCGGTGGCCGAATGACCGTTACCGACATGGAACTGGAACAGGAACTCAACCGCCCTTATGCCTATGTGGGTCGGGCCTCCATCCTGGAGGAAGGGCCCAAAGGCATGGACATAATTGACCTCGGCGATCCGTCCGCACCGCGGGTAATCTTGAGATGGCGACTGGAAAATCAGGACCTCCTGATGAACCGCGGCGGCATGGATGTAAAATATTTTAAGTGGGAGGACCGCTACTATGTAGTGCAGTCCTTTGAATTCGGCCAGGGGCCCGGGACTGACCTCGGGGCCATCGTATTTGACGTAACCGGACTGCCGGACCCGGAGGCGGTAGCCGAAGTCGCCCGCATACATATCCCCGAATATCCCGGCGGCTTCCACAACATCTTCATTTACAAGCACTCCAACGGCCGCCCCCTGCTGCTGACCACCGTTCGGACCGGCCAGGCTCATGTGTACGATCTGACCGAAGTGGTAGGCGGGCGCATTGACGAATCCTTGATTGCGACGATTCCGCTGCCGGACGTTCCGGGCCGCGACCAGCGTAATACCTCCTACCACGATCTGTACGCCGCGTATCACCCGGATACCGGGGAAGACCGCTTCTATGGCGGCGGTACGGGCGGATACTATATCTGGGACATAACGGATCTGCAAAATCCGCAGCTGCGCATATCTCTGACCTCCATCAGGGGGGTGGACTGGGGACACACCTTCACCCCGAGTCCAGATGGCCGCTACGCCGTAGCCGAAGCGGAATACCAGTATGCCCCCCTGCGCATTTTCGACCTGAAGCCTGCCTTGGATGGAGAAACCTCCATCATTCGTGAACCCATTTCTGCCTGGACCGCGGACTGGAAGAATCTCGTCCATAATCACGAAGTGCGCTGGCCCTACGTGTTTGTGTCAGGATATCTGGACGGACTGCAGATTTTCAGTCTGGAAGACCCGCACAACCCGGTCACCGTGGGATACTACGATACCTACACCGGCCCGCCGACCGACGAGTGGATTTCCGTCATCAATGGTGCATTCGGCGTGGATGTGCGCAATGCGGATGGCCTCATCGCCATCAGCGATATGACGACGGGATTCTGGACCTTCCGTATGGATGGTTTTGAAGGCTGGAATGGGGAGCACTACGGCGTGCCGAATATTTCCAGCGTTCAGAATTGGGACGAGGAAGCCCAGTAATGAACCGGAGACGCTTTTTGCAGCACGCCGCCGCCGGTCTGGCCGTCGGCCCGTTTATCCGCGTCCGGCCCCGCCGCCAGCCTTACCGGACTGCCCTGATCGGCACCGGGTGGTGGGGCATGAACATCCTGCGTACCGCCTTGGCTTCCGGGACGGTCAGAGTTGCTGGCCTCTGTGATGTTGATGCCCGACACCTTGACCAGGCGGCCACCGAGATTGAACAGCTGACCGGTGACCGCCCTTCGGTCTATGCCGATTATGACGAGCTGCTGGCGGCTGAGTCTGTAGACATCGCGATCATTGCTACGCCGGACCACTGGCACGCCCTTCCGACCCTTGCCGCGCTTGAAGCGGGGGCCCACGTGTACTTGGAAAAGCCCATCAGTCATACCGTTGATGAGGGCAAAGCGATGCTCAGTCGGGCCCGGAACACCGGGCGCATAGTTCAGGTAGGCACGCACCGCCGAGTATCGCCGCACAATATTTCTGCCCGGGAATTCGTAAAGGCGGGCCATGCGGGCCGGATCGGAATGGTCCGCTCATTTGTACACTACGGAGGAGGTGCAGGCCAGATCATCCCCGATGCTTCGGTGCCGGAGTATCTGGATTGGGACCGCTGGTGCGGGCCGGCACCCTTCCGCCCCTTCAATCCGAGCATACATCCGCGCGGATTCCGTCAGTATCTGGACTTCGCCAACGGACAGCTGGGGGATTGGGGGATACACTGGCTGGATCAGATTCTGTGGATCATGGATGAGGAGCCGTTTCCGCGCACCATATCCTCGGCGGGGGGACGCCACATACGGACCGATGGCAGCGACGCGCCGGATACACAGATTGCCACCTTTTCCTTTGAGAACTTCACGGCCACCTGGGAGCATCGCCGATATGCCGCCAATCGGGCGGAGCACGCCAGCATCGGCTGCTACTTCTACGGCACCCTGGGTACGCTGCACCTGGGATGGCTGGACGGATGGACCTTCTACCCCAGTAACGACCGCGACCCCATCGTACACGAAGATCCGGTCCTTGACCAGCCGGACAGCCAGAACATCCGGGCCCTCTGGGATGACTTCACCGAGTCAATTGCCTCCGGTCAGCACCCGGCCTGCGATATTGAGTACGGCTACCGGGCCACCAACATGTGTCTGGTCGCCATGATTGCGCTCAAGACCGGGCGCACGCTCAACTGGGACCTGACCCAGGAAACCATTATCGGCGACTCGGAGGCCAGCGCCATGCTTCGGCGCCCCTATCGCAGTCCCTGGGTATATCCTGAGCCGTAGACCCGCCCTACGCGGTCTTTTTGATCAGCTGCAGCCCGATCGCACCGACAATCACCGGAAAGACGGTATCAATGAGCGACCACAACATGAGCTCGTAATCGGAGGGCGGATTGAAGCGCAGCGTCGCAAACCAGTTGTGGAAATACAACAACGCCAGCGTGATGGTAGCCCCGAAAAGCAGACAGTCACAAGACGAACTGCAGCACTGATCACCGATCTTTGAGGCTCGCCAGCTACTTGCGGTGACCCATAGCGCAATCAGTAGGGCCGCCCCCATAAACCAGTTCATGATCTCCCACACGGGGTACACATATTCAGAATCATCCACCGGCATATACAAGGGCGTTGCCACGAACAGGATACCCACGGCAACGGCTACCACCAGCAGATACCAGCCCAGGAGTCGATTCATTGTCTGCCCAGTTTTGTGATACGGTAAAATAAGCCACTGCTAATACGCCTGCAAGCGCCACACGGGCTCACTGGCGCTCAAACAACCACGCCGTATACAGCAGCCCTCCCCAATAGCGGCGGATCAGCTTAAGCCCCGCACGGGCGCAGATCTCCAGGACGCGCTCTTCACTCACATACGCGATACCTGCCGCCAGCCGGTTCAGCAGGCGCTCTTTCTTCTGCCCCGTATAGCCGCGCAGATCCATGTAACTGATCCAAGCATCAAAAAAGAGCTGGAAGTACTCCTGATTCTGATCCCCATGGAGATCAAAAAGCATAACACTGCCACCCGGCCTGACCCGCTCAACCACGCTTTCGATCAGCCGGTCCTTATTGCCATCATCCGGCATAAAGTGCATCACATTGATGATTGTCGCTCCGTCAAACCGGTACGACAGGTCCAGCTCATGCGTAAACGCATGATGCAGCGTGACCCGGTCTTCCACACCGATGGACCGGGCCAGCTGATCGGTCCAGCGGATCATCTCAATGGCGGGATCCACCGCGTCAAAGTGCCACCGGGGTGCACCCGGAGCGAATACCTTGATCTCCCGGCCGGTGCCGCAGCCGACAATCAGCACGCGCGCCTCCTCTGGGAGTCGCTGCTGCAAAAGGGCCAGCGTGGCCACGAACAGCTCCTTATAGCCGGGAATTACGGTACTGGCCAAGTCCTCATACTCCCTGCCATAATCGCCATCAAAATTAAACGCCGCCGGATCTTTCATCAGTTGGGGGTCTGCACCTGCCCCAAAGTTAACAAACTGCGTCCGCTTCCTGGAACCCACCTGCCCGCGTTCCCTGCTGCTGCCAATCCCGGCCCCGGCGCAGGTTGTACCACCTGTCGGCTTGGGCCGCGCATCAGCTTACGGCCCGTGACACTTTGACCCGCCCGGCAGTTGCGACGGATCTGAAAGATGTGCCGGACCGCCCATCGGCAAGTAGGGAGTCCGTATATTGGGATGCACTTTTTCCCGCGACCCTGCCGCCGACAGATTTTCCCGGTCCTGTACCGGACAGCCAAACAGACAATCCCAGCCTGAGCGCCTATAGCGGTCCGCGATCCGAAGCGGAGGCCCGGAACTGCCGAATCCCTACGAGCGGTGGTGGGGCCTTGAGAATTCAGTCGGAGGTAGGGTGAAAGACATCTCAGTCAGATTCGGCCCAGGCGAATTGGAGGCTGCTGCCGCAGGACTTGAGGGTCGGTCGGCGATCGATGTGATTGAGTGGGCATCGGCCCGATTCGGTGCGCGACTGGTGTTCGCCACGGCCTTCGGCCCGGCAGGATGCGTGCTGGTGGATATGATCGGCCGGCGGCAACTGCCCATAGACATCTTTACGCTGGACACCGGCCTGTTCTTTGAGGAAACCTATGCGCTCTGGCGTTCCCTGGAAGACCGGTACGGGCTGACCGTTCGCCAGGTGACACCCGCAACTCCATTAACCCAACAGGCGCGCGAATACGGAGAACGACTCTGGCAGCGGAATCCTGACCTCTGCTGCTCCATCCGGAAGGTGGCTCCCATGCAGGCGGAACTGAGCCGGGCTAACGCGTGGATAAGCTCCATTCAACGCACACAAACCCCGGAGCGTGCGCATGCACGCGTGGTCGAATGGGATCAGAGGTTCGGAATCGCCAAGATCAATCCGCTTGTACATTGGACGAAGCATGAAGTCTGGCGGTATATCCGCACACATCGCGTCCCCTATAATCCGCTGCATGACAACGGCTATCCAAGCATAGGATGCTGGCCCTGTACGAGCGCCGTGGGGGCGGAGGAGTCCGATCGCGCCGGTCGCTGGCGCAATCGTGCCAAGAATGAATGCGGACTTCACTGCACACTTATATCGGCCAATGATGCCCCTTGTGCTGTGCAGATCTGATGGAACGCGTTCAGTCACCCGAGTCACCGGCGCTGCAGAGATAGGCTGCGGCCGGTGGATTGCGCAGGTACCGGGCCAGCCATCCTGGGAGTTGCTCAGGATCTTTTGAGCACCTATAATGTGTATCAACACTTGAGACGACCGCACCGCACTTATGGCCAACATCATTATCCCCCCCGCGTGGCAGCTGAAGGAAAACGCAAGCACCACCAAAGCCGCCTATACCAACCGACGCAGATTCATCAAGTCCCTCGGACTGGGCGGCATTGCGCTGGCTACCGGAGGCCTGGGATGCTCTCGGAATGCGCAGAGCAGCAATGCCCCCGATCCCGATGGCCCGCTGGATACCATCCCCGAAAACGCGCCGCGAGACGGACTGCCCGCCGAGCGCAATCCCGCCTACACGGTTCCGGAACGGCCCGTGACCGAGCGGCTGGTTGCGTCGTCCTACAACAACTTTTATGAGTTCATCAATCAGGGGAACCTCAAGCGGGTCTGGCCCCACACCGGTGCGTATGAGGCGTTCCCGTGGACCCTGCAGGTGCGCGGCAGGGTGGAAGAGGACCAGACGTGGGATTTGTCCGACCTGATCCGATCCATGGCGCTGGAGGAGCGCGTGTACCGGTTCAGATGCGTTGAGGCCTGGTCCATCACCGTACCATGGACGGGATTTTCACTCTCCAAACTCATTGAGCGGTGCAAGCCGCTCTCATCTGCCAACTATGTGGCCTTCACCTGCGTCAATCGACCCAACCAGCTGCCTGGGCAGCGTATCGCCACCTGGTATCCCTGGCCGTATTTTGAGGCTCTGCGTATGGATGAGGCCATGAATGAGCTGGCGTTCGTCGCCACCGGCATGTACGGCGAACCGCTGCCCAAACAGAACGGATCCCCCTTGCGACTGGTGCTGCCCTGGAAGTACGGATACAAAGGGGCCAAAGCCATTGTCCGCCTGCAGTTTACGCGCAACCAGCCGAATACCTTTTGGAATGAGCTGCAACCCCGCGAGTACGGCTTTCTGTCCAACGTTAATCCCAACATACCCCACCCGCGATGGAGCCAGGCCTCTGAGCGATTTCTGCCCCGCGAAAACGTTGAAGAGCAGATTCCAACGCAGATCTTCAACGGATATGACCAGTGGGTGGCCGGATTGTACCCGGACGAACCCCGGCAGCCTGCCGGACCCATCATCCGCTGAGATGGCGTGCTCGGAGCGGACACTCTGTGCTCAGTCAGCGCAGAGGGAGAATTGGAAGTTAAAGTATCTTATCAAGTAGCATGGTCCCAGATACTGTTTTACCGGGGTTTTACACCGCAAGGTGATCCACACTGTGAATTCAACGCCGGCGCTTTCGCCGCAGGAGCTGAAGCCAGCCGGGAGGATGGCCGCTGACGCGATCCTCCCTCTGCCCGACTGAAGGGCGCAGCGCCCTATTCCACGCCCAGGCGGCAGCCAGAACGAGAAGGGCTCCCATAAGGCACGCGCCTGACTGCGCAGCTGCCACCAGCCAATGGGCCGGCATCAGGCGTGCAATCACCACCGGCTGAGGTGCGTCTACCATGACGCGCACCTCCAGAGAATCCTGTCCCCGTACCCGGTGCCAGAACACCTGAGGCAGCGACAGTCGTTCCCGCCGCAATACCTCGCCGGATGCAAGCTCCACCTGCAAATCCAGATACCCGTAAGTCACATCCGCCCGGTCCCGGCTCTCAAAGGCCAGCACCTGGGCCATGGCAGGCTGCCCCAGCACCCAGGTGGACTTCAGATCGCGGGACACCTTGGCCTGGTGGACGGACAGGCCCAACAGGAGCGGTGGCACAATCCATAAGGCCCGAGCAATTCCCTTCTCCATCAAGGCAGGTTTCCCAGTTGAACGCTCCTGCACCGGCGGCCGGTTCAACTCAGAAATAGGTACGGTTTCCAAGAATCCTCCACCTGCCCCACATAGTCCCGAATGAACGTAACGTGACTCGGACGAAACGGCTTGCGACGCAGTTTCATTCGCGCCTCCTCCGGTGTCCGATCGCCCTTCCTGTTGTTGCAGCGAATACACGCCGCCACAAGATTGGTCCACTGATCCTTCCCGCCCCGCGACCTCGGCACCACATGATCCACAGTCAGACGCTCCCGCTGATTGCAGTACTGACATCGAAATCCGTCCCTGCGCAGAACATTCTTGCGGGACAGCATGATACGCCGGAACGGCACCCGGACATACGAGCGCAACCGCACGATACTGGGCCAGGCAAAATGCCGCCGGGGGGTGCGCAGTACCGCTTGGGGCAGAGACTCAACTAAGTCGGCCTTATCCAAGTGAATGAGCACAAACGCCCGCTGCACACTGCACACCGTAAGTGCGCTGAAGTCTTGGTTCAAGACCAGCACATGTGCCTTCATCGACTCCGCAGATGCATTTGCTGAGCGACGGTTGGCCCTATGACAAGAGGCTGTAACGGGAAAGCGCTATACGGCTGAGTCTGACCACTCCAGTACACATTATATCCCATCTAATGATCAATAGCAAGGGCCGCTAACCCGAGGGCATGGCCGCTGCACGCCGCTCAAGCAGCTCCACTTCATCCCCAACCCGGATCGTGCCGGTGTTTACGGGGACCAGATTTTCTCCGAAATAGACGTTGCCGCCATACTTTCTGAATGCGTTCAGCGTGCGTAGGGGCTCGCGACCCACAGGGTGCCCCGACTCCTGATCGATGGTCGTAATTACACAGCGCGTGCACGGCTTTACCACGTCAAAAGCCATCTGGCCGATCCGAATCCGCTTCCAGGTGTCTTCCTCAAAGGCGGTCCGGCCATCGATCACCACATTGGGCCGGAAACGCGTCATGGGCACCGCTTCAGACATACGCCGGTTCAGGTCCGCCAAGGATGCTTCGGATGTCATCAGCAACGGATATCCGTCAGCAAAGGAAACGACCGATCCGGGCCGGGCGAAGGTTGCGTCTGCCGGCCGGGCATACGGATCCCGCATGTACACCAGTCTGCAGGGCCGCCCAAGGTATCGGGTAAACCAGGTGCCTGACAGTTCATCTGCCGCTACCGATCTGACCGAGTCTTTCCAGATGGTCACATCCTCTTCTGCTCCCTCCGGGAACGCGACCGCCAGGGCCGCCATGCCGGGCGCTGTCAGCACAAGCCCTTCGCTAGTAATGTCCGCCTGCACCTGGGCCAGGCGCGGCTCTTCACGCTGCGTCAGAAATCCGGCAGCATCGTCGACCACCATCCAGCGCCGATCATGCTGCAGTCCCCACGGGTTGACCGCCGCCTCCGCCACTCGGATGCGATGGGTTGACTTGACCGGATAAATGAATATTTTGACTACTTTCATGGGATGTGCACCGGCCCCGCAGGGTCATGTGGGCGGTGGCTTAATCTAATTCCTTCTAACCTCCCGAATGCGCGGTCTGTTTGCTTTTATACCGATCCTGCTGCTTTTCGGCTGCACCTCACCTTCCGGCGAGGACTGGCACCAGCCGCTGGATGCGTTTATCCGGCAGGAATTGGCCTCCAAGGGGATCCCGGCACTCTCTATCGCCATCGTCGCAGATGGTCAGGAAGCCTGGGTACAAGGCTACGGCCTCAGTAATCCGGCCACCGGGCGGCCGGTGACCCCGACCACGGTCTACCGGGTGGCATCGGTGTCCAAGCTGTTCACCGCGCTGGCTGTAATGCAGCAGGTCGAACAGGGTCTCCTGGAGCTGGATGCGCCCATAACTGACTGGCTGCCGGAATTCCGCCCTCACAATCCGTTCGGCAAACCCGTGACGCTTCGTCAACTGCTCAGCCACCGATCAGGACTCGTACGGGAGCCTCCTGTCGGCCATTACTTTGATGCAACCTCTCCGACGCTTGACGTAACGGTCGCAAGCCTCAATAACACCTCGCTGATTCTGGCACCTGAGAGCCGAACCAAGTATTCCAATGCCGCAGTCAGCATTGCCGGATTCGCCATTGAAAACGCGGTCCAGACCGCATTCCATGAGCATGCGCAGTCCGCATTGATCCAGCCGATGGGGCTTCGGCAGACCAGCTTCAGCCCGCGTTCAGACCTGCGCGACAGCCTGGGAATCGGATATATGTGGCGTTACGACACCGCGGACCTGACCGAAGCCCCCGTCTTTGAACTCGGCATCGGTCCGGCGGCCAACCTGTACACCTCAGTGCGTGATCTGGGGCAGTTCATCAACACCCTGTTTGCTATCCGGCGCGGCGAACGGCCTGATATTCTGAGTTCGGAATCACTCCATGAAATGTGGACGGTCCAGTTCAACGACGACAGCCTGGCCAGCGGGTTCGGCCTCGGTTTCAGCCTCTCCTGGCAGCAGGAACACCGGCGCGTCCAACATGCGGGGGTTATGTACGGCTACGCCACCCGCGTATATGCGCTGCCGGATGAATCCGTGGGTGTGGCTGTAGTAGCCAATCTGGATGCGGTGAACCCGGTGGTTGACCGGATTGCCGCTTATGCACTGGATCTCCTTCTGGCTCACCGGGACAATACGCGGCTGCCGGAGCCGCCGTTGCCAGCCACTTTCCCGGTGGATTCGGCCGTCGCTCGTGCAATTGATGGGCACTACGAAGGCGACATCGCGCTTATTGAACGCAGCGGTCGCCTCTACATTGATAAGGGAGCAGAACGCTTTGAGGTACTTGCGACCCGGCGGGGATTCATTACCGAAGATCGGCTTGGGCACGGATACGCCTTTCAGGTGTCTGGAGACTCGCTTATTGCCGATGATGGCATTTTTCTGAAACAGACCGCGGCACTGCCCGATGAGCCACCCCCGCACTGGGCAGGACTGATCGGCGAATACGGTTGGAATCATAATGTGCTCTATATCTATGAAGATCGCGGCCGACTCTACGCGCTGATCGAATGGTTCTTCCGCTACCCGCTAGAGGAGCTCTCGGCCGACCGGTACCGATTCCCGTCTGGAGGCCTGTACGTTGACGAAACGCTCACTTTCCGGCGTAATGCTCAGGGCCAGGCTACCCGTGTCAGTCTGGAAGGGCTGGTATTTGACCGGCGGACCTCTGTAGCCGATCCGCAGGAAGTATTCAGAATAACGTCCTTGCGCCCGGTGGACGAATTGCGGGCGGAAGCATTGGCCGCCGATATGCCGGAAGAATCGGGGCCATTCCGGCCCAATGAACTCGTGGACCTCGACTCGCTGGACTCCCTGTTCCGGCTGGATGTCCGCTACGCCGGTACCAATAATTTCATGGGTGCGCAATTCTACACCCAGCAGCGCGTCTTCCTGCAGCGGCCGGCAGCCGATGCCCTGCTTAGGGCCCACCAGGCCGCCCGGGACCACGGGTACGGCTTTGTGCTCTATGATGGCTACCGGCCGTGGCATGTAACCAAAATGTTCTACGATGCTACGCCGGAGGATCAGCGACTCTTTGTAGCTAACCCGGCGAACGGGTCACGCCACAACCGCGGTGCCGCCATAGACCTCGGGCTCTACCACCTGGATTCGGGACAGACCGCGCACATGGTCAGCGGTTACGATGAGTTTACCGCCCGCGCCTTCCCGGACTATCCCGGAGGCACCGCCCGACAGCGATTCCACCGTGAACTGCTGCGTGATCTGATGGAGGATGCCGGTTTTTCTGTCTACGAGGCCGAGTGGTGGCATTTTGACTTTGCCCAATGGCGGCAGTATTCACTCAACAACTTTACCTTTGAGGAGCTGGAGCAGCCGTAAGGTGAAGGCTGTACCTGTTGAAATCGTAAACGCCTGGACTTAACAAAATGCAAACGGCACCTTCAGGAGTTGATATTCGATATGAGCCCACGGACCAGCCCCCCGTACCGCTTTCTGCGGGGCTGGGCATTCAAATGGCGGTACTGACGCTGGGCGGCATCGTTCTCACGCCGGCCATCATCATCCGATCTGCGGGGGGCACGCCCGAATTCCTCGCCTGGGCCGTAGCGGCGGCCTTGGTGGTCAGTGGGATCAGCACGATTCTGCAGGCCTTGGGTAAGTTCCGGATTGGAGCAGGCTACGTCCTGCTTATGGGTACATCCGGTGCCTTTATTGCCATCTGCATTGAGGCGCTGCGCTCCGGCGGTCCGGCGCTCATGTGTACGCTTATCGTAATGGCGGCGCTGTTCCAGTTGCTCTTTGCCGCACACCTTTCCAAATTCCGGCGCATCCTCACCCCGGCAGTCAGCGGGACCGTCATCATGCTGATCGCCGTCACGGTGATGCCGATTCTCTTTGACATGCTCAACGATGTGCCCGAGACCGCGCCGGCATCGGCCGCACCGGTAACGGCGCTGATCACCGTAGTCACCATTGCCGCCATCGCCCTTAGAGGCACCGGGCTGCTGCGGTTGTGGGCACCGATTATCGGGGTGGCATTCGGAACGGTAACCAGCCTGTTCTACAATATCTATGACACACAGGTGCTGGCGGATGCAAGCTGGCTCGGCTTTCCCACTACCGGCTGGCCGGGGCTGTCCTTTTCGTTGGATACAACCTTCTGGACCCTGCTGCCGGCGTTTATTTTTGTCACCATGATTGGGGCGATAGAAACTATCGGGGACTCCATTGCCGTTCAGCGCGTGTCGTGGCGGCGGCCGCGAGCGGTGGACTTCCGCGCGGTTCAAGGCGCACTGAGTGCAGATGGCGTTGGCAATCTGCTTTCCGGCCTGGCAGGGACGATTCCCAATACCACCTATTCGAGCTCAATCTCCATGATTGAGCTGACCGGTGTGGCCGCCCGTCGTGTGGGCATTGCACTCGGGATCACATTTCTGGTGGTCGCCTTCCAGCCCAAGATTCTGGCCGTCTTTCTGGCGATTCCCGGGCCCGTAGTGGCCGGATTTGTCATCGTGCTGATTGCGATGCTCTTTGTTGTCGGCATGCGCATTGTGGTCCAGGACGGCATTGACTACCGTACCTCCCTGATTGTCGGGTTCGCGTTCTGGATTGGTGCCGGCCTGCAGCAGGGGGTCATTTTCCCGGAGGTGATTGGAGGTTTCGCAGGCGGAATCCTGGACAGCGGTATGGTGGGCGGCGGTCTGGTTGCGATTCTGCTTACCACCCTCGTTGCGATAACCAAGGGGCGCCGGCATCATCTGCAGACACCGTTTGCCCTCACCGCGCTGGGCGAAATTCAGGAGTTCATCGAAAAGACTGCGACCCGGTACAAATGGAGGCCGAACGACATACTCCGCGCGCAGGCGGCCGCTGAAGAGGCCCTGCTCATTCTGAGCGCGGAACAGTCGGGAGTCGACGAGAGGAAGTTGAAGTATCTCGATCTGATCATTGCCCAGGAGGAGGATGGTCTCAGCCTGGAATTCGTGGCCAGTGACACCCAGGAGAATATTGAGGACAAGATTGCCCTGCTGGGGCGGGAATTGTCGGAATCATCCTTGGAAAAGGATATTTCGCTGCGTATGCTCCGGCATCTGACCTCTTCGGTGCGGCACGAACGCTACCACAACACCGAAATCGTCCTGCTTAAGGTGGCCCAGACGGTGCCCGCCTGAGGACTGACACCTACTCTGGCGGGAATATGGATGGCACCTGGCTGACAGGCGGTGTCCGTTGCCAATCCCGGTGCGGGCATGGCCCGCCTGACGACCGATGGCTACTCCAAGGCAAGCGTGGCCCGCTTGACGACCGATGACCGTTGGCTACTCCAGGGCAAGCGTGGCCCGACCCGTTACCGGTGCGCCATCTCCACTGGCTTCCGCCTCTTCGGCGGCCGTGCTGATGGCAAGCTGAATCTCCTCCAGTTCCGTTCTTGACCCAACCACTAGGTCGCGGAAACGCCGCTGACCCGTGCCGGCCGGAATCAAGTGGCCCACAATCACATTCTCCTTGAGCCCGTACAATGGGTCAACACGGGCCCCAATCGCCGCTTCGGTCAGTACCTTTGTCGTTTCCTGGAATGAGGCGGCCGATACAAACGACTCCGTGGCCAGCGCCGCCTGCGTAATCCCAAGCAGGATCGGCTCGCCGACTGCCGGCTGTGCCTCTCGCACCGTGACGGCGCGCAAGTCCCGCCTCCGCATTTCTGAATTGGACTCACGCAGCTGCCGCCGGTCAATCTGAGAGCCAATCCGCAGACCGGAATCACCGGAATCGGTGACCACAAATTTGTCATAAAGGTCGTCATTCAATTCCTCTAGAGCAAACCGGTCAATCCTGTTGGCCTCCAGCAGCGAGGTATCACCCGGATCCGTCACCCGAACCTTCTGCATCATCTGACGGACAATCACCTCGATGTGCTTATCATTAATCGACACACCCTGAAGACGGTAGACCTCCTGGATCTCATTTACCAGGTACTCCTGCACCGCCCGCGGGCCCTTGATGCGCAATATGTTATGGGGGGCAATCTGACCATCGGACAAGGCCTCGCCCGCCCGCACATAGTCGTGCTCATGCACCAGCAGGTGCTTCTGGAGCGAAACCATGTAGCTGAGTGACTCCACCTTATCACGGCTGGTAACTATGACTTCCTGGGAACCGCGTCGACGATTGCCGAAGGTCACAATCCCGTCAATCTCGCTGACAACCGCCGGGGCAGAAGGCGTTCGCGCCTCAAACAGTTCCGTCACACGCGGCAGACCCCCGGTAATGTCGCGCGTCCGGGCGGACTGACGCGGGATCTTGGCCAATACCTGACCCGCCTGCACATAGTCGTCCTCTTCCACCTGGAGCCGGGCCCGTACCGGCAAGGGATACTCTCGCCGGTTGAATACGTCCACAACCACCCGCAATTCCGGCGTAACGTTGGCTTCCCGGCTCTCGGTGATCACCTTTTCCTTATAGCCGGTCTGCTCGTCCGATTCCTCGCGATACGTCCGGCCTTCCGCAATATCGTGGAAATGGACCTCGCCGGAGATTTCCGAAAGAATCACGCTGTTATAGGGATCCCAACTGGCCAGCACCTGCCCCTTATCAACCATTTCACCATCCGCCACCAGGATTTCCGCCCCGTATGGGATGACCGAAGAATACAGCTGACGTTTGTCCGCGTCAATAATCCTGATTTCGCCCTGACGCGTCAATACCACCTGCCTGGGACCGGAATCGCTCTGGTACTCCACCGTACGCAGGTTCTCATAGACCGCCAGCCCCCCATACTTGCTCTGGATCGTGCTTTCGGCCTCAATACGGCTCGCAGTGCCTCCCACATGGAAGGTGCGCAGGGTTAGCTGCGTACCCGGTTCACCAATGG
The DNA here is from genome assembly GCA_028873925.1 of Bacteroidota bacterium. GTDB lineage: Bacteria > Bacteroidota > Rhodothermia > Rhodothermales > Bin80 > JAPPNA01. Next base: position 10,069 of record JAPPNA010000115.1, on the reverse strand, counting down.
ACTGGGCAGCCACTACACCGATGGCTTCGCCCTGCTCCACCAGGCGCCCGGTGCCCAGATTGCGGCCGTAACACAACGCGCACGCGCCCCTCTTGGCCTCGCAAGCCAGCACGGAGCGGATTTCCACCCGTTCGATGCTCGTTTCCGCAATATGCCGGGACTTGGCCTCGTCCACCATCTCATTCGCCTGCACGATCAATGTATTGGTCAGCGGATCGCGCACATCATGCAGCGATACCCTCCCAAGTACGCGATCGGCCAGCTGCTCTACAATTGCCTCGTTATCCTTCAGGGCGGTAATGCCGATGCCCCGCAGCGTACCACAGTCGTACTGCGTAATGATCACATCCTGCGCCACATCCACCAGGCGGCGGGTCAGATACCCCGCATCCGCCGTCTTCAGCGCCGTGTCCGCCAGACCCTTACGGGCACCGTGCGTGGAAATAAAGTACTCCAGGACACTGAGGCCCTCTCTGAAGTTGGAGACAATCGGGTTCTCAATGATCTCGCCGGCGGACCCCACAAGGCTCTTCTGAGGCTTAGCCATCAGACCCCGCATCCCGCCCAGCTGCCGGATCTGTTCCTTAGAGCCTCGTGCACCCGAGTCGGCCATCATGTAGATGGCGTTAAAGCCCTCCTCATGATTCTTGAGCGTCTCAAAGAGCACTTCCGAAACACTGTTGGTGGTCCGCGTCCAGATGTCAATCACCTGGTTGTAGCGCTCATTGTCGGTGATGAAGCCCATCTCGTAGTTCTGGCGGGCTTTGGCCACCTTTGACTGCGCTTCGTTAATGAGGCTGATCTTCTCATCCGGCACCACGATCTCCGCCACTGAGAAAGTGAGCCCCGCCGTTGTCGCGTGCTCAAATCCGGCCCGCTTGATTTCGTCCAGGAACCGGGCCGTCTCCGGATAGCTCGTACCCTTGAGCACTTCCCCAATGATGCGCCGGAGGTTTTTCTTCGTCAGCACATCGTTGATATACGGCATACCATCCGGCACCACTTCGTTGAACAACACGCGTCCCACGGTCGTGTCAACCATCTCCCCTTCCGCCGTACGGACCGTAATCCGGGCATGGATCTTCACCTGACCCTGGTCATGAGCCTGACGTACCTCTGCCGTTGAGGAAAAACGCATGCCTTCGCCCTGGATATTGGACCGGGACTTGGTCATGTAATACAGCCCCAAGACCATGTCCTGCGTCGGAACCGTGATCGGTCCGCCATGCGCAGGCGACAGAATATTGTGGCTTGAAAGCATAAGCACCATTGCCTCCAGACAGGCATCATGCCCCAGCGGCACATGCACCGCCATCTGGTCGCCGTCAAAGTCCGCATTGAAGGCCGTACAGACCAGCGGATGCAGCTGAATCGCCTTACCCTCGGTAAGGACCGGCTGGAACGCCTGGAAACCCAGCCGGTGCAGCGTGGGAGCCCGGTTCAGCATCACCGGCCGTCCCTCAATCACCTTCTCCAAAATATCCCATACCTCAGCGGTCCGGCTTTCCACCTTCTTCTTGGCACTCTTGACCGTCTTCACCTCGCCGCGCTCAATAAGCTTGCGCACCACAAACGGCTTAAACAGCTCTACCGCCATCTCCTTGGGCAGCCCGCACTGGTGCAGGTCCAGGTCCGGGCCCACCACGATCACCGACCGACCTGAATAATCCACCCGCTTGCCCAGCAGATTCTGACGGAAACGCCCCTGCTTTCCTTTGAGCATGTCGGAAAGACTCTTGAGCGCCCGGTTGGAGTCACTGCGCACGGCATTGACTTTGCGGGAGTTGTCAAACAGGCTGTCTACCGCTTCCTGAAGCATCCGCTTTTCGTTGCGCAGGATCACCTCAGGGGCCTTGATGTCAATCAGGCGCTGCAGCCGGTTGTTGCGGATAATGACCCGCCGGTACAAATCATTCAGATCACTGGTGGCAAACCTGCCGCCTTCCAACGGCACCAGCGGGCGCAACTCGGGCGGTATCACCGGGACCACCCGAAGCACCATCCACTCCGGATAGTTGTCCATCCGGCGGTTCGCACCGCGGAATGCCTCCACCACCGTCAGACGCTTGATAGCCTCCGCCTTACGCTGCTGACTGGTTTCAGTCTTGATCTGGAAGCGGAGCTCGTGAGAAAGCTCATCCAGACGCAGCCGTTTGAGCATAAACTCAATCGCCTCACCCCCGATCATCGCGATGAACTTGTCCGGATCGTCGTCCGACAGGCGGTTGTTGTCCTCGCGAATCCGGTACAGAACATCGTAATACTCCTCTTCCTTGAGCAGCTGGTTGTCTTCTGTACCGTGCTCAGCGGCGCAACCGGCCTGCACGACGACATACTCCTCATGGTAAATGACCTTCTCCAACTTCTTGGTCCGAAGCTTCAGCAGATGACCGATCTTGTTGGGTGTCGTACGGAAATACCAGATGTGTACTACCGGCACCGCCAGCGCAATGTGCCCCATCCGCTCCCGCCGGACGCTCTTTACGGTTACCTCCACACCACAGCGGTCACAAATGATACCCTTGTAGCGGATACGCTTGTATTTGCCGCAATGGCACTCCCAGTCTTTTGTCGGCCCGAAAATTTTCTCGCAGAACAGCCCTTCCTTTTCAGGCCTGAAGCTGCGGTAATTGATCGTCTCGGGCTTGAGCACCTCGCCGTTACTCCTTTCAAGGATAACTTCGGGCGAGGCGAGACTGATGGTGATCTTGTTGAAGGCCCCCTGCGTCGTCGGGGTGTGTCCGAATGGCATGTTCTATGGGATTAACAGTGGATCAATATGTGCCTAGCTCAGCTTAACCTCAAGGCCGAGGCCCTGGAGCTCACGAACCAGCACATTGAAACTCTCCGGGATGCCCGCCTCCGGCATATTGTCGCCCTTCACAATGCTTTCGTAGGCCTTTGAGCGTCCGTGCACATCATCGCTCTTGTAGGTGAGCATTTCCTGCAACACATTGGAGGCACCGTAGGCGTACATGGCCCACACTTCCATTTCGCCCAATCGCTGGCCGCCGCGCTGTGCCTTCCCGCCCAGCGGCTGCTGCGTGATCAGACTGTACGGACCGATGGATCGGGCATGGATCTTGTCGTCAACCAGGTGGCTCAGCTTCAGCATGTAGATCTTGCCTACCGTCGTCTTCTGATCGAACGGCTCACCGGTACGGCCATCAAAGAGCTGCGCCCGGCCATCCACGGGCAGATCCGCCTGCTCCATGGCCGACACCAGGTCATCCATGGTTGGTCCGTCAAAGCTTGGCGTTGCAAAGGTCGTCCCGAGCCTGTCGCCGGCCCAACCCAGCAGTGTCTCGTAAATCTGGCCCAGATTCATCCGGGAAGGCACGCCCAGGGGATTCAGGATGATGTCCACCGGAGTACCATCTTCAAGAAACGGCATGTCCTCCACCGGCACAATGCGGGCGACCACTCCCTTGTTGCCGTGGCGTCCGGCCATCTTGTCGCCGACCTGGATCTTGCGCTTCTTTGCGATATAGACCTTGGCCAGCTGCAGCAGATTGGCCGGAAGCTCGTCGCCGGACTGGATGCGGTGCTTACTGCGCTTCATCCGTGACTCCGCGTCCTTAACGGCCTGCCGGTAGTTCGTTATCAGCTTCTTGAGCTGCGTATTGCGAACGCGCGTGGCGGACACCGTGATCGGAAAGGCCAGCTCATGCACCGGGCAGTCGTCAAAATGGCTGCGCTCCATCACGGTGCCTGCAAACACAATCACCTCCTGATCTCCGGTCGCCATACAGATGTCTTCAGCCGCCGCGTAGTTCTCAATGAGCGCCAGGAATTTCTCCCTCAGCTGATCATTGATCTCGTCGATTTTCCGCTCGTACTCGCGCTCAATGGCCACAAGCTGCTGCTGCTCCTGTCGCCGAGTCTGCGGATCCTGACGGCCCACACTGTACAACTGGGTGTCAATCACCACCCCGTTCATCCAGGCGGAAGCCTTCAGCGAAGCATCCTTAACATCTCCGGCCTTATCGCCGAAAATAGCCCGCAGGAGCTTTTCCTCCGGCGTGGGGTCGGCTTCCGCTTTCGGTGTGATCTTGCCGACGATGTAATCCCCCGGCTTGATCTCTGCTCCGATCCGTATAATGCCGCGCTCATCCAGGTCCTTGGTGACCTCCTTGGAGATGTTCGGAATTTCACGGGTCAGCTCTTCCGTACCCCGCTTGGTCGCCCGTACCTCCACATCGTGCTGCTCAATGTGCACCGATGTGTACACATCATCGGTCACCAGACGTTCCGACAGCACAATAGCATCCTCAAAATTGTACCCGCACCACGGCATAAAGGCCACCAGCACATTCTTGCCCAGGGCCAATTCGCCGCGTTCGGTCGCAAATCCGTCCGACAGCACCGTGCCCGCTTCAACACGCTGCTCCACCTTTACGACCGGCTTCTGGTTGATACAGGTATCCTGATTGGTGCGTCGGAACTTGGTCAGATCGTACGTCTTCACCGGATCGGCAAACGACACCTTGCGCTCATTCGGCAACTGATCATACCGGATCACAATGCGCCGCGCATCCACATACTCCACCACACCCGGACCCTCCGCCAACAGCACTGCACGGGAGTCCCGCGCCACCCTGCCTTCCAGTCCGGTGCCTACAATCGGAGCCTCCGCCCGCAGCAGCGGCACGGCCTGGCGCTGCATGTTGGAACCCATAAGCGCGCGATTAGCATCATCATGCTCCAGAAACGGAATGATGGAGGCACTGGGTGAGACGATCTGATTGGGCGCAATATCCATGAATTGGATACGTGCGGGCGGCTCCGACGGAAACTCTCCACGATGACGACACCGCACAAACGAATCCAGAAATTCGCCCGCGTCACTGATGCGCGCATTGGCCTGCGCGATAATCGCCTCATCCTCCTCTTCAGCAGATAGGTAGACGATCTTGTCGGTCGCCCGGCCCTCCTCAACAATTCGGTACGGCGTTTCAATGAACCCGAACCGGTTAATACCCGCATGCACGCATAGCGAGGAAATCAGCCCGATATTCGGGCCCTCCGGTGTTTCAATCGGACACAACCGCCCGTAGTGGGTGTAGTGCACATCACGCACCTCAAATCCGGCACGCTCACGCGTCAGTCCGCCCGGCCCCAGGGCCGACATCCGCCGCTTATGCGTCAGCTCTGCAAGCGGATTGGTCTGATCCATGAACTGGCTCAGCTGATTGGTGCCGAAAAACGTGTTGATCACGCTGGACACCGTGCGTGAATTTACAATCGACTGAGGCGTTACCCGATCGCTGTCACGCATATTCATGCGTTCACGGATCATTCGGGCCATACGGCTCAGACCGACTGAAAACTGCGTGCTGAGCTGTTCGCCGACGGTCCGAACCCTCCGATTGCTCAGATGGTCAATGTCGTCAAGTCCGCTCTGACCGGACCTCAGCTCCAGCAGTCTCTGAATGATGGCCACGATATCGTCGACCGTCAGCGTTACCGTTTCCGGCGGCACGGTCAGCGACAGCTTCTTGTTGATCCGGTGCCGGCCGACCATGCCCAAGTCGTACCGTTTCTCATTGAAAATCAGCCGTTCCAGTACGCCGCGGGCGGCATCCACATCCGGGGGATCCGCATCGCGCAGCACCCGGTAAAACTCCACCAGCGCCTCGGACTGACTGGAAGTCTTGTCCTTGCGCAGCGTATCGCGCAGCGGACCGGTGTCCACAGCGGTGTGGTCCGCCTGATCTTCATGCAGCACCCACAACTGCGCGACCTTGTACTGCTTCAGATCCTCCCAGTCGTCCTCAATCAGTATGTGGCCGGCGGGACGGATGAGCCGCTTGATTTTCTCCTCGCTAACGACCTCTCCGGTAATCTCGTCCACATACTCAATGACCGCCCCGGTTTCCTTCTCAATGTGCTGGAACACCGTCTTGGTCTGCTTATCAACGATCTCCACGATTTCCTCATTCTCACGGACTTCAATGGCGATTACAAGACCAGTTTCGGCCTCAATGTACCCCTCGAAATGCCCCTCTTCCGGATCAATCATGCGCTCGGGGGTCACCATCTGCGTAACATTAAACGCCAGTTCACGGCCCAGCGCGCGCCTGAATGAGGTCCGGGTCCGCGCACTGTACGGCTTGGCCAGATTGAAGCGCCGGATGATGTCTTCATCCTCGCCGAATCCCAACGCACGCAGCATCGTCGTGGTAAGCAGCTTGCGCTTGCGGTCGATGTATGACCACATGATGCCGTGAACATCGGTGGTGAATTCAATCCACGATCCGCGGAATGGAATGATGCGCGCCGAATACAGGCGCGTGCCGTTGGCATGACGCGCCTGCCCGAAAAAGACCCCCGGACTGCGGTGCAGCTGGGAGACAACCACCCGTTCGGCTCCGTTGATAACAAAGGAGCCCCGCTCGGTCATGGCTGGCAGATCGCCCAGATATACATCCTGTTCCAGGGACGCATCCGGCTCGTCCTCGTCCTCATCCTCTTTCGTGGACAGGCGAAGCTTCACCTTGAGCGCGTTCGAATAGGTCAGCCCCTGCGCCAGACACTCCTCCACCGTGTGCTTGGGCTGCTCAAAGTCATAGTTGATGAACTCAAGCGTGTACCGACCCCGCGTATCCTCAATCGGAAAGTGCGTATTGAAGACACTCTGCAGCCCCTTATCCTGCCTGCGCTCGTCTGCCGGCACCTTGGCCTGCATGAAGTCTTCGTAGGACCCTAGCTGGATATCCAGAAAATCCGGGTACTCCAGCACTGAGCGCGAACGGGCAAAATTCCTGCGCTCTATATGCTGACCATTGTTCTGTGACATATAGACTCTGGCAACTGGTAGAGAAAAAAGGCCTTTACTGGACTTCGACTTCCGCGCCTGCGGCTTCCAGCCTCGTCCTTACCTCTTCCGCCTCCTCTTTGGAGACGTTTTCCTTGACTGCATTGGGCACCCCATCAACGACGGCTTTGGCCTCCTTCAGGCCCAGGCCGGTAATGGCCCTAACCTCCTTGATGACCCCGATTTTGCTCTTGCCGAAGGACTTGAGCAATACGGTGAATTCCGTCTGCTCTTCGGTGGCCGCCTCTTCCGCAGCGCCGGCACCGGCAGGCATCACGACCGCAGCGGATGCCGCGGGTTTGATACCGTAGTCGGTTTCGAGCAGGGTAGCCAGCTCACTGGCCTCCCTGATGGTGAGCGACACAAGTTGTTCTGCGAGTGATTTCAGATCTGCCATGGTTCTAAGATTTTCCGGCGGCGGTCTCTACCCTTCAACGGGCTGCGCCGCACATTAAGGATGAAAAAGTATAATCAGGTGCGCTCCTGCAGGGATTCCAGGATCCCCAGCAACGTACCGCCGGGGGCCTGAACCGCCCCCGCCAGCGTAGCCGCCGGCGACAGCAGCAGCGCAATCACATCGCCCAGGATCTCGTCCCGGGACTTCAGTCGGGCGAGCATATCAAGCTGCTCCCCGCCAAACACGGCTCCGTCCACAAATGCCGCCTTCAGTTCAGGCCGCCCGGAATCCGAAGTCTTCCTGAAGTCCCGGATGACCCGTGCCGGCGAACTGGGCTCATTGGTCAGTGCAATAGCCGTAGGCCCGTGGAGAAACTCAAACAGCTCGTCATAGCCGCCCTTCTCCTCCATTGCACACCGCAGCAGCGTGTTCTTGACGACCCGGTACTCAATGCCGGAGGCACGAAACTTCCGCCGCAGATGGCTCATACCCTCCACATCCAGCCCCACAAAATCCGTCAGATACACCGCCAGATGGCTGCTCAGCTTTTCTGCGATCAGGTCAATCTCCGCCGCCTTTTCCGCTTTCGTCAGTGACATGGTTATCGTGCAATGTTTACCGCTTCCGACCTGGCCACCGGGACTGCCGGTCCCATGGTGGTCGAAAGCGTGATCGAGCGCACATACGTCCCCTTGGCGGATGCCGGCCGCAGCCGCAGCACCTCCAGGATAAATGCGCGGACATTGTCTTGGAGCTGTTCCACCGTAAAGGATACGCGACCGATACCGGTGTGCAGATTCCCCTGCTTATCAACGCGAAAGTCAATCTTGCCGGCCTTAACCTGGCGGATCGCCTCACCGATATCCATCGTCACCGTACCGCTCTTGGGGTTCGGCATGAGTCCGCGCGGACCCAGAATCCGACCCAGCCGGCCGACTTTCGCCATCACATCCGGCGTGGCGATGACGACATCAATATCGGTCCATCCCTCCTGGATTCGCCGGACATAGTCATCAAGCCCCACATGGTCAGCCCCGGCCTCCTTTGCCTCCGCGTGCCTGGCTTCCTTCGCGAGCACCAGGACCCGAAGCCTCTTGCCGGTGCCGTGCGGCAGCGCTACGCTGCCCCGCACCATCTGATCCGCATGGCGGGGATCCACGCCCAATCGAAGATCTATATCCACAGATTCATCAAATCCTGCCGCGCCGGACTGCTTGACCACACCGGTGGCCTCATCCAGCGTGAACGGTCCGCCGCCAGCGCTTTTGATTGCCTCCAGGGCGCGCCGATACCGCTTCCCTTTCTTTGCCATATTCAAGATTTTATGCGGTGCCAACGCCGCGGCACGCGGCTCCCGCCTGTGTTTCCGTTATGCCGGACGTCCCATGACAACCAGCCCCATGGACCGCGCCGTACCCGCAATCATGGCAGCGGCCCGATCCACATCATAGGCGTTCAGGTCCTCCATCTTCTGCGAGGCGATGTCGCGGCATGCCTCCCAGGTGACCGTGCCCACCTTGCTGCGAATGGAATCATCCGCTCCCTTCTCTATTCCGGCCGCCTTCATCAACAGCACGGCCGCCGGCGGGCTCTTGACGATGAACGTGAACGACTTATCCTTATACACGCTGATGACCACCGGCAGCGTGAGACCCATGCGGTCCTTCGTCGCCGCATTGAACTGCTTGCAGAAATCCATAATGTTGACTCCGTGCTGTCCCAGCGCCGGGCCAATCGGCGGTGCCGGATTCGCCTGTCCGGCCTTGATCTGCAGTTTGATCAGAGTCTCAGGCTTTCTTTTCGGGGCCATATTTCGCGATCAATACCGATAGATTTTCAGGTGCAGCCCAAGTGAACGAGCGGAAAATCGGCAGGTTCCCAAGTAATCAGATTTTTATTCTTCCGCTTCCACCTGGAGGTAATCCAGTTCAACGGGTGTCTTACGCCCGAATATGGACACCATCACCCGCACTTTGAGCTTATCCGGCAGGATTTCGTCCACATGGCCCGCAAATTCCTTGAATGGACCATCAATAACGCGGACCCGATCACCGATTTCGTACGGCAGCTCCGGTTTATCACCCGACTCGCGGGCATCATCAATCCGGCCCAGAATGCGCTGCACCTCCATATGGTGCAGCGGTTCGGGGTTGTCCCGATTGGGCAGCCACTTGATGGCCTCCTTCTTGACCTTGAACACCTGCTCCTTGAAGACATACCGCATGCGCGTATCCAGGATGATGTTCACCAGCATGTACCCCGGAAAGTCCGTCTTCTCCTGGGTACGCTTCTTTCCGGCCCGCATCACAAAGACGTTCTGCGTCGGAATCAGGATCTCCTGGAGCTGTTTGCGGAGGCCTTCGCGTTCAAGCACGGTCTCTATGAATTCCTTGACCTTTTTCTCGTAGCCCGAGAAGGTCTGCAGGGCATACCACTTGCAGGCAGGCTCCTGAGCGACCAGCGGTAACGGCATGCTTATCCGGGATATATGATATCAAGAATGTAGCTGATGACCCGGTCGGCCCCGAATATGAACAGGGCCAGGGCCACACTCGCCACCAGCGTGACGATCGTGTGGCTGACCAGCTCCTTACGGCGCGGCCAACTGGCCTTGCGAATTTCCGTAGACACCTCGTCCACATAATTGCGGGCCTTCATCGCCAATTTCTTCATTGAATTGTGCTGTCAGCTATTGGCACGGGTGGTAGGACTTGAACCCACAACCTGCGGTTTTGGAGACCGCTGCTCTGCCAGTTGAGCTACACCCGTGGGTATTGATCAGTCAAGAATTTTGGACACGACACCGGCACCAACAGTCCGCCCGCCTTCACGGATCGCAAAGCGCAGACCCGCCT
>JAPPNA010000160.1 GCA_028873925.1 Bacteroidota bacterium | reverse complement strand
TGCGGTCATGTTCAGGTCGGCCCTGCGCGCCGCGTCGCAGCTGGCGCTGTGCGCCGTAGCGCGGAAAAGGCAGGCCTGATGCCCCCATTCGGGCCAGTCAGGCTAAGTATCTTAGTTTTTGGATGGCGCGGCAAGCTCGGCCATTTCTGAGGCGGTGCGGAATCGAACGTAGACGTAGTAAGCCGGTCCCATGAGCGCCATAACCGAGTCCTGCACAAGAGTGCGTACGATGAAAGTCGTGTCAAATTCAACGTCATCCCGTTCAAGGATTACCCACACCTTTACCGCAGGTTCGTTGATCCAATCGGTGCCGACCTCAACCAACCAGTCACTGACCGGAGTTGGGAGATCCTTGATATTGTTCAACACGGCGAGTACTTCCTCATGTGTGGCTGTATGAATAATCATGCATTCCTTATTCGGACTCCACTCTTCCAGACACTAAAACGCTGTCGGCGGGGAGTTGTTCAGCACCGCCCCGGATTGCAGGGAGCCCGCAAGCCTTGAGCGCGGGTGTAATGTGCCATTTGCGGCTGTGATGCCCCCTCATGACCGTGCTGGTCAAGGCAGCAAGCGCGGCGCTTGGCAGATTGTCGGCCATCCATTTGAGGCGGGTAGGGGCTGGTCTATACCCCGGATGGCAGGTGCGAGTGGGCACCTACCTGAGAAACGCTCATTATACGTCAGCCTTGCACCTGTCCAAAGGCCAGGAGGCCCACGATGTAAGTATCGGCTTGCGGTGTGCCGCGGATTCGCTGCTAGTTTCGGGTCGCCTTCTCAGCGCGGCTAATGAAATGAAGAACTTTCCGACGCGTGAAGATCTTTGCCCGATTGTAGTCAGCTTCGCTGCGTGCTTCCTGAAGATCCAAGAACACCTCAGCGACGAGCCGAAGCTCGACCTGCATGGACAGTGGCTCATAGCCCAGAAGAAGTTTGTCCGAGACGGATCCACTGGAAAATTGTCGGGAAACTCTGGCTATGTTGCTGTGGAGAAACGCGCGGTTCAGGCAGTGGCGCAAGGAATTTCGCTGCGGTCCAGAGAGCATCAGTCTGGTGCATTCGTCAACAAGCAGGTGAAAGAGCGCGTAGTAGCACGCAGAAACTGCCCGCCTGAGACTAGCCTGCCGGGGACATCTCAGCTCTTTGCGGGCCAGCCAGCCCGCCTGCTCGAGTAGATCGGCGTGGAGGCTCACGAAAGCTCGGCCATTTCAGAGGCAGTACGGAACCGACGTATACCCAGGCAGGCCCCATGAGCGCCATGATCGCGTTTTGAACGATGGGGTGTACTTGGGATATCGTGGCATATCCAACACTATCCCTTTCAAGGATTACCCAAACCCAGACCGCCGGTTCATCGATCGAATCAGTACCGAGTTCAACCAGCCAGTCATTGAAGGACGTTGGGAGATCCTTGAGGTTGTTCAACACGGCGAGCACCTCTTCACATTTGGCTGTATGAATCGTGCTTGACATGGCCAACGTTCTACGAAGACAGTGGCGCGCTGCCGGGCTGGCATGGTTCCCTACTGCCCAACGGTGCTGATTGTGGACCGACCTTCCAGAGGTGCAAAGTACTGATCATAAGTTAACTCTCACCGGTTCATGGCAGCCCCATAACACGCGAGGGCTCCTGGAAATGGCCGAGTGGGTAAAATCCGGCCGAACTGCAACAACATGCCTTCCCGCCGAACAGTCACCAAGTTCATGAACTGCTATGCCCCAAGCCTCGTCAGGTGGAAACCCGGGGGCTACCGCGATGCCGCTGCCCGGCCCTCCAAACTGACGTACGCATTTGCACCTTTTTTCCGGTCAGTTGGTTATTGTAATTTCGGTAGAATTTGTACCTTTGTGGCTGGACTCCATTAAACGACCCTGATGGATAAGCGAACGTTTCTGAAGACCTCATCGGCCCTGCTGCTGGGATCAGTGCTGGCACCGCTGTCGGGCTGCACCCGGCCCGAGGAATTGGCCCCGATTCGGACCAACTGGGCTGGCAATCTGACCTACAGCACTGATCAACTGCTGCTCCCAACTTCCATGGACGAGCTGCAGCACATGGTGCGCAGCCACGACCATGTGCGTCCGCTGGGGTCCAGGCACTGCTTTAATCCCATTGCAGACAGCCGCGAGGCGCAGCTTTCACTGGCCGCCATGCCGCAAACGGTCACGTTTGGGACTGATACCATTACGGTGCCCGGCGCGATGCGTTATGGGGATACGGTACCTCACCTGGATGAGCGGGGACTGGCCCTCCACAACCTGGCATCGCTGCCACACATTTCCGTCGCCGGTGCCCTAGCAACGGCTACCCATGGCTCCGGCGTTTCCAACGGTAATCTCGCAACAGCCGCGGTCGCAATGGAGGTGGTCATGGCCTCGGGAGACAGGGTCACCATCACGCCTCAGGATGCAGCACTGTTCAGGGCGGCCGCTGTCGGTTTGGGGTGCTTTGGTGTGGTTTCCTCCGTTACCCTTAGGGTGGAGCCTACCTATGACATGATGCAGCATGTCTATCTGAACCTGCCGCTGCCCTCCATTGACGAGCACTTCGCGGCCATAATGGGGCTGGGATACAGCGTAAGCATCTTTACCGACTGGAGAACACCAGAGTCAACCCAAGTCTGGGTTAAGCGGCGCATAGCCGGAGATCTGGCTGACCTTCCAACTGAGATGTTCGGGGCCGTACTGGCCGATCGTAATGTGCACCCGGTACTGGCGCTTTCAGCGGATGCCTGCACGGACCAGATGGGAGTGCCGGGTGCGTGGCACGCACGGCTGCCGCATTTTAAGATGGATTTCACGCCGAGTAGCGGCGAAGAGCTTCAGAGCGAGTATTTCGTGGACCGGCAACATGCGCCGGACGTAATTGGGGTTCTGCGTGATATGGCCGATCAACTCAATCCGCTGCTGATGATCAGTGAGGTTCGGACGATTGCGGCAGATGATCTGCTTATGAGCACGGCCGGGGAGCGGGACTCCGTGGCATTCCACTTTACCTGGCATCAGGACTGGAAGGCGCTGCAGGCGCTGCTGCCCGCGCTCGAAGCGAAACTGGCACCGTTTGCAGCCCGGCCGCACTGGGGCAAGAATTTCCTGATGTCGCATGATGTCCTCCAATCCCTTTATCCGGCACACGCGCAGTTCCAGGAGCTGGTGCTGACCCATGATCCGGAAGGCAAATTCCGCAATAACTTTGTAAATGAAAGCATCATACACGGGTAGAAAAGGCCCCCGACCGCACATAGCCGGCCCGCCGGCACCCGGCGCGCGCCTGGAGATTCGAGGGGAGGAGTGGATCCTCCGCACGGCAGATCGCACATTTGACGGATACTTCATTCTGACCTGCACGGGGGTTACCCCGCTGGTGCGGGACCGCAGATGGAAATTCACTACGGAATACGCCGAATTCAACGAGGTCGATCCAACGGCTACACAGCTGATTCATGATGAATCGTCCGAATACGCGGCCGCCAAGCTCCACCTGGAAAGCCATCTGCGCATTACGCCGCCAACGGACCGGAACCTGTATGTGGCCAATCGCGGGGCCATGGATGATGTCGCGTTTCAGCGGGTGCCCGTGCTGCAGGCCCTGGATCAGCCGAGGCCGCGGATTCTGATTGCCGATGGCACCGGTCTGGGCAAGACGCTGGAGGCCGGGATGCTCATGTCGGAGCTGATCCGGCGGGGCAGGGGCAAGCGTATACTGATAGTGACGCTCAAAAGCATGCTGACGCAGTTCCAAAAGGAAATGTGGACGCGGTTTACCATTCCGCTGATCCGGCTGGATTCAAGCGGCATCAACAGGGTCGCAGATCAGCTTCCGGTGGGGCATAATCCGTTCAATCATTTTGATCGAACGATTATTTCAATCGATACACTCAAAATCAATCGCCAGTACAAAGTCCATATTGAGCAGTCGAACTGGGACATTGTCGTCATTGATGAAGCCCAGAATGTGGCACGCCGGGGGACCAAGACGCTTCGGCACGATCTGGCGCTGTTGTTGGCCGATCGCTCGGACGCGCTGATCATGCTGAGTGCCACGCCGCATGATGGTCGTGCCCGGAGTTTCGCCAGCCTGATCAACATGCTCGATCGGACAGTGCTGACTAATCCCAATGATTACGCCAAACAGGATTTTGAGGGGCGGAATCTGTTTGTACGGCGCTTTAAGAAAGATATCCGGTACGAAGTGGATGCGGTTCTCAAGGAGCGTGAAACCCAGCTGTTCCATGTCAGAGCTACATCCGAGGAGGAGGAGGCTTATTCGGCCTTGGCCGACGCGCCGGATGGTGAGCTGCTTGACCGCAAGGAAGCGGGGATTCTGCTGAGAACGGTGCTGGAAAAGTCGGTCCTCAGTTCTCCCGATGCCTGCATGGAGACGGTCCGCAGACGTATTCAAAAGATCGAGAAAGAGGGACACTTGGATCCTGCGCCACTGGAGAATCTCGCCACACGGCTTGAGGCCATCGGAGCGCGGCAGTTTTCAAAGTACTTGCTGCTGTTGGAGCTGCTCAGGAACTGGCAGTGGGACCCGACGGACCCCCATGATCGGATTGTAATCTTTTCGGAGCGGCTGGCGACGATCCATTTTCTGCAGGAGAATCTCCGCAAGGATCTGGGGCTCAAGGAAGAGGCCATCCGTGTGCTCATGGGCATCCAGACGGATATGGACCAGCAGGCGGTGGTGGAGGCGTTCGGCAGTGCCTCTGCTCCGGTGCGCATTCTGCTTTCCACCGATGTGGGGTCAGAGGGAATCAACCTTCACTATCACTGTCACCGGCTGATCCATTTTGATATTCCGTGGTCCATCATGGTGCTTCAGCAGCGTAACGGGCGGATTGACCGGTATGGCCAGACTCGCGTTCCCCGCATTTACTACCTGCTCACCGAGAGCCAGCATAAGGCGTTCAAAGCGGACCAGCGGATTCTGGAGCTGCTCGTTGAGAAGGAAAGGCAGGCCCACGACAATATTGGTGATCCGGCCAGCCTGATGGGGGTGTACAATAAGCAGGATGAGGAGAGAATTATCACTGAAATCATTGAGGCGCGGATGACCCGCGTGCTGGCGGAAGATCATCTGACCTCCCGGCGAAAGGAAATCAGCTCAGATACGGTGGATCCTTTGGCCGATCTCTTCGATTTGGACCAGCAGCGCGACTATACAGGTGCCCGGATTCGTGAGCTGCCCTCACTCTACAACTCGGATTACAGCTATCTCAAGTCTGCGATGCGGTTTTTGGGGCAGGCGCGGGATATGTGGAAATGTGAAGTTCAGTCATGGGACAAGGATCAGCGGATACAGATTACCGCCCCCGAATCCATGAAGGAAATGGTGTTGTCGCTCCCCGTGGATGCAAGACCGGCAAACGGGGTCTTTGACCTGACCGCCAATCCCCGGCGTATGATGAAAGCCATCAAGGACAGCATCGCCGAAGATGGCGCGTGGCCTCAGCGACAATTCCTCTGGCCGCTGCATCCGATCATGGACTGGGCTACGGACAAAGTACGCACGACGTTCAAACGTCTGGAGGCACCGGTGATCATGGTTGACAGCCTGGAACCGAGCGTGATGTCGTATATAATGTCGGTATCGTATCCGAATCGGCGGGGGACTACAATCTTTCAGAAGTGGCTCGCGGTACGATTCCGGGGACAAAAGTTCCTCTCGGCAACGGCATTTGATGAGTCTGCGGAATATGAAGATCTGCGGCAGGGCCAATTGGTCAATCGGGGCCACCGCCAATATGAAGTGCACGATGCCCAGAAAATGCTCTCTGGAGCTGTAGAACGGACGATCAGCAATACAGACCTCGATCGTAAGGAATTTGAATTGGAATTGAAGAAAACGCTGGACAATCATCTGAGCGATTTGGAGCGATTTTTCGAGCGCCGCAAGGCTTTTCTGGATGAGCATTATTCTTCTCCAGATCGCCTCACGCAGGGGCGTAAGCGGAAAGAGCTTGCTGAAGCAGAAAAGGTCGTTACGAATTTCAGCGGGTGGATACAGAGCACGATGCAGATGGGCAAAAGGCCCTATGTGGAGGTCATTGCAGTGCTGATCGGGCGTTGATGGACCTGACCGGCATCACGAACCAGAACGCGTTTTACGCGGACTACTATCTGCA
>JAPPNA010000183.1 GCA_028873925.1 Bacteroidota bacterium | reverse complement strand
TTCTGATTCCCGAAATTGCTCCAAATCTGTTGGTCGGTATCCGACCAAACATCAGCCTGAGACCGCAAAATGCTCGTACTGTAGCTGAAGTCCAAACGATATAGTCTGGACGGGGCAGGGCGAGGGAGCACACCGACTTGGATATTCCAGACCTGGGTCAGGTGGATGAAGCGCAGCGAAGTGTGCTCGCGGTATTTGCGGAGGATACAAACAGGAAGCTTGCAGTATTTGACGAGCTTTACAAAAGAGTAAGCGTGTTCAAACGGATCGTCAATTCCCGCTTTATTCATAAGCAAGTAGCAGTGTATGAAGGTGGGCTTAGAGCTACTAGAGATGATGGTCATCAAGTGGAATTGACAAAGTTATCCTCGGGAGAACAACATGAGCTTGTAATGCTCTATGAATTGCTATTCCGAGCGAAGGGCAACTCACTCATTCTTATTGATGAACCAGAAATATCGCTCCATGTAGATTGGCAGGAACGGTGGATTAATGATCTGGAAGAAACTGCAGCACTTTCCGATTTTCGCGCCATTGTTGCGACTCATTCGCCTGAAATTATTGGCAATAGATTTAACCTCTCCGTAGAACTGGGCAATCACCTCGTGTAATGGCTCAACGTACCCCGCACGGACTGGCAAACAGTATCCGTCTGAAGCGTCAGTTAAATTCAAAATGCTTTGTGGTCGTTGAGGGCCATGATGATCGATTATTTTTTGAGAATGTGTTGGATCAAGATAAATGCCAGATAGAGGTTGCATTTGGAAAGAGGAACGTGACCGCGGTAATGTCGATCCTTGAGACAGGCTGCGTTCCTGGAGTAGTTGGCGTTGTCGATGCAGACTTTGACCATATTGAGGACACCCATCCTTCAATCAATAACTTGATAGTCCTTGAGACTGTAGATCTTGAAGCTTTGCTTATCCGTTCCAGAGCGCGCTCGACCGAGTCTTGGTAAACTGGGGAAAGAGAGAAAAAATCACGCGTTTTCCTGAGAATATTCGTGAGGCGCTACTAACGGCCGCCCTCTGGATCGGGTGCTTACGTCTGTACTCTTTGCGATCGCAGCTAAATCTGAGATTTCGCGATGTTCGTTATTCAAGATGTATAGACTCTAAGTCTTTCGCGATCAATCCTAAGAATCTCATTACGAAGATTTTGGACCACTCCCAGCGCCAGGATTTGTCCGTGCAGGAAATCATGAGCCGGGTCAACTCAATTCATGAGTCAATTGTGGATTCATGGATTTTGTGCTTCGGGAAGGATAGGACCGGAATCTTGTCGGTCGGCTTAAGGCACCTGCTTGGATCAAACAAATCACAAGACATCAGGCCTGAACAATTGAGACGCTACCTGAGTTTGGGATTCTGCCCAAGAGACTTGGAAGAGTCTGAGCTTGGTCGGGAACTCCATGATTGGGAAGATCGGAATCCCATGTATAGAATATTGAAATCTCCCGTGTGAACTCGGTTGGGCCTGTCCGGCAGTTACAATGACTATTGAACTGCGGTAATCCTGTAGCGGCATTTAGACCCAACCAATGGTGCTGGGCACGCTTCGGTCCTCGTTGCTTCGGCGGTAGGCATCGCAGATGTAGCAGCGTGATCCGGGGCGAAATGTGACCCCGCCACGAGTTTGCGATACGTTAGGATTTATTGAGTCTTGAGGCCATCCGCCGGCATGATGTCCCCAATTGATCCGGCTGAGAATTGCTCGGATGCCAATGCTATAGCAAACTGGACAACGTCTTGTCCTCCCGATCAGGGTCTCCCGCCTTGATAAACGCCTTCGCTTTTTCTCACGGATGGACAAACGAATCGCTGCGAGTGCGCCAGGTGTGCGGTATCTGCAACTCACCGGGCAGATTTTCCTGCCCCATGTACTGTCGTGCTGTCATTTCAGCGTAGGCGTACGGTAATCGGGTCAATGCAGCCGGAGGTGTTCGATGCTCGATTGGTTAGGGCGTGGGCCTCGGGGGACACCGCCGGAAATAACGAATACCGCGCGGCAGCAAAGCCGGGGTGTGGGTCTACTGGTGATTCATTCGGACTGCGGATCATCAGCCAAATCTGAGTGCGGCTGCTCGGCGAGCCGGGCGTGGCCAGCTCGTACAGCCGTCCCAATGGTAAGCCAATGTCGCACTTCCGGATGATGACTTATCACCGGCCGTACGTACCCCTATTCGTGTCACCGGAGGAGGTCCAAGCCCGGGTCCGGCAACTATTCCAGTGGTATAACAATGAGGTCTCTGATAATCGCGCTGGCGCGCCCGCCGGATGCCTACGGCGGAAACACGGGGTGTAGATGGTGTGGCAGCGTGGCATGGATTGAAGTGTACACGCCTAATCCCGACCGATTCGGTTGTGGCGTTCCACAGGTCCCGATGCTGCGTGTAGATCAATAAGCCTAAAAAGGCCGCCAATCTGAATGCGGAGCCATCTGACGCAAAGGCCGGTAGTCAAGGCCGGTCAAAACGATACCGTCCCAACGCGCTGCAGCCGGCACCAAATTATCTCGTTTATGCGGGCAGATATCGAGCTCGGGATGGCTGCTTTTGTGCGTGTTTGCGCAACCTGTGGATGCCACTTAGGACGAGCAGGACAGCCTGTCCAATAAATGGCGTGTGAGCGAGCAGCCGGTTTTCCTCGTTCGTCAATCGGTTGTTCAAATTCTGGATGGCCCATCCATCAAACTCATGTCTGCCCCTCCAGTCCGTACGAGATCTTGACCACGGCTCCAATAGACCCATGGCCTCGGCCACATCACGAGTACATCCGCCGAATCCGCCGATCAGGAACAGCGGCTGACCAGCCTGAAGAGACAGTAGTGCCTCTTCCGCTACTCCGGGCATACGCCCCATATAGTTCGCGACCTGGCCGCCGAGAAGGACGCGGGCATTCGTAGTAGAGCATTGCATGTTGCGCATTGCTGTTAATCCCGAAACCCATTCGTCTCTGCTTGGCTCGTGGGTTTGAAGGCTGCGCCGCTGCTCCAGGGCCAATCGGGTCCCGTCACGCGCCATGAGGAAAATCTCCGCCGCGCCCCGGACTTCGTCCTTGAGCGCGTCAATTTCTTTGACGGACATCTTTATGTGGACAGGCCAGGCCAGATGATTGGTCACCCTATTGGCCGTAGGCAGATCTTCAAGAGCAGTATAGCGCAGGACCAACTGGAAAAGAAGCTGACTGAATCCATAGGTCCGCAGGTCGCCACCGTACACCAAGTCCGCATCTGCCGCCAGAATTTGAATGGCGAGTTCAGCCATTATCTCCTTGAGATGCCCTTCGCTCAGGCCCACTGCGGCCAGGTCCGGGCTGTCGGACACTGAAATGGCAACCGCAAATGGAGGCTGTTTCGTATTCATTATCTGACCTCTGACTGCCTTTGGGTTTTAGTCCAGACCTGCTCATTTCAACGCGAATCAGTTTCAATTTCTCCCTGCCATGCGGCATGTCCGGATGGACCAGCGCAGCCTCAGTTCCGGGTCTGACATTGGAGGGGTCAAGTTCAGGAGTTTGAGGTGCAAATGCTGTAGATCCAACGGGCGCAATGGTACGGCTCTTGGCCCATTCCGGGGAAGATCCCAATGAATGGACCCCCGCGATGGCCCTCTGGCAATGCTGCTAATTGATATTGTAGCCGACAGCATGGCAAAGTGACCGGCGGGTCAAGCTGCCTGATCCAATTTGACTTCAAATGTCACGCGAATCACCGTGTTTCTTGACGGAAGTTTGCCACCCCCGTAAGTCCGTGGACCGCCGAGAGGTCCACAACCACCGGATGAGTGTCTCAGTGCGACTGGAATGATGGCCCAGTTTGACCGGAATCGCGGTCCCGCCTCAACAGGAACAGGCAGGGAAGGCACGCTTCAACCGGATTCGCTGGCTCTCAATACCGGAATCGGCAGGTCAAAGACCTAGACTGAAGTCGCAGTGGGTTTGAGGACGGGCAGACCGGGTGGACAGCCTACTTCCGGGTAAAACATGCGTCAATGCGCGCAGGAATTCAGGCCAGTGGAGATCACCATTCCAGGTAGCGCGTTACATTGACTTCCACAGGCAATGGCGGGACTTGACAGGGACCGATGCGCATATCACGGCTTGAAATTCGCAATTTCCGCTCGATCCGGCATCTGGTCGTCGATCTTGCTAAGACGACAGTGTTTATCGGCCCCAACAATTCCGGTAAGACGGCGATTCTTGATGCATTGCGTATCGCGCTGTCGGGCGGCTCGGGCCAGCGCCGTCAGCACTTCAATGAGTGAGTACGATATTCGTCTGGACCGTGAATCGGCCGATCCAAAGACCGCAGATGGTGTCAGCATCGTGCTCTGGATCGAAGAGTTACTCCCTGACAAATGGCCGGGTGCTGTGGCAGACAATCTCAACGAGGTAATTAACTTGGACCCGAGGACTGAGCAGCGAGCAATTTCTCTTCAGACCGAATGGACTTGGGACAAAGAGATCGGTGAATTCAAGCGCGACTGGGGTTTTCTTGACGCAAAAGGAGAGCGCAAGATCGGACGCAGTGCATCATCGACGAGTTTACGGCAGCTTTGCAGCTATCTGCCTGTGTTCTACCTCGGGGCTCTTCGCGATGCTGGCGATGAATACTCGCCGCGATCCTCCCAATTCTGGACTAGATTACTCAAGGATCTGAAAATTCCAAGCGATACTGAAGAAAGCGTCGTACAGACCCTTAAGGAGCTGAACGCTCGCCTCCTGGGGGCAGATCCGCGTTTGGATCAGATCAAAGGGACCGTATCGGGTGCAGCCCGCGTCTCGGCAGGGAATCAAGGCGGCTCGCTTGACCTGCGAATGGCTCCGGTCAAGGTCTGGGACCTGTTGAGCAAAGCGGAAGTCATCTTGCGGAATGATGCGGATTCAGCATGGCTCCCGCTTCTGCAGCAGGGTCAAGGTATTCAGAGCCTGTCGGTTTTGTTCCTTTTCCAGGCATTCGTCGACCACCTGTTGCGCGAGCTTTACCAGCCCGATAGCGTCCCCGTCCTTGCGCTTGAAGAACCTGAGACCCATCTCCACCCACAGGCAGTACGCACACTGTGGCAGCATGTGCGTGACCTTCCGGGCCAAAAACTCATTACGAACCACTCGCCTTATTTCGTTCAGAACGTACCCTTTCGAGATCTGCGGTTCATTAGGCTCACCGAATCGGGGACCAAAGTTCGTTCACTGCCAGCGAGTTGTTCGGCCACGATTCCCCAAGCCTTGGGGCTTGATGACATCGTGGAGCGCTCGTCCGGGTTGCTCCATTACGATGCTACGCTGGAGAAACTGACAGTCGCCGGCTCAATGGACGAGAACACGTTTCGCAAGCTCCTCATCTGCTTCAAGGACCACGCGGACAAAGACGCTCTTGGGCGGGATCTTCGCGATCTACGGGACCGCTCATCCCAAATCGTAAGCGACGAAGATCTTAAGTCTCTTGAAACCTCTGCTCGCCGCATGCGCGGCGAGATCTTGTTCGCTCGGAAATGGCTGATCGTGGAAGGGCCATCCGACTTCCTTGTCATTCACGCTGTGGCAGGCGCACTGGGATACAGTTTGGACGAGAACAGCATTGCCGTTATTGATGCACAAAACAACGGCAACCCTGCGCTCTTTGCTGTATTGGCCCGTGCGTTATCAATTCCGTGGTGCGCCGTTTTTGATGGCGATGATGGCGGTCGGAATTTCAGGAAAGGAATCTTACGCCGCGGATTTTCAGAAGACGAAATTGAAAAACGCTGCTGGCTCCACAGGGAGGGCACGCTGGAGTGCGTGCTGGCAACTGGCGGACTGAGGGAGGAATTGATCGATGTGTTGCCGAACCTCGGGGTTGAGTCCAATCATGAACAACTCGTCACTAACCTCAAGAAGGAAAAGATGGTCTATGCGACCGCCTTGTCCAAGCGGCTCGGCGATAATCCAGATCTGGTAGAGCGTGCTCCGAAGGCATTTCGAGAGGCAGTCACCTGGCTGAGGGGATCGGCATGAAGAATGCAAAGCTTCAAGAGGCTCTGGGCACACTGTCAGCAATTCAGAAGCAGGCTGTGGACTGGGGTAATGGTGCCGTCCTGGTGCTGGCTGGACCAGGTACCGGGAAAACCCGCGTGCTGACGTGCCGAATTGCACGTCTGCTGGACTCGTCACGGGACCAGACATTTCGAATCCTTGCACTGACGTTCACCAACAACCCGGATTATTCATGACGATTCGGAATTTCCCGGAATCTGCGCTAAGGATTGAAGCTCCTTCCTGACCTGGCGGAGCGTATTGGTGGGGGGTGCGCGTT
>JAPPNA010000043.1 GCA_028873925.1 Bacteroidota bacterium | reverse complement strand
TGGAGAGTTTCTGGGCGCTGTTCAAGCGGGCCTATCACGGTTCGTACCACCATTTGAGCCGCAAGCACCTGAACCGGTATGGCCAGCAGTTTGCTGGCAAGCACAACGTTCGGGAGATGGATGCACTGGCGCAGATGCAGCACATTGCTGCCAGCATGGTAGGGAAGTGGCTGCAGTACAAGGATTTGGTGAGATCATGCAGATCAACGCCCTTTATTACGGGGTCTATCCCACATAGAGTGGGCATGTTCATAAATTTTGTGGGTTTCTGACCAGATCTTTTTTGGAATTATGCATATACCCACGACAGATTTTGGCCAGCTTCTTGACATCAAAGCGCCGTGGCGAGTCTCAAAAGTGACGCTTACCCATAAGGAGAAGCAAGTCCAGTTTGAGGTGGTTTGTGAGGAAGGTGCCGAGCTGACCTGCCCCGAGTGCGGTGCGGTGTGTCCGGGCTATGATCACCGCACGCGGAAATGGCGTCACTTGGATGTGTGCCGGTACCAGTCGGTGGTAATTGCGGATGTTCCCCGTGTGAAATGTCGGAAGCACGGGGTCCGTACGGTGTCGGTTTCTTGGGCGGACCGAAGGTCCCGATTTACCGGAGCGTATGAGGCGTTAGTGATTGACTGGTTGAAGGAGGCCAGCGTATCGGCGGTGTCCCGCCTGATGGGGTTGAGCTGGAATGCGGTCGACGGGATTATGCAGCGGGCCGTGAAGCGGGGACTTGCCCGGCGACAAGAGCAGACCGTTGCCCAGATCGGGGTGGACGAGACATCTTTCCGCCGGCGGCACAACTACGTCACCATCGTATCGGACACCCAATCGGGCACGGTCCTGTATGTGGGCGAAGACCGCAAGATAAGTACACTTACGGACTGGTATGAAGGGCTTTCCTCGGAGCAGTTGAATGCCATCAACAGCGTTAGCATGGACATGTGGCCTGCCTACATCAGCGCCACATTGGGGCATGTGCCGGATGCTGAGAAGAAGATCGCTTTTGATCGTTTTCATGTGGCGAAGCATCTGGGGGAGGCCTTCGACAAGGTTTGCCAGCAGGAGCACAAGGCCTTGATGAAGGAAGGGGTGGAGGACCTTAAGGGGACCAAGTATGACTGGTTGACCGCTCTTGGCAACCTATCCCGTAAGAAGCAGATCAGCTTCAAAAAGTTGCGCTCCGGCACCAAAAAGATGGCCCGCGCGTGGGACCTTAAGCGCACGGCCTCGCACCTCTGGCATTACCCCAGCGGCACTTGGGTAAAAAAGGGATGGGAGGAACGGCTGTCGCGGACTGTACCGTGTCCCCTTGATCCGATGCCTTCGGCGGCCAGGACCATCAAGAATCACCTCTCGGGCATCATCAATGCTATCGTCCTAAACATCAGCAACGGCTCCGCGGAGGGTCTACACAGCCGGGTCAAAACCATCAAAGTGCACTGCAGAGGCTTCCATAACAGACAGCGTTCTGCCAATGCCTTTCACTTCCACTCGGGAGGTCGTGATTTTTATTCCGTCGGTGTTTCAGCCATGTATACCTACCAGAATTGAGGTAGCCCCCTTTTCGGTGAGATGTGAACCAAAACTGATTGCGTTATGCTCCTATTTCGGCTGTTTCTCTCTATGATGGCACTAAATGTGTATCATTTCTACAGGTCCGCGCGGTCTTTCTTTCCGACGACTGTGCCAGCGAGCCACGCATTGTTCTCATTTCTTGCAATGTGGAGTTGTGGTTGTTCCAGCGGCGAATTACAGCACACTCTCCACCCGACACCGCAAAACATACCTGTGATTTCGGACTCCGCCTATATTCTAACAGCCGGAGATAATGTAACCAATCCGGGCTCTGATTACTTTGAGATCGCGACAGACACCTTGGTCATCGGCAAGGACGATTCCATTAAGCATCAGCTTTTTGGTCGTGTCCCTCAAGTGGCGACAGATCATCATCAATTCTTGTTCGTCTTGGATTCTGAATTCAACGAGGTTCGTATATTCGACTACGAGGGCAATTATGTCTCTTCTTTTGGCCGCGCAGGTCCAGGCCCGGGTGAATTTGCTGCACCAGAATTCATAGCTGTTTCTGATTCTGGCAATCATGTGATTGTATTTGATTCCCGAGGCGACATTGAAGTATATGAGCGTCAGGCGGCAGGCGTATATCAATTCAGAAACAGTGTTAAGAAAAATAAGCTGCAGATTATCCCGTTTGGCACAACTATGTGTGCGATGCATGGGCATCTGTTTCTCTTGGCATACCGACCTGATCTGGAAGGGATCATTCACAGGGTAACAATTGATGGTGATCTAGTTATGTCGTTCGGTCCACAATACGACTTCCCCTCTGATTTTGTTGTGGCTTCACTCACGGCAAGGGGATTTATTGCCTGCAGTGAAAAGTACAATGTCGTTGCCTGGATAAGAACGAATGTGCCGGTTATCACAGGTTTTTCTGGTTATGGAGAGTTTCTCTGGAACGTACGACTGGACGGGTTCAAACCGATCAGAATAGCTTCCTACAGTGAGTATGGTGGACCTGTGATGGAGTACAGTCAGCCAATAGCTGGAGAGAGTATCGTGCGGCGCGTATTTGTAGATTCGCAAGGTAGGTTTAATCTTCTCTATAGTGTCTTTCCATATGATCGTAACCAGCTGGAGCCACAACACCTATTTGTGATACAGGCCCTTAGTGGTATTGGCGAGTATAAGGGTGACGCGTATGCGCTGGCAGGTGTGAGTAGTAGCCATATGTGGCGGCTGCTGTATAATCCATTTCCCGAAATCCATGTGATGTCATACGACGAGTAACATGTCAGATAATGTTGAGACAGCCCGCTGTGAATTGTGAAAAGCAACGGTCCAAGTTTCTGGATAGTTGTGTGGCTGGGTGTTGTTGTAAAAGTGTTCGGAGTGTGAGTGAACGGGTTATCGGCTTTTGAAAAGCGGTACCCCGGTGAAATGTTTCCGCAGAATATTGAAATATTGGGATTTTGTGGTGAGTCTGGGGGGCTGTGGGTCTGGATTGAGGAGCTGGCTCAAGCAGTTCAGGATCGCCAAGACGCACCTCGGCCAACGCGTCCGGTCCACTCAATGCCTTTCCGTGTGCGACTGCTACCGGTTCAGGCCGCACGCTTTGACAAAGGCTTCCGCAGGCGTGTTGTAGCCCAGCACCTTGCAAGGAAGCAGGTTGATCCAGACCTGCACTAGACGCACCTTACTCGACTTCAGCCCTGTCAGGCGGTCGCATTATGGTATAATATTGCCGTACCAACCCGTTCGTATGCTCGCTCAGTCCACGTTGCCACGACGCGTACGGATCCGCGAAATACACGGCAGCGCCCAACTGTTTGGCGAACCCTTCGTGCTTCGCAGATTCCGCCCCGTTATCCGCGGTAATCGTGTGTACCCACCGCTTGTATGGCTTGAGCAGCCGTATAATGGCCCGCCTTACCGTATCGGCCTGCTTATTGGCCAGTTGGCACATCAACGAAAGCTTCGTATTGCGCTCCACCAGCGTAAGCAGATAGCCCTTATGCTGTTTACCCACAATCAAATCTACCTCCCAGTCCCCCACGCGTAACTTCTTATCCACTATCGCTGGGCGTGACTCAATCCCCATCCGGTTCGGTATCCGGCCCGCGTTCGTCTCTATACGGCGTTTCTTACCCTTGCGACGCAAGCGCAAATCGCCGCCGCGGGCCTGGTCCTCGGCATTCGGCTGATAAATCAAACGGGGCGATACGGAGATCCCCTTCTCCTGCGTGCGGAGCCAACCCGCCACCTGAACTGGACTCCAGCCTTCCCGTAACAACAGACAGAAGCTTGAGGCCCATACGTCTGGGAATACCTTGTACGGGCGCTGTAACGCTACACCGCGGTGCCTGAAGGCCATTCTGGAGGCCTCCTCGGGGTCATAAGCGCCATCTGAACGCTTATTGCGCCGCAATTCGCGCGAAATCGTTGAGGCCGACCGCTCCAACTGCTTCGCTATCGCCCGAATTGACAACCCCTGCTCCCGCAAGGCGTATATCTGGTGGCGTTCACCCTCGCTCAGGTGATGATGCCTGATCTTAGCCATGGATAATCCGGGTACAGGTGATCTTGCGGTAATGTGCCAAAAAGCCCTATAATGATACCGGTGCCCCCAGGCCCCTCTCCTTAACCAATTGAATCTGGGACACCACCCACCCGATTCCAAAACACCCTTGCTCTTGGAAGTTCATGGACACGCCAAGCCTTCCCTTTATGAAGCTATGGGGTAGGTTGTGACTGGAGAGGCGAATAAGTCCCGGCGAATTACCCGCACGGCGTGGCAGCAGGCCAGGCAGCTGATGTGGCACTATCGACGCACATTGGCCGTGGGGCTTGGGCTGATGGTCATCAATCGATTGAGCGGATTTGTATTGCCCGCCAGCAGCAAGTGGCTCATTGACGAGGTGATCGGCAATGATCGAATCGAATTGCTCGTGCCGCTGGCAGTCGCGGTGGGGCTGGCAACGTTGGTGCAGGCGTTCACCTCGTACGGGCTGTCCAAGGTAATCAGTGTGGCGGCCCAGCGTGCGATCATGGAAATGCGCAAGCGTGTCCATGATCACATAATCCGGCTTCCGGCACGGTTTTTTGAGCGCCACAAGACGGGCGAGCTCATTTCACGGGTGATGAGTGACGCAGAAGGTATCCGCAATCTGGTGGGCACCGGCATCGTGATGATGGTAGGGGGCCTGTTTACCGCTGGTATGTCGCTGATTGTGCTGTTTATTCTGAACTGGACGATCACGCTGGCCATGTTGGCGGTCCTGTCGCTGTTCAGTATCGTCATGGTGTACGCATTCCGGGCACTTCGTCCGATTTTCCGGGAGCGCCAGAAGATCAACGCAGAAGTGACCGGCCAACTTGCGGAGGCCGTGGGTGGCATCCGTCTGGTGAAGGCCTACGGGGTTGAGAATCGCGTTCAGCAGCATTTTAGCGAGGGGGTCGGCCGCCTGTTTGCCAATATCAGTCGCTCAATCAGGGGAAGCTCGGCCACCGTGGCCTTTGGAACCGTAATCATGGGGATCGTTGGCGTGGTGATCATCATTTTTGGCGGACAAGCCATCACCAGCGGAGCTATGACGCTGGGAGACTTTGTCATGTATGTGTTTTTCGTCGGCATCATGGTGACACCGATCGTGCAGATGGCCATGGTCGGAACCCAGGTTTCCGAGGCATTTGCCGGGCTTGACCGTATTCGGGAGCTGATGCAGGAAGTGCGGGAGGATGTGGATGAAGCCGACCGGGCATCACTTGAATCACTGCGGGGGGATGTCACTTTTGAGTGCGTACACTTCCGGTATGAACCGGAGGTCCCGGTCCTTCAGGGAATTTCTTTGCAGGCTTCGGCGGGCACAACTACGGCGCTGGTGGGCTCCAGCGGGTCAGGCAAGAGCACACTGGTAAGTCTGATTTTGGGCTTTATCAGCCCGGATAGAGGACAGATCCTGGTGGATGGGCGTGATCTGGGCACGCTCAAAATACGCGATTATCGGGCCTGCCTGGGCGTAGTCTTTCAGGACAATTTCCTTTTTGACGGAACCGTAGCGGACAACATCCGATTTGCGCGGCCGGACGCGACCCCGGCTGAGGTAGAGCGCGTCAGCCGCATAGCCAATGCGCACCATTTTGTGCGTGAGTTTCCCGATGGCTATGACACGATCGTCGGAGAGCGCGGCATAAAACTCAGCGGAGGTCAGCGCCAGCGTATTGCCATTGCCCGCGCAGTCCTGGCGGATCCGCGAATCCTCATCCTGGATGAGGCCACCTCCAGTCTGGACAGTGAAAGCGAAGCCCTGATCCAGGAAGGCTTTCGCAACCTTAGAAAGGGCCGCACCACCTTTGTGATCGCCCACCGGCTGTCCACTATACGCAGTGCGGATCAGATCATTGTGCTGGAAGAGGGGCGCATAGTGGAGTGCGGTACACATAAGCAGTTGTACGCGCAGGGGGGCCGATACCGCGACCTGCATGATCAGCAGCATCATTATGAGCAGAATGTGTTCGTAAATCCCGGTGAGGATGCCAGCGAGAAGTCAGAGTCCGAAGAAATCCCGGTATCCCGCCGCCGAAAGCGCCGCTCCATGATGCCTTGGTCGTAGAGCGGGTTGCGACCAGTTCTCGGGACAGGCGGACTCCTGCAGCGGATGTGGCGCAGCTGCCACACAATTGGAGACCATTCCGCTGGTTCCGAACCACAATTCGGGCAGCACCCCAAGTCAGCTCACAACCTTGGTTATCACCCCCGACTCAACAAGCACCACCTGCGGGTGCGCGCCCCTAATTCGTGCTTGCCAGAAAAATAGGTACTGGGCCGGATAGGGGCGGCATTCAGGGTGATT
>JAPPNA010000184.1 GCA_028873925.1 Bacteroidota bacterium | reverse complement strand
CGGCCGGCGAAACGTGAAATAGGCAAAACCCCGTGATTCACGCGTTTTGCAAGAGTTTCAGAGGGCCAAATGAATATCACCTGGAGCCCATGCCTGCGGACTCCGTGCGCTGCACAAAACATGCCATCTGATCAGATCGCTGATCGGGCTGGAATGAGTTTCGGGTGGCCAAACAGGTGTTCGAGCCGATCAATCGTAGTTCGCGCGGGCTGCGCCAGCGGTTTTCTGTCGCCTAACTCCCCCGGCTCCGGTAAAGGTGCCGCATGGGTCTGACTCGCCTGGCCGCATTTCCGTACTATGGCCAGGAATCAAAGTCTCGGTCACTGATGGGTTCGAGGGAGCCTGCATTCGGGCTGTATGATGCGGTGCTGACGCACGATCTGAGGGCGTTTGTGGATGATCCTAGGTTGCGGGCACGTCCCGTAACGTCCCCACTGAACCGGCAGGACCATCCGGTACACTACCTGCGGCAGCATGTCAGCAATGTCATTGAACGCATACTTGAAGCGACACCCATGTCACGCCGTGTGGAGGTCGTTAATGCTATCATTGACGCTTTGGCAGAGGTGGTACCGGATGCTGTTAGCGGCAGTGATTATGTGACTCCCAAGGTGCTTGAAGCACTGTTGCGGAAAGCGCAGTTTACTGAGGAAGCAGATCTGACC
The DNA here is from genome assembly GCA_028873925.1 of Bacteroidota bacterium. Lineage (GTDB taxonomy): Bacteria > Bacteroidota > Rhodothermia > Rhodothermales > Bin80 > JAPPNA01. Next base: position 57,496 of record JAPPNA010000184.1, on the reverse strand, counting down.
CGGCCGCAAATCCCGCTTTCCCGATCAGCCCTGGTCACCAATGAGCACAGTGAGCATCTGATCGGATCGGAACTCAAGAGAGAAATAGCGACGGCCGATCGGATTGACTGTTTGTGCGCGTTTATTAAGTGGTCCGGCTTGCAGCAACTGGGTGAATCGATCCGAAGATTCACGCGACATGGGGGTGAGATGCGCGTAATCACCACCACCTATATGCAGGTGACCGATCAGCGGGCTGTAGATCTGCTGGTCAAGTGGGGTGCGAAAGTCAAAGTGTCCTACGACACGGGCCGGACCCGGCTGCATGCAAAGGCCTGGCTGTTCCACCGCGATACGGACTTCACGACCGCCTATATCGGTTCGTCAAATCTTTCTCAATCAGCACTTATGCACGGGATGGAGTGGAATGTGCGCGTATCCAAGGTGGACGCTCGCCCGATTGTGGAGAAATTTGCCGATGCGTTTACTGCCTACTGGACCGATGATCAGCTGGAATCCTATGACGGATGCGATGCGCACAGAAAGCGATTGGCGAACGCTCTAAAGCCTAATGGCGACCCGGTGGTGGGCACCACGGGACTTCAGCCCTATGATTTTCAGCAGGAGATGCTGCAGAATCTTGAGGTGGAACGATTTGTGCACGGACGCAAGAATAATCTGGTGGTTGCCGCTACCGGGACCGGCAAGACGGTAATAGCCGCCTTGGACTACAGAGACCTTCGAGCGCGCCACAGAGGTAAGCTCAGCCTGTTGTTCGTCGCGCATCGGCGGGAGATTCTGGATCAGAGCCGGCGCACATTTGGGCTTGCCGTGGAGGACGACGAATTCGGGGAGATTTATGCCGGAGGCCTGCGGCCGGAGCAGGGCCTGCATGTATTCGCGTCAGTGCAGTCGCTCGCAAATGTGAAACTAGCGGATGTGGATCGACATCGCTTTGACATGGTGATTGTGGACGAATTTCATCACGCAGCTGCGAGAACCTATAAGCGGCTCCTGGACCACTTCCGCCCCAAATACCTCCTGGGCCTGACTGCGACTCCTGAGCGCCCGGATGGTCAGAATGTGCTCCAGTGGTTTGATGGACGGATGGCCGCGGAGTTGAGACTGTGGGATGCAATCAGCCGCAGGCTGCTGGTGCCCTTCAGGTACTTTGGGGTGTCTGACGACACGGATCTCTCGCATGTCAGATGGAGGGGCGGGCAATATGACGCGGCGGATCTTACCCGACTCTATACCGGAGATGACCTGCGGGTAAACATCATTCTGCGCGCCGTGGAAAACCGCGTGTTGGATATCACTCAAATGCGGGCCATTGGATTCTGCGTCAGCGTTAGGCATGCCGAATTCATGGCGGACAGATTCACGCGCCGCGGGATACCTTCGGTGGCAATTACGGGCCAAACCCGGCAGGCGGATCGTGCAGCTGTCATAGGCGATCTGAAGCGGGGCAAGGTGAATGTTCTGTTTACGGTGGATGTGCTGACCGAAGGGGTGGATATCCCCGAGGTAGACACGGTCCTGCTGCTGCGTCCCACCAACAGTGCGACCGTATTTTTGCAGCAGATTGGCCGCGGGCTTCGTCATTGTGAAGGAAAAGATGCCTTGGTCATCCTGGATTTCATTGGCCAGAGTCGCCGCGAATATCGGTTTGATTTCAAATTTTCGGCTCTTCTTGGCGGCAAAGGGCAGAGAGGTGTCAGAACAGCCATTGAGCAGAGATTTCCGCCGCTGCCCGCGGGATGCTCCATTGAATTGGATGAGCAAAGCCGCAGGATCATTCTGGGCAACCTCCGTCGGTGGATAAACACGAGCCAAAAATGGCTGCGGGCGCTGTACCGGAATCTTGGTTCGCGCACGGCCCTGCGGGAATTCCTTGAGGAGTCCTGCCTGACAGCCGAGGAGTTTTACAGGAAGACATGCCTAACGGTACTGCGGCAGACTGATGCGGACACCAGCGCAATAAAGGTTGGCAGGAAGCTCAAGCACATTCTCCATGTGGATGACCCGGAGCGCCTGCGACTGTACAGGGAAGCCGCACTGGGCAGACTTACACGACCCGTTACGGATGAACATCATCGCCGGCTGCTCATGATGATGCTCTGTGCGCTCTATGACCGGGGGGTGGCCAATGATGTGGAAGGATACTACGACCGGCTGCTGAACAGTCCGGCGATCTGTCGTGAGATTGCGGAAATCGCAGACTATCTGCAGGAGGAGATCGCCCATTTACCCAAATCTTGGCCAGCGCCCCCACACGTACCGCTGAAGGTTCACTGCCGGTACTCTATGCACGAAATCATGGCGGCCTTTGATGTCAGAAGCCAGCAAACCGGAGACTTGGTGCAGCTCAGGTCGGGCGTGTACTTTGAGCAGAAGACCCGATGCAATATTCTCCTAGCCACGGTGAATAAGTCAGAGAAGTATTATACCGCCTCAACCATGTACAAGGTGTTCGCCCGGAGCCCGGAGCTGTTCTGCTGGCAGTCTCAACATACCACGGGTACCGATTCAGCCCGCGGTCGCCGTCATACGCATTCCAAGGAGGAGAACGTCACGCCTCTGCTGTTTGTCCGGCAGAGAAAGAAAAACCGATATGGAATGACCGAGCCCTATCTGTTTGTCGGACCGGTCAGCTGCGAGAGTCATCAGGGCGAGCGTCCGATGGACATCGTCTGGCGCTTAGCAACGCCCATGCCGGCGAACTTTGTGCGCCGGGCAAGACTGGCCGCCTGATCACGCTGGGCCGGGAGTGGCTTCCCGGACATTGAACGGCTTTGAATTCTCCATGCGGCTGCGGATGATGAGGTCCGCGATAAAGCCGGTGCACATGGTCTGGACACCCACAAGGATCATAAGGATACCCAGCAGCAGTGCCGGGCGGTTGCCGACGGGTACCCCGAAGAAGAGTTTGTTTACGGAAATCCAAAGGCTTAGACCGAAGCCCGCCAGGAATGCCAGCAGCCCGAAGGTACCAAAGAAGTGCATTGGGCGCGCCCCGTAGCGCGTGATGAATACCACCGTCAACAGATCCAGGCAGCCGCGGACGTACCGTTCCCACCCGTATTTGGACCGTCCGAATTTGCGTGGCCGGTGGCGCACCACTTTCTCACCAATCCGGTCAAATCCCTCCCATTTGGCCAACAGCGGCGTATAGCGGTGCATTTCGCCGTACAGTTTGAGGGATCTGGCCAGCTCTATCCGGTAGGCTTTCAGGCCGCAGTTAAAGTCGTGCAGCGGAATCTTTGAAACAGCACGCGTGACCAGGTTGAAGAAGCGGCTGGGCAGGGTTTTGCCTATCGGATCCCGACGGTTTTTCTTCCAGCCGCTGACGAGATCATGGCCGCTTTCGATCATCTCAACCAATTCCGGAATCTCCTGCGGATCATCCTGCAGATCCGCATCCATGGTGATGACGATATCCGCGTCAACGGCTGCAAATCCGGCCGCGAGCGCAGCGCTCTTGCCATAGTTGCGGCGAAGCCGTAATCCGTGAATCTGAGCTTTCTCGCGGCTGAGCTGCGCGATGGATGCCCAGCTGTTGTCCCGCGATCCATCATCAATGAGGTACACGACATACGTCAGCCCCGCGGCCTTGCAGGCGGCGCTGATCTCGTTGACTAATTTCGGCAGAGAGTCTGCCTCATCCAGCACCGGAACCACAATGCCCACTTTCGGCCGCATCTACGCTACACATCAATAGTGGCGTAGCGGGCATTCTCTTCAATGAAGCGGCGGCGGGGCTCAACCAAGTCTCCCATGAGCGTGGAAAAGATGCGGTCCGCGGCCGCGGCGTTTTCGACTGAAACCTGCTGCAGCTGCCGGCTGGACGGATTCATGGTCGTGTCCCAGAGCTGGTCGGGGTTCATTTCTCCCAGACCCTTGTAACGCTGGATAGTAATCTTGCCGCCGCCATTGGAGCGCATATTGCTCAAAATATCCTGAAGGTCTTCATCCGACCAGCAGTACTCCTCATGCTGGCCCTGCTTGGCCTTGTAGAGCGGCGGCAGGGCGATATAGACATGACCGTAATCAATCAGCGTTCTCAGGTGGCGGTAAAAGAACGTCAGCAGCAGGGTCCTGATGTGGGCCCCATCCACATCCGCATCCGTCATCAGGAGCACCTTGTGGTAGCGCAGCTTTTCAAGATTCAGCTCCTCTTCTCCAATGGGCAGGTTGGTGCCGAGGGCCGTTATGATGTTCTTGATCTCCTCATTTTCCAGAATGCGGTCAAGACGTGCTTTTTCAACATTGAGAATCTTCCCCCGCAGTGGCAGGATAGCTTGGAACTGGCGATCCCGGGCCTGTTTTGCTGATCCGCCCGCGGAGTCACCTTCCACGAGGTAGAGCTCACATTCTTCCGGAGAGCGGGACGCGCAATCGGCGAGCTTGCCTGGCAGACCCCCTGAGCTGAAGGCATTCTTGCGTTGGACTAATTCCCGGGCTTTGCGTGCGGCATGACGGGCGGTGGCCGCCAGGATCACTTTATTGACGATTTGCTTGAGCGTGTTCGGGTTGTCTTCCAGCCAGATTCCGAATTTCTCGCGGACGATGCTCTCCACCTGTCCCTGGACTTCGGAGTTACCCAGTTTGGTCTTGGTCTGCCCTTCAAACTGCGGTTCCATTACCTTCACCGACAGCACCGCGGTGATCCCTTCCCGAAAATCATCACCGGACAGGTCCTCCTTAAAGTTTTTCAGCAGTCCGTTGCGCTCGGCGTATCCCTTCAGCGTTGAGGTCAGCGCACGGCGGAAACCGGTAATGTGCGTGCCTCCTTCGTGCGTGTTGATGTTGTTGACAAACGACGAGACGTTTGATCTGAAACCGGCATTGTAGCGCATGGCCAGTTCCACGGTCTGCTGCTCGTCGGCAACATAGATGACATCGTCATGAATGAGCGTGTCACCCTCGTCAAGGTAGGCGACAAAATCCTGGATGCCTCCGGCAAACTGGTATTCCTCATGCCGCACCTCGTTGTTGCGGCGATCTTCCAGCTCCACCCGCACATTAGCATTGAGGTAGGCCAGTTCGCGCAGTCGTTCGCTCAGTGTGCTGAACTTGAATTTCCGGTCGGAAAAGATTTCGGGATCCGGCAGGAATTTCACCGTGGTCCCTGAATGCTCGCCCGGCTGGAGAGAGCGAATTTTCGTGAGTTCTCCGGGCTTTCCGCGCTCATACCGCTGTTCCCAGAGAAATCCATCCCGGCGTACGGAGGCTATGAGCCATAATGAAAGTGCGTTGACGCAGGAAACGCCGACACCGTGCAGTCCGCCGGACACTTTATAGCTGTCCTTGTCAAACTTGCCGCCGGCGTGCAGCACAGTCATGACCACTTCCAGCGCGGGGCGATTCTGGCCGGCGTGCAGTCCGACCGGAATACCTCGCCCGTTATCTTTCACTTCCACGGCACCATCGCGGCGGATGGTCACGCGCACATGGTCACAGTGTCCGGCGAGCGCTTCGTCGATGGCATTGTCAACGACCTCGTAGACCAGGTGGTGGAGCCCTCGCTGGCCGACATCCCCTATGTACATCGCGGGCCGTTTGCGGACGGCCTCCAGTCCCTCCAGCACCTGAATATTGGACGCGCTGTAGCCGTTGGTCCCGGAAGAATCACTCATAACGGGGCATCGGGGATTTGTGTGCGCCAAGTGATACGCCCAAGCCCGTCAATCGTTCGGTTTCGGCCCAGGATTTTTCACCGAATCGCAGCATCTGGAGGGCCTCCAAATGATCCCGTGGAGCTGACAGGAGCGTTGGCGAATCAAGACGATGGATAACTTAGCGCCTGGGTTTGGGCCATTCGCAGACTGCGGGTCAGCCGCCCGCTTCGGCACGGATCTTGACGGACCCTCACCGAAGAGAGCAGTAATACGGGCCTGTAGCTGCTCACGCAGATCCTCCTCCGTCTTCCAGGTGATAAGATTGAATTGCCGGACTTGAAAGTGAACATGTGCCACCGAATCCTTCCGTCAGGTGGAAATCACCGCCCAATTCGCTTTGGAAGGGGCGGTGATGCGCCATAATGATGCTGTTTGGAACTCTCCGCCACGCAACCCGCACAAAGCAGCCGTAGTTCGCATAGTACTCCATGTTTTGTTTCGGTCACGATCCTGTCAGCGGACAAGCATTGAAACCGCGCAGCTTTGCTCTTGTTGAATCCTACCGCGTAGGCGGAGTCACCAGGTCGTGGAATGCTCCTGAATCTTGAACACAGCTTTAGTCTACCCGGGGAGCCATGAGGCGGGTGATCCAGTGTGTAGAGGCCCGACCTGAGGGCCGACCCTGTCCGCCAGTCCGGGAGGGAGATGGCGCTTCTTCCGAAGCGGTCGATCAGATCGTTAAGCGACTCGTGGATAAACAGCGTGAAATTCTTCGCAAGTCCAAGCAGCGGCATTTCATTAATCCAGAGAAAACTGCTCATGCCGATTCCAGGACCATCGGCGGGGAGCATCTGATCCTTCAGACACCTGCACAACTTGGACCGGCGCACTCAGGCGTTATCCCTGGCTTCTCGGGATACCGGCGTAAGCCCAAGATTCTGGCGGACAGTGCTGGAGAACCTGCAATGGCCAGATATGCCCTTGCGAGGCTTCGGGGCATCGAGCTGGTAGTCAGCATGGATGCCAGCATCGGGACCGAGAATAATCTGACTGCACTTCGCCAAGTCGCACGGTGACCTTAGGATAATTCTCTATGCATACAAATCCGCATAACCCCGGTAATCAAGGGAACTGGAACCGGTCGGCCATCATCACGCTGGCCATCTGCGCTTTGCTGGTACTCGCCCACTGCGACAGCGGCTTTGTTCCAGAAACGGAGCCGCCCGCAAATAGCTGGGAAGCGCGCACAGAAACAATAAGGGCGTGGTACGATTCGGTGCTATCGGAAGAGCAGAATGCACCGCTTAGTCCAGAAATCGTAGGAAAGTTTGCCGGGGATTACACGCATTTTGACGATAGTACGATTGCGGCGGTCCTCGCTGCCATGGTGCGTCAGCACCCACCGGAGTGGGATAAGATTGAAGTCTGGGACAATAGACATGGCGGGTATTTTGCTGCGACTCTGCTGAGCGGCAATCCAACATCCCCCTCGGATCCACAGTTGTCTATAGTCCGAACGCTGGTCGCGGATGTAGATGGCAATGGCAATGTACTTTCGGGGATATTGGTTGAATTTATTGCTCGGGACCTGGAAGAATCTCTTTTCAGAGACTATGTGGTGCAGTGGCTTGTCGGCGAATTCGACAACACGCCGATGCTGGTGTCGGAATACACGGTTGGGTATGCATCCACACAGGCGATGTATCATGCACCGGGCGAGGCTCCCCGCCCCATGACTATGCAACTGGTAGAGAAAGTCGGAACCGGCAAGGCAGCTGCCAAAATATGGTTTTGCTAGATTGTGGTGTGGGGAGAAATACAGGTTTGTGGGCCGTATACAGGTGATAACCCTCCCGAGGATTGCTATGGTGACCCCAAGGTATTTACTGAGATTACATGTGTGCTCATACGGGATAGTGGTGATGATGGTGGCGGGGACGGAGAGGGTAATGGCGGATGCCCTAACGGATGTGACACCGGAGGCAGTAGCGGCGATGATGAAGAAGAGGATAGTGACGATGAGATAACGTTCCAATTTTCGTGTCCAGATAAGGATGTTGTCCGCGGCGCAGTTACAGGATGTACCGTAACGGTAGAGTACCCCGAAGGCGTTGACGAAAAGCAGTACACGTTTAAATGGTCGTCAAATGTTGGTGCCAGTCTAGAAAGCACGGATGCCAAAGGCAGTCGTTGGGATGGCGTTGCCATCGAAACGACTATAATTACGCTTAAGATAGAATCGGAAAAATATAAAAAGTCTGCCAAAATAAGAGTAAAGCCCAGGGAGATTAGCGAGTACAGCATCCCCGCATTGAAGGTAGCTGATAAGGAGATACAGTATAGCGCTCACCCGATGACTCTGGGCTACGAAGGGTTCTACTATGCAGTGGAGGCGAGTGCACCGGTGTCAACATCAAGGGCGGGTACTGGACCATGGACCGGGAAATTCATGACGGGAGACATTTCTAAAGTTACTTTTTCTTCTGAACTGCACGTTTCCGAAAATTACAAGGAGCCTGGGCCAGCATACAGAGCCTCCAATAACGTATCCGATATAGACAATCACGGTTGCCCCGCCGCCTCGGATCTGGATAACAGTGCACAATCCTATTACAGCGTCAACGATCATTGCAACACTTTGTCGGGATTCAGAGCCATGAAAGTTGCCATCATTGAACATGAAAGGAGGCACGAAAGCAGTTTCAACAAATGCCTTTCCGAGACCACCATCTATAGTAGATTGGAGGGTATTGTAGACAAGAGTAGTGGCATAGTTACAAAGACGATAACCGATTTGTGGAAAGAGTTTGGAAACGAGTTCCACGCTTCAGGTGACTACGCACGGGGGTATGCAGGGGTCCAGAGTTGGTTTTTTATGATAGGCTCAAGTTGGACAAGGTCTGCTCATGGATTAGAGGGCCACGGAGGCCTAAGAAGGTCCAAATGTAGCTAAACGCGAAAAGTGTAAAATGAAGAAACTGATTTTATTGATTGTCGTTGTGCTTCCGAACTTTGCGATTGCACAGGAAAAGGTTGAGCGCAAGGAGGATGGCTGGGTCGTGGTAAAGGATAGCAACGGGAAGTTGCTAAGAACATATTATAGTCCAACGCCCCAAATGGCCCTGGAAGCCGTACGATCGGGGGAAGAGGGCGCAAAAAACGCTGCGTGGACAGTGTTTTCACAGAGAGTCGAAAAACGTTCTGCCGCGGAACTGGACGCGTTTGCCGATGAGCTCGCGAGACTGGTGCTGGAAAGCCCAATACGACAGATCGCTAGAGATGCGCTTGATGTGTTGCGGAGTTCCATAACTGCCGGAGAAAATGGCAGCCCGTATGAGAGAGGGCTCGATGTGATTATTGGGATTTACAAGGCTCTGGATGGCTCCGAAGCCCTGTCAAAACGAGACTTGTTGAGAACTATTCTTTATTCGGATGGGGGTGAAGATTATCTTTTGAAACTGTTTAAATCCCTTGAACGGCCCGAAACGCCGTGTGCACTCGAGCCACAGGCCCGTCCTGTACTGGATGGGCAAATAGTGGGACCACCCGTCCTTGAGAAGGGCGGATATTGTCCCTACAAGACGGAATGGTGCGATGTGGCCTTTACACTTGCGAGAAAAGTGATGATAGGGGGAGAGGTTGAGGGTGTGGACCCGGTCTATGTAATGTCAATATGCGACAAGCGGTGGATTTATATGGATGGGCGGTGGATTAGAATCGTCAGTTGACTTGAACTCACTAACATTGGGGGTGGTGCATCAGCATCCACCGGATTGGGATAAGATGGAAATCTGGGAAAATAAATATGGCGGGTATTGTGCTGCGACGCTGCTGAGACGGAATCCAACATCCCCCTCGGATGCACAGTTGTCTATGGTCCGAACGCTGGTCGCGGATGTGGAACGCCTGGCTATAGAGATTCATCGTCGGTGTACGCCCAAGGAAGCAATCTTGGGGAATGGGATTTCAATGGGTGTTTTGGCTGAAAATGCCGCTCAAATTCGACCAGCGCGTGCTACGCAAGGAGGGCTTTGGACCAGGCATCCGCCGAGTCTGAGAAGTACAGAATGTCAATTCGGGTCACAATGTCATCCGGTAGGTCGTTAAGTTGCCTTCGAGCCGATATCGGCATAAGAATTGCCTTAGCACCTTTGTCCAGCGCCAACTCAACGCAGGCTGTGGCGTTTGAGAGCATCTCAATGGATCCGCCGAGATTAAGTTCACCGACGACGATTAGCCCGCCCTTGACACTGTGACCCAGCAAGGCACCGCACATGGCCATCAGGGTCGGCAATCCGAGTGCACGCCCGGTTCTGTCGTTATCATAGGACTTGAGTTGTATGGCAAATTCATGAGCGCGGGGATCTCGACCTCCTACAAGCTGCCGGGAGCGGGTGTACAGATTCTGTGTTGCGCAGTGAACGCTTTCGCGAAACGCCGCCGGCGCGGGAGAATTGAGGATGCGGAACTTGGTACCCGGACCGGCGGATGCTTCTATCCGATTCAGACTGGCACCTGATTCGGGCCCGCCTGGGCTGATCCCCCATACCTGCCCCGGCGGCAACGGGTCGCGGTTAATCATGGCATCGCTGTGCAACTCCGGCGTAGCCACGAATCTTTCAATCCCGCGCTCGCCCAACGTATAGCTGAAATGGGTGTTTCGGAATTCGCTCCGAAAGACCTTTTTCTGCTGCTCCTTTACGCGCCGCCGAACCTCCAGTGCGATCCTAACGATTTCCTCAAGCTCCTCATCCGGCACCGGCATTTCGGGGTCCGGGTAGAGCAGTTTGACTAATCCGCTGACCGTCTTATTGGCGGCGGTAATGTCACGTCCGCTGAGCGCGCCACCGAAATTCACCCGTCCCTGCAGAATTGATATGCGGCTGCCCGAGCGCATGCGCGTCCAGCACTCGGACAAGAAGTCACTGACCAATCCGAAATGGTCCGTCAGGTGCTCATTCGGATTGAGCTTGGGGAAATCCCAGCCGGGCACATAGCTGTGAATCCGGTCCATAAAGGCCGTATCGTTGCGCATTTCAGGTGGGAGCGGGGTCAGCAGGTGCCCTACGCGCTGTTGATGCTCAACCTCTACATCCAGGTTACCCACCATGACGATGCCGCCTTGGGCTCGAATACTGTCCTTGCCCCGCGAAAACTCACCCGACTCCATGTACCCTTTCAGGATATTGACCCCATCCTTCTGGTCAAACGATACGCCGGATATTTCATCAAAGCAGACCACATCATACTGGCAGACCAGGCCGCGTTGCCCATTGGCGTTATTAACGAACATTTTGGCCACCGTTGCTTTACCGCCGGAAATCAGGTGGGAGTACGGGGATATCTGCTGGTACAGGTGGCTCTTGCCGGTGCCGCGCGGTCCCAGTTCGGCCATATTGTAGTTACGTTCGACAAACGGCAGCATGCGCAACAGAGCGACCAGTTGTGCGCGCGAAGTCAGGTGGTCTGGCTCAAGGCCTACACTCCGCAGCAGCAGCCTTTTCCACTCTGCGACATTGAAGGTATGGCGACCCTTCTGGAGCGTCTCCAGAACATTGGAGCTTGACAGCTGAATGGCACGTAGCCCGTCAATCCCGAATGGACGCCCGGCTTTCTCCATGGCAATGGAGCCATCGTAGCTGAGCGAGAGTTCAGCATAGAATCCGTCCGTCAGCATCCGCTCATGTTGCTTCACCAAGCGGTCATCAATGCGGATGTTTTTGAGCGCCAGGCTGGGAAGTTCGGCTATGAATGAGTCGGTCTTAGCATCAAGTTTCGTCCGAACGAGGTCAATAAGCTTGACGGTTCCTTGATCACGGGCACGGGCCTTGAATAATTCTTCCTCGCCCGTACGGACCGTTCGGCTTGACAGCTGTCTTTCAACAATGGTCAGTCCCTCCTGTATTTCATCTTCGTTGGTGCTGGCACAATAGCGTCCCAAGAGGAATTCGACGACATAGGTCGGCACAGGGTACTGGCGGCTGTATTTGCGGACGAGGTCTTTCCGTACCAGAAAGCCATCAAATGTGGCTTCCGCCAGTCGGTCCAGGGCATCCAGCTGCGTGCTCATGCGTCGCCACCGATTATTGAAGGTTTCTTAGCCACGACCTGATTCCTTTCGTTGAGGATGACTGCGATGGCAGACCGGCCTTCAAGGTCCTCATTAGGTACGAGCAGACTGACTTTGCCGGAGTCACTGATGGGCTTTTCCGCAGAAATCGCAGTGGAAGGATCCCCAACGGATGTCTGGAGTTGAGCCGTCAACCCGGGATAAACGGCATCCAACCTGATGTCGCAGCGCAGTCTACGCCAGTACACCCGGATGATCTGTACGGATCTGGTCTGCGACCGCGTATCCCGCGTAATGGAAATCACCGGTACGAGACATTCCTGGAGGCTGACTCCGCCATGAGAATATTCATGGCCTGCCCTGAAACAGCTAATGCCCGGTGCTACAGCCACATGCTCTGTAGAATTCCAGTGCCACGGAACGATCGGCACATCAAGCGTGGGGTTGCCCTTGAGGGTAGCACATCGGGACCACCGGCTCTCGGTCAGGAATTTCGGGAGATCTGTCTTGGGGAGGCCTCCCGGCAGCCACAACCAGCCGTGGTCTGTTACAACGCGAACAGTGTGCCACCCGGCATCAAGCAGTTGCTCGATGCGGTTGATAAGGCTTGAGATTTCGCGGCTGATTTGAACGGCAAAATCGTGGGCATCCATTGAATGCCCCATTTTGTCCAGATTACCGTACTCCGTCCATCCGCGCCCTTGAGGATCTCCGCACTCATCTCTCGGGACATACTCAATGCCGTGCTGACCGAGCAGCTTGCGAAAGCGGTCTGCATTCAGGATTTCGCCGTTTTCGGCAGACTTCGGCTGAAACTCTGCAGTAATTGAATCGCCAGTAATGTCGTCTGCTACCGGCGATACGGCATATTTGGCCGTGGCTGTGACGGATGGCAGCCCAGCCCAACGCGTGCTCAATTCGGTTGTCCAACCCCGAGATTGACCGCGCTCGATCAGCAATTTCGCAACATCGAATCGAAGCGCGTCGGCGAACAGTACGACCTCGCCTTGACGTATCTCAACCCGCCCTTGCTTCTGGGGCAACGGCTCGTGCTCAATCAGTCCCTGCAGGTGTTCCGCGGCGGACCGAAGCCAAGGCTCGTATAACAAGTTCACCGCTAAGGTGACAGTCTTTACGTCATCGGGAGAGCTTACGGCGGCAATCGCCGCCAGAGCGGATTTGTCTGCCTCCCAGGCCCTCTGCATGTACACTGCGGCCATAGCACTTGGTGAATCACCTCCAAGCGGTGCGGATGTATCGTGTGCCAGACGGGCCATGTAGCCTATGGCGCGGGCCAGCGGGGCCTGTCCTAATTTGGTCCAGACCCAATCTCGCCGCTCCCCATGTTGTTTTTCAAGTGCAAGAATTCTTTCGCGGCATTCCTTTCGCGGTGCAGACATGAGCTGGCCAATGGAGGCCCGCAGGTCTGCTTCCTCTCTGTCATTGATCTGCGGCCACGAGGAGGGTGATGCGGGGAGTATTTCAGTCGGACACGCCGTTCGCAGCACGCTTGGAACATTCGGATAGATTTGCGGGGCATCGGCAAACTGATCCCACAACTGCGCCCAGGGTCCCCGGCGGATCCCCAATCGCTCAGCCGCGATCACTTCTCCATCCCGATCAGGATCCAGCTCCAGGTCCGTCTTGCAAAGGGCGCAGTAGGCAATCCATTTACGCGGTGGGCATTCTGCCCTAACCTTTTCCGAGTGATTTAACCACTGCAGTAATTGTCGGGGGAGGTTGCTGCATAACTGGCTGTGGAAGAAGCGCGCATCCAGCTGTTTACCCTGCAGCTGATCAACACTGAGCTCCGCCAATTCTGGCAGCGCATTGCGCAGTGCGGCTTGAGTCTTCCTGTCACGACCGACATCAAACGCTAAGCCCATGTCTTTGGAAACGAGGAAGGCCTGGATAGTCCAGTCTTTGCCACTCTTCTGTTTCCAGGTATTGCCCCGGTATTGCAGCTCAACCAGTGGCTGAAGATGTCGGGGGCAGTCCGCGTCCGAGCGCAACCGCCGAATGGAAACTCCAGGCAGATATATGGTCGGTGCAGCATTTTCCGCGACTGTGCCATCCAAACCGGCACGAATCCAAATAGCGGGCCCCTGCCGGATGGCTGGCTTAAAGTCTCCTAATGTTATCAGGTTGGGGCGTAATTCCCGCAGTCTGGGCAGCAGGGGCAACCACTGCGAATCTGGATCGGTCCACAGCAAGGCGCATGGCGGAGCTACTGCATCCGAGGTTTGTCTGGCCGCCTGATCCAGAGACTCTGCAAGTATGCCAATCAGGGTGGTCTTGGTGGTGTCCGCTCCCATGATTCACAGTATTGTCGGCGTTCGGGTTGTAACGGGTGTCGCTTCCTGCTCGCGCGCCGCCGTCTTTTCCGCACTCGTGAGGTGCACATTGTTGATGCGGTTAGCAGTAAAGCGTCCATTGTCCCAAAACCACGGAAAGTCTGCTTCATTGCACTTCGCTTCTTTGCCACGGTCCTTTTTCCAACTGATGGTAGGCTTGGAACGCAATACTCCGGCCCCCTTGCGCCCGCCATCAATGTCTTGAGCCATCAAGGGGCGGATGTTCAGTCGCACGCCATCATCCAAATCGGGCTCCCAGCCTATGGCTTGCTGATGCAACGGTTTCCAGCGCACAAAAATGTCGTCGGGCGGGTCGCCCTTGAGGATGGCTGTAAGATGGGTCTGGAGTCGCACGGCAGCAGCGAGCCGGTCTTCTGCTGCCTCTTTCCCGTTCTGCAGGTCATGCTTCCGGCGACTGATCCAGTCGCCAAGATAGCTGTAAGTCAATGACTCAAGGGTCTGACGCCCTCTGCCGTTGGGCGCAGCCAGTCTGTGGTAGTTTACCAAAGCATGAAATCCATCACGTTTGCGGCCGTCCCAGATATGCCAAATGAAGGGTCGATGGTGGAACAGGCGGCAGTGCTGCTCAAAGAAATGATTACGCAGCCAGTCTCCCAAGGTCGTGCAGCCTGCGCTTTCCAGCAGTTGCGCAAGGATGGCTGAGCCCCAGGATTGGCCATAGGCATGCGCCAGCATTTCCAGTAGGCGCTGTTCGGCTGAGGGCTCCCCACGCACCGAAGGGATGCAGACAATTCCATCGGCATCAGCAAGCCCATTCAGCGCGGCTGCCTTATTCACCCAACTGCGTTGAAGTGAGGCCAGATTCATGGCGGAATCCTGCTCTGCGGGCCAACGGAAGCCAAGCAGACGGGCCATCGCCGTGTGAAGTACCTCCCTATTGCGGCGCACCGGGCCATGCACCAGGCGTTTTTCCCGCGCACACCAAACCACGGATCCGCAGGGATGGCCATGGAACACCCACTGGGTCGGATCATCGGAATACGGATCCGGCAGTCCGTCGGGATATTGCTCTCGGGCTATCTGCGCCCAGCGTTCGTAATCGAACGGCACCTTGGCGAGCGTAGCATTTGTCACCTTTAGTGCCTGATCCAGTAACCGGATAGCTGTGTTGTATTCTGGGGATGAGCAGAAGCACCAGATGGCCATCAGTAGGTCAGCATCTGCGGGGCCAACGGCGCTGCAGTTGTTGTCAAAGGGCTCTCCAGTATAAATGGTTACGGGTAGGGACCTCATTTGTGAGACAGAAATCCCAGCCTTGCCCCACATTGCATTACCGCTGAAATTTGCTCTTGGCAGTTCTTGGAATACAACCTTGGTTCCCCTCAACCAGCGTACCATTTTCTCGCGTCCACCAAAGTAGATCGTTTTTCGAACAGTGCCTTGAAAGAGTTTCCAGTTGTCGGCGAAGTCGGACAGTTCCCAGAAGTACCTGCGGTACCGGAAGTTGTCGGTCGTAGTGATTCCTGTATAGGCACCGACCCATTCACGCAACAGTGTACCGCTTATGTCGGAGGAGGCGATGATGTGGTCAGGATTGTTCAGCTGGACCTCCTGCGCGATCTGGATTATATCAGCATGGGCCAATTGATCGGCCTTTACACTTGGGCTACTGGCGGCGGATACATCCATGAGAGACAGCTCATTGGAGGCTGGCGCTCGCCGGCTTAGGGTCAATAGCTGGGCATTTACTACTGCACCGGAAATAGATCGAAAACAGCGTGGCCCCAAACGCGCCACCAGATGCCAGGACATCTCCAGCAGTAGAGTCTTTCTGAGCCTCGTATAGCTGGACTGGCCAAGCCAGTTCTGGGGGCAGACGACCCCGATGGTTCCACCCGATTTGCAGAGCTTGAGGCATCTCTGAATGAACACTGTTGCTAAATCCCCCTTTGCATCTGGATATTCCCGCGCGCAGAACTTGCGAAGATCTTCGCATTGTTTGGCGCGGCCGAGGTAGGGCACATTCGTCACGACGAGCGTGTATTCACCTGAAAGGAGCTCGGCCGCGTAGGTAAGTCCTCTGGCCACGATAACCCCCTCCTCAAAGTCGACCTCAGATTCCTCCCGCCGGAGGACCGGCTCAAGCGCGTGCCGGGCTTCGGCGAATCCGCTCTGGAAGATCTCAGACCCAACACTGCTAGGATCAATAAGTGATCCCAATAGAGGCCCCTGCAAGAACAGTCCATGCAATGCCTCAAGCGTGCCCCGAAGGCGAACGGCTTGGGCCCGGTCAAATCCCGAGTCTGGGGCATGATCATTTCCGGCGATGGCTGTCCATGACTCAGCGGACATGTTCGGGGCCCGTCCTGAGCAGGCAATACTGAGCGGGGGCAGCTTCATGTAACCTCCCACTCCCGGATAGGTCCAAGCAGCAAAGGCGAGAGAAAATGCGGCCAAAGCAACGCAGCGTGGGTCGATTTCAAGTCCGAACAGATTCTCCGCAAGGACCGCGTCAATGGCTTCAGGAACAGATAGACCCTCAATCTCCACACGCATAGGTACGAGCATGCGGAATGCACCAACCAGGAAATGCCCGGAGCCGCAGCAGGGATCCAGGATCTTTACTTCCGCAAAGGTATCAGGCCAATCCTCAAAACCACCTCCCGCCAGGCCCCGATCCTCCAAGCGTCGCAAATAACTGAGACGCTTCGTGCACTTAGAGCCAGCATATCGGCTTTCGCACCACGCCCCTAACGTATTCTCCAACAGGAAAGCAACCATATAGGGCTCGGTGAAAAGCTGCGTCACCGCTGGAAGCTCGTCCGCTCCGATCTTGATTTCCGACGCATTGATCCGATCTTTACTCTTGCTCTGCCAAAATTGATAGATCCAGCCCATGGCATCGGGTGATTGGAATACTGCTTTTGGCAAGCCTTCAATCAATGCCTCAAGCTTGCGCTGGTGTTCAGGTGCCAAGGACACCCGGAATGCCAGATGGGCGGGCTTAAAAACTTGGGGCAGCATGTGGTGCGCAAACTCGGCGGCCAGCTGCCATTTGTTCTTGCCCATATTTTGGGCTAAGTCTTCGCATTCGACCAGCGTGACCGCAACTTGCAATTCCGGTTCAATCAAGAGTGCGTTTTCTGACAAAAAGCAGAGCAACAGCATCCGGTGCCAATGCTGATAAGCGATTTCTTGTGTCAGATGGTCGATGGAATGCGCTCCCGACTGGCCATTCCGGCGGTCGCCCAATTGGCGAGCATGCGTGCGCAGTCGGCTGCGCAACTGGCGCTGTTGGACATCAAGGTGCGATAAAGGCTCGTGATGGTCAACGGCTAAAGCCGTAAGTGACTGTCGGGCCGCTGTCTCTGCTGTCTTGCGGCCTTGAACGGATGCCCGCTCAAGCACCTTGCGCAGTTCGGACGGAAGTGTTTTCATGCCGTACCTAAGCGATCATGATTGGCCCGTCCTTAAGCTCTTCCAGCAATAAGGCCTTAGATTCGTCAACCCATTGTGCCACCTCATCGGGGGACTCAAGGGTTACTGATGGCAGCTTTACCGGGCGGATGACCGGTTCCAGCAGCTGAGCCGCGCGCAACTGTGCCTGTTGGAATTGGTGCTGCAAGGCCGCCGTACGCGTGCACCAACTGCTTAGGCTGATCTTGTCCAATGAGATAAGCACATCCTGCTCAGTGCCGAGATCTCCCGTTGATAGGGCACCGATCTGAAGATTACGCAGGATATCTTTGCGATCTGATCCAGAGATCTGGTGCCAATGGTCAGATTCCTTGAGCAAGCGCAAGTGCTGCTCGTAAATCCCAGAATAGTTGCGGTCATATTCAGACAGCGTGGTACGAAGAGCGTCCGTAAGCGCTTGGGATAATGGAGGCACAGGATCACTTGATGCCAACAGCCGCCGGCTCGTAAGGATAGCATCAATCTGGAGTTGGATATCCCTGCCGAGATTCAAATTGGCAGCATGGGCGGCCAGCTTCAACAACCGCTGGAAGGATGGAAGCCGCTGTTGAGCTAATCTTGACCGCTGAGTCCATGCCTGGTGGAATTGCTGCAGCGAATCGTAGGCCCTAAGGATGCCAGCGAGTTGCTCGTTTCCTTGAAGATGTTGCAGCGCACGGATTTCAGACGCATCAGGGCACGCAGGCAACGGCGGTTCGCCTCCGGCACTGCTAGCGAGATTATTCAGTCGCGTCAAATATTCCGTCGCAACCTGGGATTCCTGCCCGGGCCTGCAGGCTACCCCGGCATCAGAAAACAGCTTTCGCAGCCGAATTAGCTGCGCGGCACTTATGTGCTGAAGCTCAACACGGAAGAACGTCTTGGAAATGTTCTTCTGATCAATCTGTCGGGCAACAATTGAATTGCCATCGCGCAATGCCTGCAGGTGACTGCTGGCGGCCAAGGCCAACAGGCCGCCATCAATGGCATCGCGAGGCCATCCATAGGGCGGTCGCGAAAAGAGTTGGCGAATATCCTTGCCCGACTTCCCAGAGCCAACCACGTCCCAGATCGCCCGGCAAACGGCATGGTCAGCGATCATTCCCTGGTGCCCAAGGACCTCCAACGGTTGGTCGGAGCCCTGCCTTGCACGTTTCACAACCTGGTGCCAGCGAGGATCATCGGCCTTACTGAAATTCGGATAAAGGCGTTCAAGCGAAGCCTCAGCTGCACGCTGAATCCTGTCGCGGAGGGTGGATTCTGCACGCTCTGACCCACCGCCCAAGTAGACTCTTGCCTGGCCGACAATCTCTTCAATCAGCTCCCTTTGTCGGTCACCGGCATCCCGGAGCCGGGTATTCATACTCTGGCGGGCCTCTTTACCCGCCTGAGTTGAAGGGCTTCCCCTTAATTCAAGCGTCTGCTCCGCGGCATGAGCAGTAACCAGCGCGTTGCGCAACGCGTCCGCCCGCACTCTGGGTACGAAAACGAAAATACAGGGGCTCTCCAAGCCAGCTTTCAAGGCATCCGCCCGAACTACGCCTTCACGTTCGCCCCATCCATCCCTGATCCAAACAGGGAGGAAATTGTCAGTTATAACATGGGGGGGGGCGACCCGAATTGAACAGCCAGCTTCCGGGGGGTCTTGCTTTTGCCGTGCGGGATGCTTGTCGGGCGGAGGATGCGCTCAATGCGCTCTCTAAGCAGCTGAGTGCGCTTTGTACTGATTTGTGTCGGATCGTTTAGCACACTGTTGCGCAGCCTGACAAATTGGGATTCCCACTCACTGCTTTCTCTCGTCTGCAGGCTGAACTCATCCCCAATCTTGAGAAGCGTGCCGTTGCTGGCTAGATCTTCCAGTAATTCAGGCACCAGTTTGCGCAGTCGGGCACCCTCGGTGGCCAAATCCTGAATGAGAAGGTCTGCAAGATTACTGGAGGACGCGCGCACGCCAATGTCTGCTCCGGCCTCATGCGGAAGACTTCGGATCAGGTAGATGAGCGCGCATATGCGCCGTTTTAGGATCCCGTGGCTACCGCTTTGCTCCTGCCGCAGGATTATGTCGTGAACATCGCCTGAAAGTGTGCCGGACTGGAGAAGCTGGGTGGAGATTTCGTCAAATAGAAAGTCAGCGGGTACAACAGTCCCAAGCGGGTCGTTCGCGGTCCGCTTAAGGGCTTCATGTACGATGCGCAGTTGAGTTCTGAGTTGCCCCGCGATGCCCCCCTTATCCACAGCCCGCAAGACATGCTCCCAAAAACGCCGACGTACCGGGAGTAGCGGGTAGTCATCTGCGAGCGTGTCGCGGTCCTCCTGTCTGGGAGCAATAGACGTACCGCTCAGGTGGCGGGCGATTTCGCCCGCATTGGCTTCCAGGATGTTCTGCACTGCGGTTACTTGATCTTGGCGCTTGGCCAGAACTACCCGCCGGATCACGGTCTCAACATCAACGTGGGACAGCTCAACATTGACCCGGAATCGCCCCTGGAGTTTCTTGAGATTAGGGGTGCCGGAGAGCGCGGTCTGACCGGTGCCAACAAACAGGAGGCGATCGCCAAACGCCTTGCTGCAGGTTTGAACCAGCTCCTGAATCTTGTACGTGCGATCCGCCTTGGACCCAATGTACTGCTGTACCTCATCCAGAATGATCACTGTGGCTGGCAATTGGCCATTCAGGGCAAGGACTTCCCTGAGCGTTAGCTCGAATTCTTCAGAGGACACTTCATCGTGTCTGGGGAACTGTGCCTTGATGTTGTTTCGCACGTCCTGCGCATCACTTCCCAGACTACGGTCCAATTCCCGGAGAGCTTCTGCGATAGCGCGGCTGACATAGAGGTTACGCAGCTCACTGGAAAAGTCGCGTCCGGCACGCTCAATTATGGATCTGACCTGATCAAAGTAGCCTTCACGCTTTAGCCAAAGGCAGAATCTGGCTAAGGCGAAATCATGCGGTAGTCCCTTTGATCTGAATACAATGCCCAGCAACGCGAGTCTAACACTGGTGCCAGTTCCGGCCCCCAGTGTGCCTGCCGCCGCGTGCAGCCCGCCCATTCGCCTGCCCGCGATGCTGATTTCCGTTAATAAGTCCATAACATCAGGGTGCAGGCGCGCAAGGCCGCGTGCAGTTGCTCCGTCTTCGGGGAAGGTGTAATCCGTCCATAGAAACCGAAGCATTTTAACAAGATGGGACTTGCCGCTCCCGTAGAACCCACTTACCCAGGCAGCTGGGAGTTCCGGTTGCCCACGGTTCGCCGTGAAGGCTTCCAAAATCCGCACCAGCCCCCGATGGTATTCCCCTTCGCATACAAAATGCTCCAGCTCAAAACGGAGGGTGCGCCGTTCGTCCTCGTTCATGGCATCGGACATCACGGCGACACCCTGATTGATCAGCACGCTGGAGCGAGGGTCGCGCTGAAAGACTTCGTGATTCAGCATTCAGTCAGGAGGGGGATTCCATGGTGACGGGCACGGCGAGGTAGTTCCAGCCATCCCTGGCATCCAAGAGCTGGTAATTGTTCCGGGCGTAGGTCCCCGGGAAGAAGACGACCAGCCTACCGCTGATCTCATGATCGATTCGCTGAAGGAGCTGCGAAACATGCACGAATCCATACAAGGATCCAACGCCGAGTAGTCCCACTGCCGTGGTGGTACCTGCAGAACGGAGGACCTGCCGGATCTGGTGAGCCAAGAATTCCAGGAATTCGCTATTGAGCAGAAACTGTAAATCCTCCGGGGACTCATAGTAGGACTCCCGGTACTCCAGGGAGGCTATCCACTGCCCAAATGACCTGGTGATGTCGCACAATGCCCAGCCATGGCCACATTCCTTTGTGGCAAGCTCAAACAAACCCATCCGTGCACGCAGTTGACGCTCTTTGGTCTTATCATAGACCACAAAAACGGTCCGCTCTGCTCCGGCAAGATTGGCCTTCCAGGGATGCGCGATGTAGCGCCTATACCGCTTGGATAGATCGTCAATATAGGCCATCGACACGCTCGATCTCAGTTTCCGTGAGCAGACTTGCAAAGGATACATCAATTACATCTCCCATGCACATCAGGGTGAGCAGACCTTGGCGATGGGCTTCGGACGCAAGCTCCATCAGGGTTTCGCAGTCGGCATCAAGTACTGTGGCCCAAGGGGTTTCAAGCAGCAAGGCTCCGCGCGCTCCCGTCGCATATCCAATCAGGAGGGCAAAGGTTGCAACTGCGGGAGTAGGCATCACAACCTGGCGAATCTTCCTTCTCGCATCGGACAAATGGCCGGATTGCGCCCAGGATGAACTGGCTCTCGCCACCAAGGCGGCGGCAGAAATGGCTGATATTGGGTGGCTCACCGAATTTAACATGGCGAATCTGAATGTCTCCTGCTTCAAACCGGAGCCGATCGGAGTCTTTGCCACAGCGGAAAAACTGGCGCGAAGCAGCGGGTCTCGGGTCAGGGCAAGCAGTACGGTCAGAAGCGGCCGGCCAGCCCGGTCCCGATCCCACAGATCGCGGAATACTCTGAAAAATAGGACCGATTCGTCAAGAGCGTAGAGTTTCCTCAGGTGCCCCAAGGACTTTCCCCGCGTCGTAACAGTCGGCTTTCCAAGGCAGTTCTCATCCACGATCGCATTCGCGTATACGGCCGTCTCAGAACCCGGAGGGATCGCCATCATCAATTTGGACAGATCCTGCAGCATAATGGTGCGGCTCAATAGCGTACTACCCCTGCCGGAATGAAACCCCCAAACCGTCGCTTGACGCGGTGTCAGCTCGGAAATGCCAGTTTCAAAATCGTAATCCGGTTGTGTTCCTAATGGCATACCCGTCAGTGGTCAATCTCCCAGAATTTGTGGACCATACAGGCCTCCTATGTTTGAGGCTGGCGACTCTCAGTACGATAAAGCCAGCCCGTATGCGGCGATTTGGCAAGGCAATTGTCTCATGGACAGCCCTATACCTGACAATGTCGCGAAGGGTCCGGGGATCAGCAGCAAACGGAGAAATGCCGCACGCCTTTATTCGGAGGGAAGGTTTCTTCGCGTAGGGCAGAAGCGCGTGCTTGAATCCCCGTTCATGGTCAGGAGGCATACCTTCGGGTAATGCCCGTCATGCCGGTCCATTGGGGTTCATCCACACATGCCCGAAGGTGAGTCCACCCACCGGAATGCCGCGTGAGGGCAGATATAACCTGGGTTGCCCATCCTCTGTGACCACCGGGTTGAGACCGCCCGGACCTGCCTTGCAGTTGTATGATGTGTGATAAATTTGTATATTGAGCGCATGGACAGAGCGGTCACACTTCAAGGCCACTGGCAGGTCCTGCGGCGCTGGCTGCTGCTGATCCTGCTCATGTGCGCGGCACCCGTTGCTACCGAAGCGCAACACGCCGGACTATTCCTTTCCAAAAGCGAGGCACAGGCCATTCAGGCGGCACGCGGCCATTATCCGCTGATGGATGCATCCATTGCCCAGGCCGAATCCACCCTTGAGGCTGCCATGGCTAAACCGATGGAAGTGCCGAACCCGGGCGAAGCAGGCGGCTATGAGCATGAACGCCATAAGCAGAATTACCGCGAAATGCGGCTCGCCGGGCTGCTCTTCAGCATAACCGGTCAGGACAAATACGCGGCGTTCGTGCGGGATATGCTCAATGCCTATGCCGACCTGTATCCGACGCTGGGTCCACATCCGCTGGCGCATCACCAGAAACCGGGCAAACTTTTCCACCAGACGCTCAATGAGGAAGTCTGGCTGGTGCATACCAGTATTGCCTACGACTGCGTGTACGAATGGCTGTCTGAAGACGAACGGGCACGGTTTGAGGCGAACATATTCCGCCCCATGGCCGACTGGTTCCATATTCGCAATCAGACCGAATTTGACCGCATTCACAATCACGGCACCTGGGCCGTGGCCGCGGTGGGTATGATCGCCTACGTAATGGGGGATCTTTCCCTGGTGGAAAAAGCTCTCCATGGCTCCCAACTCGATGGCAACGGCGGATTCCTGGCCCAACTGGACCTGCTGTTTTCACCGGACGGATACTACATGGAAGGGCCGTACTACATCCGGTATGCGCTGATGCCCTTCTTCTATTTTGCGGAAGCGATTCATCGGATGCAGCCCGAGGTCGGTATCTACGATTATCGGGACCAGATCCTGCGGAAAGCCTACTATGCGGCCGTGGAAACCGCCTTCCCCAACGGCATCTTTCCGCCGATTAATGATGCGTCGCTGACGATGGATGTAGCCGCACCGGAGGTGGTACTGGCCAACGCGCTGACCTACGAGCGCTATGGTGCAGATGACGATCTGCTGGGAGTAACGAGATTCCAGGGGCGCGTGATTCTAAGCGGTGCCGGACTGACGCTGGCACGCAACTACGCGGCCCACGGACATGAGCCATCGATGAACTGGTCTTCAGTGGAGTTTCGTGATGGCCATGACGGATTACGCGGGGGGCTGGGTATTCTGCGGACCGGAGAGGGTGAAAATCAATCCCTGCTGCTGATGAAATACGGCGTGCACGGGGGCGGTCACGGACATTTTGATAAGCTGCACTTCATCTTCTACGATCAGGGTCGGCAGGTTATACGTGACTACGGATTTGGACGGTGGATCAACATAGAGCCCAAATTCGGCGGTCGCTATCTGCCGGAAAATGACTCCTATGCCATGCAGACTATAGCGCATAACACCGTGGTAGTCGATCAGAGGACGCAGAACGGCTTTGACGAAGATGCGGCCGAAGCCACCTGGGGCGAGCGGCACTTCTTTGATGCGGCAAACGCATCCGCCCAAATCATGAGTGCCCGTGCCGACACATACTACGAAGGGGTCGGCATGCAGCGCACCATGCTGCTGATGGAAGATGACCGCCTGCAGTATCCGGTAGTGGTGGACCTTTACCGCCTGTCCAGCGCCGAACTGCATCAGTACGACTATCCGCTGCACTATTCAGGGCAGAATATCGTCTCCAATCTGACATTCAATACCCGCACGGACCACCTGCAGCCCCTGGGTGAGGCTCACGGGTACCAGCACATTTGGTACACTGCGAGCGCCACATCGGACTCTACGATCCGCTTCACCTGGCTTGATGGTCACCGCTACTATTCGGTCATAACCGCACCGCATCCGGAATCGCAAATCCTGCTGGGTCGAACCGGGGCCCATGATCCGAATTTCAACTTGAAGTCCGATCCGGTGCTGATGATCCGCCGCCAGGCTTCCGATCATCTGTTTGCCTCGGTGATCCAGCCGCACGGATACTTCAATGAGGCTCAGGAGCGTTCTGATCAGGCCCGCCCCGGTATCACCGATATCCGTGTGGTAGGCCATTCATCCGAAGCGAGCGTCGTGGAAGTGTTCGGGCGGGAGGGCTTTTTCTGGCGCATTATGGTCGCCAACGGGCCCGCGGAAGAAGGCGCTGTCCACAGCGTAGCCCTGGGCGAACAGGTGTATTCCTGGACCGGAACCCACCATGTGGACATCGGCACGCACTAAATCAGTCTTGGCCCGAATATCGGGCGGATAACGAATCATGGTTACAATAATCGGGAATCTGTATGCACATTGACTTGAGCGGTCGCGTGGCCCTGGTGACGGGTGGCGGTCGAGATATTGGAAGAGCGATCTGTTTGGGTCTGGGTGAGGCGGGAGCCACCGTGATTGTCAATTACCACGCAAGCCGGGACGCAGCTGAGGATACGGTTGCAGCCATCAACAAGGGCGGCGGGAACGCGGCTGCCGTACAGGCGGACGTAACGCGGCCTCAGGAAGTGGAGCGGCTGTTCCAGGAGGGCATCAGCACACGCGGTGGAAAGCTGGACATCCTGGTCAACAACGCCGGCGGACTGCTGGCTCGCAAGCGGCTGGATGAGATGGATGAGTCCTTCTGGGATGCCGTGATGGATGTCAATCTCAAGAGCGTATTCCTGGTAACACGGGCCGCTCTGCCGCACATGCGGAAGGGCGGGTCCATCGTAAATGTGGGATCGCTGGCGGCCCGGGACGGAGGCGGAGGCGGATCGGTGGCCTATGCGACCGCTAAGGGCGGTGTGCTGACGATGACGCGCGGCATGGCCAAAGAGCTGGCCGAACGCAGGATCCGTGTTAACTGTGTGTCTCCAGGTCTGATCAATAC
This sequence comes from Bacteroidota bacterium, assembly GCA_028873925.1. Lineage (GTDB taxonomy): Bacteria > Bacteroidota > Rhodothermia > Rhodothermales > Bin80 > JAPPNA01. The sequence continues at coordinate 31,921 of JAPPNA010000184.1, read as the reverse complement.
CACCTTCCATGACACCTTTACCCCGGATGCCGTCCGCAAAATGGTGGCAGGCAAGACTGCAGTGGGTCGTGAAGGGGAATCGGAAGATGTGGCTAGGGTGGTAGTATTCCTGGCCTCCGATGCGGCCGCCTATATCAACGGTGAGTCAGTCGAGGTTAATGGAGGGCTGTACTTCATTTAAGCGCTTCGTCGGTCGGTCAGAAGTCATGCACAGTTGCCCCCGGCAGGCCAAAACGGGGATCCCGACTTCGGTCAGGATCCGGGTGGCCCTGCTTGCGGTGCTGGTGGCGGCCGGCTGCGGGCCGGCGGCTGAGCCAGTAGAGTTGCGACTGGCACATATTCTTGATGCCACGCATCCGGTACATCAGGGCATGGCCTATATGGGACACCGCCTCGCCGAGCTTTCCGGCCAGACCTTGCAGGTCAAGATCTATCCCAGCGGACAGCTGGGCAACGAGCGTGAGTCCTTGGAACTGCTGCAGTTGGGAACATTGGATATGGCTAAGACCGCTTCCAGTGTAATTGAGAATTTTGTGCCGGCGATGGGGGTGTACAGTCTGCCCTACCTTTTTGAGGATGCGGATCATCTGTGGCGGGTGCTTCAGGGCGAGGTGGGCCGGGAAATACTGCTGCAGGGCGAGCCCTACCGGATACGCGGTCTGTGCTACTACGATGCCGGCTTCCGCAGCTTCTATATACATGATCGCAAAGTTGAAACGCCGGACGACCTGGCGGGCCTCAAGATCCGCGTTATGCGCAGTAATCTGTCTATACAAACCATCAATATGCTGGGGGCAAATGCAACCCCCATGGCCTATGGAGAGCTGTATACGGCGCTGCAGCAGGGTGTGGTGGATGGTGCGGAAAACAATCCACCCAATTTCTACGGGTCCAAGCACTTTGAGCAGGCCCGATACTATACACTCGATGAGCATGCAGCACCGCCGGATGTACTGCTGATCGGCACGCACACCTGGAACAAGCTGTCCGAGCAGCAGAAGAGCTGGCTCAACCAGGCGGTGGAAGAATCGATGGACTACCAGCGGCAGCTTTGGAAGGAGGCGACCGCAGCCGCTCTTGAAGCCGTGCAGCAGGCCGGGGTGACCGTTATCCGCCCCGACAAACGGCCGTTTCAGGAGGCGGTAATGCCCTTGTACAGCTCATTGGAAGGATCCTATCTGGGGCAATGGGCTGAGCGGATCAGGGGCCTTCAGCTATCCGGCGCAGAGTAGCTGACCATGACGCGTACCATTGACCGAAGTCTGGCTGCCATCCTGATCGCACTCATGATTGCTATGGTGATCACCGTGTCCTGGCAAGTCATTACGCGCTATCTGCTCAACAGCCCCAGCTCCTATACCGAGGAACTGGCCACATATCTGCTGATCTGGATCAGTCTTCTGGGTGCAGCCTACGCGCTCCGGGTACGGGCGCACCTGGGCATTGATATTCTCGTCAGACAGATGGGCCCGCAGCGGAGGAGGCAGATGCGTTTTGCGGCCTATCTGGTGGTGATCCTCTTCGCGCTCGTAGCACTGGTTTTTGGCGGAAGTTGGCTGGTGTATGTGACTCTGGATCTGAACCAGCTGTCGGCGGCATTCCAGGTGCCCATAGGGTATGTATACCTGGTGCTCCCAATAAGCGGGCTGCTGATGACCCATTACAGTGTCATAGCCATGCTTGAGCTGCGGAATGCAACTCCCAAGGCGGCTTCCCCCAATTGAGGCAAATCAAAAGAGACTGAAAATATGGGCGCTGCGGTGCTGATCCTGGTGGTGAGCTTTGTAATTCTGCTGCTGATGGATGTGCCGGTGGCCTATTGTCTGGGGATGGCCACGCTGCTGACCATGCTGGTGGCCGTAGACTTCGTGCCGGCGGCCAGTACTACCGCGCAGCGTATAGCCACCGGACTGGACAGCTTTACGCTGCTGGCGATACCCTTCTTCATTCTGGCTGGGAATCTGATGGGCAAAGGGGGCATTGCCCGCCGCCTGATCGCCTTTGCCCGCGCGCTGATTGGTGCGCTGCCGGGCGGACTGGCCCTGGTAAACATCATTGCCTGTATGCTGTTTGGGGCGATTTCGGGGTCGGGCATTGCGGCGGCCGCCGCCATCGGGACCGTGATGCATCCCAAAATGGTGGATGGCGGCTATGCGCCGGGCTTCAGCACTGCCGTAAATGTATCGTCGGCTACGACCGGCCTATTGATCCCTCCCAGTAATGTGCTCATAGTCTTTTCACTGGCCAGCGGGACGGTTTCCGTGGCCGCGCTCTTTATTGCCGGATACCTGCCGGGCATTCTGATCGGCGGTCTGCTGATGGCCGTAACGGCCTTTGTGGCCCACCGGAAAGGGTACGGCAAGGGGGAGTGGGTTCGGCTGCCTGAGGTGTTTCGGGCAATGATGCGTGCGCTGCCCAGTCTGACCCTGATTGTGGTGGTGATCGGGGGAATTGTGGCGGGCATCTTTACGGCTACGGAAGCTGCCGCCATTGCCGTGCTGTACGCGCTGGTGTTGGTGCTGCTGTACCGCGAAGTGAACCTGGCCGGTCTCCGGGAGGTGCTGCTGAACAGTGTCACCACGACCGCCGTGGTCATGCTGCTTATCGGCACCTCGCTGGCACTGTCCTGGGTGTTGTCCTTTGAGGATATTCCGCAGAATATCGCGGGTACGCTGGTGGCCCTAAGCGATAACAGGATCGTCGTGCTGCTGATAATCAACGCTATTCTGCTGATGGTCGGCACATTCATGGACATGACTCCGGCGATTCTGATATTCACGCCCATATTCCTGCCGATTGTGGTCGGTATGGGGGTGGATCCGCTACATTTTGGAATTCTGATGGTGGCCAATCTGTGTATCGGCCTGTGTACGCCGCCGGTTGGTACCGTGCTGTTTGCCGGTGCGGGCATTGCCAAGGTGTCGGTGCAGGACATTATCCGGCCCCTGGCCCCCCTCTACATCGCAATGCTGGTTGCCCTGCTGCTGATCACATTCATCCCGGACATCACCTTGGTGATTCCCCGCATATTCGGATTCTGACCGGTACGGATATCAATATCACCCGAGAATTCACATGCTGCCTCTTCACATGACCGCCGGACTACGTTAATTTCCACGCATCGACTGTTAGAACGGATCGAACCATGACCTCGCGTTTCAAATCCGTGGGCAAGCCACGGCTGCTCAGCCATTCCGTCGTTGAAGCCATAGAGCATTCAATCCGGACGCGCGAATTGACACCCGGGATGAAGCTGGATTCGGAGCATGAGCTGTGCACGCAGTTCGGCGTGAGCCGGACGGTGCTTCGGGAGGCGCTGCGCATGCTGGCGGCCCGCGGGTTGATCGAGATTGAAAAGGGTCGGGGCATGTTCATTTCCCGGCTTTCACCGGAAACCGTCACGACTCCGCTGGAGATGTATCTCCACCAGCACGAAGGGGATTACCGGTCCATTGATATCATCCGGGCGCGCCAGTTGATTGAGCCGCCCATTGCAGCAGAGGCAGCCATCAGGCACACGGACGCGGATGCCGAACAGCTCACGCAGGACTACAACGACATGGTGGCTTGCGACAGCGGGCAGCTGGCAGAGCTGGATATGGCGTTTCACCGGCATATTGCGGTGGCCTGCGGCAATGCGCTCGTGCCGCTGCTGATTGTGCCCATCTACGCACTGATGCCCGGCATCAAGCACTCGGTCCACCAGGTGATAGAGGAGGCCCGCTATTCGGCCATTGAGTGGCACGGGCGTATTCTGAAGGCAATTCTGGCCCGCGATCCTGAACAGGCCCGCGCCAATATGGAATACCACCTCATTGAATCAGAGCGCCACATAACGCAAATGATGGAATCGGCGGCGGAGCGGGATTCGGGGTTGGTGCAAAGGAACAGCACATCCTGCTGAGGGCGGGACACCCAGCATTGGCCGGGGGCCGCCTGCATTGCTAACGCTCCAACCGCGCTGAGCCTGATGACGCAGCGCAGGGTGCCCCATCAGCTACGCATGCAGGTCGTGATCTGAAGGTCCGCCTGCGCGGGCCCTGTGTCAAGCCGGCCAGATCCCAAGTATGCGGGAAGATGCCATGCCACCGCCACCCACCTTCCAGCGCCCCATCAGGCGGCTCGTGCGGAGGCAGTTATGGACTCACACCGGGGATATGGGCTGAAGCGATGGGCCACCCAAAGCGAGACGGTATACCTGCATCCCGGCACCTCACACCTGCGATACGGGCTGACGCGATAAGCCAGGCTGATCCAGCCTCAGGCGGCGGCGTGCCGATGTGAGCCTTCAACGCCGGCCGACCGGTACTGGCGAATTGAATCCTGAACCATCCATGCTATCAGTATTGCCAGCGGCATCAGTATGGGTACCCTGATAGCCTGGGCTTCAGATGATGTGAGAAACAGCGTCAACAACCCGGCCCCTCCAGCCAATCGGAGTGCTAAACGCGCAACCGGGGACATCTTCGCAATCGGGCCCCGCTGCAAAAAATGGTTGAGTATGCCAAACACCACCAGCATCCCAATAACAATTATCCACTCCATGATTCAACTCACCTTAGGACAAAAGAGGCTGAGTTTAACAGTAAGCCACCGCAAATGTTTGCGTGCCGTCAGCGGGCAGGCTTCGCAGAGCCAAGGACTCGGGCAGCGCTGCCCGGTAGTCGTTTGCCGTTCAGCTCCGTCGGTGCGTCTCGGGAAGACTTGATGAGGTGTTTATTGACCCGTGCCGGCAGCACTTGTCTTTGCGGTGCCCGAAGTCGGTGCCTTGGGCTTTTCGGAGCCCGGCGGATCGATCAGGAATCTGGATCGGCTACTGATGGGGCGCAAGGCGCTGCTGCAGCTGCTCCAGATAGAGCGATGGCGTTGTCAGTCCGGGCCTGTTGAAGCCCTCGGTGAAGGTTTTGGGGTGTAATTGCACCCGGATCGGGACCGTGCTGCTGAGTCCCACAGCAATGGCTCTCGGTCCCAGCTCACCTCCAAAGGCGGGCAGACGAAAGGACTCTTGCGGCCGGTACTCAAGATGCCACAGTATCAGAGAGGTCGCGGTGTCAGAAATCCACAATGGATGGCGGTCATCGGCCGGTTCCATCAGCGAATTATCAAACAGATTGGGATAACCTGCGGTGAGGTCAAACAAATGGTCAAAGCTGCTGCGGTGTATAACATTGTAGCTGCTGGTGCCCTGTAGTCCGACAGGATGGACTGCATTCGATCGCACCTCAAAATCGCGGGCAAGCGCAGACCCGGTATCGGTCAGCTGCAGGCCTATGTGGTTTTCCCGCCCGCTGATCCTGACGCGGTTAATCGTGACGTTCGCTGACTGATCAAGGATGATTCCCGCATCCGCATTGATTATAACAACATCGCGGACCCACCCGTGCCGGACCTGCGTGAGATAGATGGCATTGTAGCCATCTTCCAGCCGATGCCCACTGTAAGGCACGGGCTCAAATTCAAGGGTCAGCTGCTCAATGCCCACTTCCCGAATATAATCTGCAGGCACCAGGCGCAGATCTGCAGCATGGGAAAGATCGGTAGGTAGCGGCTGCTTGGTATAAAGTGTGTCGTCGGAGCGTGAGATAACCGAGACGTGCAGCAGCACCTTCTGACCCGACACCAAATGAGCCGCACCGGGGACATCCACAAAGCCAGGGTCTGAAACACGCATCCAATGGCCACCCGGCTCAAGGGAGCGAACAGCTACAGCCGGAGGCACCTCTATTGCGTCGGGATTACGGGACCAGATGATGCCGCCAGCCTGCGTAAACGGGGACACCGCATGTCCGCGCACGGAATCAACAGAATGCTCAAGCGCCAAGGGCAAATCCATTGCTCCCAGGGGCTTTTCGATGTAGAGCCGGGTGGCACCGGTCCCGCTCCCCCGCAATATCAGACTATCACGTTCCAGCAGCAGCACTCCGGACAGATGAAAAACCCCCGCGGGAATACCGATGACCACCGGTCCGGTCCGCGCATGAGCGGCATCCAGCGCAGCCTGAAACCCTCGCGTGTCATCATTCATGTCCTGCCCGGTGGCCCCGAAGTCCGTGACCCCGAAGGTTACCGGCAAGTCCGGCGGCTCCCGCTCCCCCCAGCGATATCCCGCATAGGAAAAATCCGGCAGCACGCCGGATGTGTCCGCCAGAACGGTCGGTGTCCAGGGCTGCCCCCACCAGGAGACACCTACATCGGCAGGGGTCAGTGGAGGGAACTCCAGACGGGCACCCTGCCCGATCCCCGATGGTTGCAGAAGATCGTGCGGATCCCGCACCAGGTCTGGACTCTCCCACAGAATGCCAGCCCGCTGTTCAATGCCCAAACTGGAGCCGTAGAACAGATTGCCCAGCCAGGATACCTGGTCGGTGGGAACATGGTCCGACACAACAGGCCGAACACTGGATGTTGCGACCAGGTTGCGCGCGAACAGCACCTGTTTCGGCAAAAGGGTCTTTTCCTGATCCGCCCCCAAGCCGTACAGGATGGTGGTGTGCGTGTCAATAAACGTGTTATTGGCGATGACCGCACGCCGGACCTGGAAATAGCGGTTGAGCGGGGAGTCGGGAATGCCGTTCATGACCGACAGTGAAGCCCGCGAGGAGTCACCCTGCAGGTGAGCAAAATAATTGTGCGATACCTCGTGGTCTTCCCCTATGACACGCACCCCGCCGGTGCCTGGTTGTCCGCCGCCCAAAAAGTAGTTCTGCCTGATCACGGCATGATTGCCGTGCCGGAGGGTCAAGGCACCCCGAGCCTCGTGGAAGGTGTTGTATTGAAAGGTATTATGGCCCGACTTGTTGGAGATGATTTCGTGTTCGCCGTTTGTCCGATGGAACAGGTTGAATTCCACGGCCGTGAAGGAATCCTGCATGGAGCGGCTGCTCGTACCGATGCGGATCGTCTCTCCGCCATTCTTGCCGAGGACGGGGCGCCATCCAAAAAAGTTGTGGTCAATCCGGTGGTAGTTGGGCTGATCATTCGGCGGATCCTCCAGCCACACCACCAATGTCGCTCCGTCGTGCGTCTTGCCGGCAAAGTAGCAGTGATCGACCCGGTTGTGGGTCCCGTACAGCGACACCCACTTGTACTGGAGCAGCCAGTTGGCGGGATTGTATTCAGTGATGGCACAATCCGTAAGCCGGCTGTGATGCGCCGGCCGGTCGGTTCGGAACTGAACCACATGGCCGCCCGAAAGCGCCCCCCGGTGAAACCATAGCCCCTCCACTTTCAAATACCGCCCGCCCATGCGCAACCGGGAACTGCCGGTCAGAATTACGCGTCCCGCGGATTCCGCCCGAACGGTAATTGAATCTCCCTCCAAGCCATCGGCATCAAAAGTAAGTACCACATCTTTCCAAATGCCGTTCGCCATCACTATGGTGTCTCCGGGTCGGGCAGCACGCACGGCATCGTGGAATTCGGCTGCAGTCTTTACCAGTGTATCGGCGGGAGCGGACAGGCCCACCAGCAACAGCGCAGTGGTCAGTGCAATCATTGCCGGAATATAACCCTGGACTGTCGCGCCTCCCCAATACTAAGCACGACCAGATAGGCACCGGGTGCCCACCCGTCAGCCTCGATCCGAAGCAAATGGCGACCACCCGTGTGGTAGCCGTTGACCAGTTGTGACACCTCGCGGCCCAGAAGGTCATACAGGACCAGGCGTACTTGGCCGGGGGCCCGCAACGCAAATTCCAGCGTAGTCGCCTCGCGGAACGGATTGGGATACGCTATCAGAGTGGCCACCGGTGCATGGTAGGTGGTCGGCACAGACTGCAGAATCAGGTGCATGAATGCGGGCCCGACATCCTGCGCGGTCAGCGGTCGGTACACGATGGCACCGGAAGAGATTTCGTCTGCGCCCACCTCCGGGGTCATATCACGCACATGGCCATCAATGTCTCGGGTGACAAAGTCCACCGGAAGCCCGCGCCCCACCGCCGGACTCGTCAGGGACGGACGCCAGAGATCGCTCAGCTGAGAGAGCTCTGGATCGTCAATCGCGATGCCATCGTCAGGTAGATCAATGCCCACGCGTGCGCCGTAGACAATATTGGCCGCGTAGGTAACCTGCAGGGGGGCATCCTCATATTCAATGATCGGCCCGTTGCGCGTGAAGACCAGATTACTGACAATAGTCAGGCTGTCCGGGGCCAGTGATTGCGAAGAACTGGAGCCGGCACCCATGATGAAGGCCTGCTCCACATTTACGAAGGTGTTGAAACCTACAAAGGCATTCCTGACCTGAAAGTATCTGTTCAGCGGCGAATTGGGGATGCCGTTTACAAACGACACGGCGGCCCGATAATCCGATCCTTCCAGGTCCTGGAAGTAGTTGTTATAGACGCGATGGCGCTCCCCGATAATGCGCACGCCTCCAGACCCGCTTTTGCCGTCACCCAGGAAATAATTGCCGTGGACATGGGCATCATTGCCATGGCGCAGGGTGAGTACGCCTGATGAACGTCTGAAAGTGTTGTGGCGAAAGACGTTCTGACCGCTCTTGTTGGAAATGATCTCGATCTCGCCATCGCATTCCTCAAACAGATTGTGTTCAACTGTTACATGCGCGTTCTGCATTGAACGGCTGCTGGTGCCGATGCGCAGGGATTCTCCGCCGTTCTTGCCCAGCTCCGGGCGGTTGCCGAAGTAATTGTTATCAATGCGGTGCCAAACCGGTGCGTCATTGGGCGGGTCAGCGAGCCAGACGACTACCGTCGCGCCATCATGCGTTTTGCCCGCAAAATGACAGTGGTCCACGCGGTTATGCCGACCGTACACGGAAACCCACTTGTACTGCGTCAGATAGTCGGGCGGATTGTAGTCGGTAATCGCACAGTTGGTCAGCCGGCTGTGTGTGGTCAGGTTGGACGAAGACCGCCGAAACTCAACTACATGCCCGCTGGCTAAAGCTCCCCGGTCAAACCAGAGTCCATCCACCTTCAGGTACCGGCCGCCGATACTCAGTCGGGAGGTGCCGTTGAGCACGACCTGACCGGGCGTTTCCGCGCGCAGCGTAATGGAATCTGCCTCCGCGCCTTCAGCGAAGAAGGAAACCTCCACATCCGTCCAGGTGCCGTTGGCCATGACCACGGTATCTCCGGGTCCAGAGGCCGCAATGGCTGCCGACAGCTCCTGCGGGGTGTGAGCCTTCCGCTCGGTCTGAGCGCCGGCTACACCCGGCAGAAGCAGGCACAGAATCAATCCGGCCCGAGTCAGCATCTACCCCTGGCAGCGGCTAACGTACCACTACCATTTTCTGCCATGAGGTACTGTCGTCCACCCGTAAGCGGTAGAAATAGGTGCCGGGTGCCTGCTGATCCATTGATAGGGTCACCGTATGCGCACCAGCCGACTCAAAGCCCTCCTTTACGCGCGAGATACGCCGGCCCAGCAGATCATACACTTCCAACGTAACATACCCCTGGCGCTCAAGCCGGAAAGGGATCGTCGTCTGGACCTGGAAGGGGTTCGGGTAGTTCTGGCCCAGCACAATGCCGTGCTCTTCCGGAATGACCAGTTCCTCCGCCGAAGTAGGGTCGGCCAGCCAGCGCATGTCGCCAATGCCCATGCTGCCGGAACCTGCCATGCGCAGCGCATTGGCCATGGGGATCCCGAAGTCCAACATGTCAGGGTCGTTGAACTCAGGGTCAATATTGTACATGTCGGTCGCCGTGGAGGTGCCGTTGAGCACGACAGGAGCCACCATGAAGGTGTCCGAGTACGAAATCATCGAAGCGCCTTCCAGCTTGACGCTGAATTCAGCGTCCATTTTGCTGTTGGCGATAATGCTGTTGGTGATGGACACATTCTGGAATCCGCGCGGATAGAAGGCACGCCCGTTGCCGTGGCCGCAGTTGTAGCAGGTGATGTGATCCATGACCACCGTCGGCTCCGGCGTAGTGTCATCGCCATCGCCCGCATAGATGTAGATGGCCGCCTGGCGCGTATTGGCCAAGGTGCTGTTGGACACCTCAAAGTAGCCGAAGTTGTACAGCCCGCTGTTGGAGGCTTCATCCTTGCTGCGCAGACCTTCCTTGCCGGCACCGCTGAAGATCGTATTCCTGAAAATCAGCGAATCCGCATAGGTCCCGGTATACTGGCGCAGGAAGTTGCCATCGCTGCCAGCCACCACATCATGCAGGTAGCTGTTGGTGACCTTGAGCACCATGCTGGAATCCACTTCGCCATCAATGCGGAGCAGGTACTTTGCATTGAAATCCGTACCGGCCATGCCATCAATCTCAATGCCATCCAAGTGCAGGGAATCGTAGATGCGGAATACGACGCGCGTGCTCTCATCCGGCTCGTTGTTCTTGAGAACCGGGCGCTCCGCCAGTCCGGCTGCCGCCCGCACGGTCAGCGGCATGCGAACGTTTATCTGATCATCGTTGAGGTACTCACCGCCGGAATCCATCAGTTCAATGATATCGCCCGGCCCGGCCATGGCTACTGCGTCCATAATCGTATTCTGTCCCGCCGTTACCTGATGCACCATGGGGGCGGTAACGCCTTCCGGCCACCAGCGCCGATCGCCCAGTGAGGCACCATTTATGCCGGCTCCAATCACCGGACTGCCAGCCATTAGCGTAAAGTCTCCGTTATCGGGATCGGTGAACATCGGATCCACCGCCAGCAGGTTTTCAATCGTGGGGTCGCCCCGACCGCCGGTCCAGTCGGCATCATCGCTCACATTGAGCGTGTCGCTGTGGGTAATTAGCGCTCCAGGCACCAGCCAGGGTGCCCCGAAACTGCCACTCAGACCGTTCACCATCGTATTGTTATCCATGATGATCGTGTTGCTGACGACCGCATCCTCCACATCCTTCAGGTTAATACCGTACTGTCCGACATTGTGCATGGTGACATGGTCAATGACGACCTTGGGTCCGGGTGTAATGGGATCTTCATCGCCGCCGTAGACGCTGATGCCATCCCGATTAATGTCCCAGAACGTTGAGTGGGAAACTTCAAAATAGTTGACATTGAAGAACCCGAACCCGCGCCGGTCGCTGTCCTCATCCCGGACACGCACCGCCTCCTTGCCCGTGTTGTGGAAGAGGCTGTTGCGGATGATGATGGAATCGGCATAGGTGCTGCCGTACGCGCGAAAGGCGTTGCCATCACTGCCATGCACGATGTCGTGAAAGTAGCAGTCAAATATCTTGAGATTGTAGTTCTCCTTCACATCAGCCTGGTCCGATCCGGTGCTGTTGCGGATGGCATACTTGGTCTGTTCACCCTGGTGTGCCAGGCCATCAAATTCCAGCCCGATCAGGGTGAGATCGTCGTACATGCGGATAATGTCCCGCGTACCCTCATTGCCGTTGTTAACCAGCACCGGGCGCTTCATGAGGCCGGGCGCTGCCATGATGGTCAGCGGCATCCGAATCTCCAGTTTGGTGGAGTCAGCGTACATCCCGCCATCAGTAGTCAGTACCAGCGTGTCTCCGGGCGTGGCCTGGGCCACAGCGGCCAGCAGGGAATCCTGTCCCGCCTCAACCTCAATACGCTGCTGAGCATAAGACAGCTGTGCGCTGACCAGCAGCAGGGCGGCAGGGAGCAGTGAAATAATCGTAGATCTGCGCATATTCCTAAATCGGTTTCGCTTCAGTGAAAAAATCCGAACACGTATGATGTAATACAAGTTAGCATCGGCTGTGACCAATTGCAAGCCACTCTTTACCGCATTCGAACGACGCGGCCGGTGGCCAGGGAGCCTTCAGCATCTGTCCACCGCAGCAGGTATACCCCGGCAGGCACCTCGGTCCCGGACGCGGCTCGGCCGTTCCAGGCGATGCGGGAAGTGAGTGAGCCTGGCGAATGTAGCCCTTCAAGGGTAACTATGTGCCGCCCCAGCATGTCGTAAATGTTCACCGCAAAGGTGCCCGGCCGTCGTACAGGAGCTTCCAGCATTACCTGGCGCTGGAACGGATTCGGATATGCCTGAAGGCGTTCAATTCCATCCGGCACCGGCGTGGTGGCCCGGCTCAGCGGTCCGAGTCCAACAATAAGGTGCCCCTCCTGACGGACGTAGGGTATCGGCTGACCGTTTGCCAGTACCTCGCGAACCTCGTCCGTGCCCACATAGGCCAGCTCCAGGCGCGCCCCCATCCAGTCGCCGGGGTGAGCAATTCTGAGCAGCCCGGGCGTGGCGGCATCCAGCGCGAGTGTGGCTGGCGATGTTGCCGTAAGTGTTAGGCTGCCGGCAGCAAAACCCACCGCCTCACGGATGGCCAGCTGCTGCCATCGTCCGGCGGTGCTGCGCATCCAGGCGAAAGTGGCATCGGTGGTGAAGTCATCCAAGGACTGATCAGCAGGCTGGGGCTGCAGAAAGAAATAGTCAGCGGTGTCCGCCCGGGTCAGCTGCGCGGCAGCAAAAGAATCAGAGCTCAGATCTGTCACTTCCGGCACCGGGGCATCCTTACGCGCAGGCAGCAGCAGCTGCAGAAAGGCGGCCGATCGGCCGGTCCGGGTCAGTTCAACATGGCGCTCGTACCGTTCGTCCTTGAACAGGCTGATGTAGCTGGTGGCATCAGCAATGTCCACCGCATGCGGAAAAAAGAAGGCATCCAGCCTCGCTTCTGTGCCGTATCGGTTGTCCCAAGGGGTCCAGGACGCATAATGGCCTGCCCGCTCAAACACGCCCCGGCCGTGCAGGTAGGTCCGGTAGGTGTGTTCGGCAGTCCCGATTGCCAGATCGGCCACCACAAAATAGTCCTGATCAATAAAGCCAATGGCCCGGCGCAGATGGGCATCATTGGGTCTTAAGTATCCGCTTCGTTTTTCAGCGAACGCGAAAAACTCGCTGTCCATCGCGTACGCGGACTCCGGGGTCACATTGTACACATAGGGTGCGCGTATGAGATGGTCGGTTACCGGCGGATATCCGTCCGCGGTCACAATATTGTGCGCCTTGGCAGACAGGTACCAGGAGTTGCGCCGGTCGTCTGAAAATCCGTTCGGTCCGTACCCGGCATCGGGCACCAGCAGGGCATCATTGGCGGCCAGAAAAAAGGAAAGCTGGTCAGGATGATTGTGGTTGTCCGCTTCCGCCACCCCGTGAAACAGCAGATACCGATCGCCATATCCTGCCTCCCATATATTGCGGAAAACGACCTGCCCCCCTTTGAGAAACTGGTTGGGCGGAGCCGAGGGTGCAGCTGGCGCAATGGAGTCATCATAGAGTATGTACTCGTCAATTTCCCAGGTGACATCCACCGTGGCACCGGTGTAGTTGACGGAGATATTTCGGGTGGTCTCAAAATTCCACTGGCAGATGGCCGCAAAGTCCGCCTGCGGGTTCAGAGAGGTGGGAGCGTCCCGGTAGGCGGCAGCCACCATGTGTGTGGGGGCGGGCTTCAGGTAGGAATCCTCCACATTGGGAATCTGTCCCCGTCCGGTCCTGATCCGAATGGGCCACTCAAATGCCGGACGGTAGTCCTCAAACAGGCTGACACCGGCCACATTGCGGTAATGCCACAGAAAGGGGATCAGATTGACGGCATTGTACATCCAGTAATGTCCCCCTTCCCGGTAGATGCCATCGGAGCTGAACTGGTACCGGGTCACGGAATTGGCCGCATCCAGCGCATGCTGCAGCCAGTCAGCCGCCTGATCGTGCTCGGCCAGCACCAGGGCGGCCGTGCCCATGGCCCACGCTGGTTTGGACCGGTGATTGTGCGGGCGCGGAGCCAGGCGATCCCCCACCATGAGGTTGTCGCGCAGGTATTGGGTTTCATCCGCGATCCGCTGACGGATGGCAATATTCTGCTCCGGGGTCAGCTGATCAAACACCCAGTCGTAGGCGGCGGCATAGTTCTGCAGCCAGGTAGCCCGGTAGATTTCGTCGTAGGGTTTGTCGCCGGTCTGGGGTACGCCCTCATAGGCCGCCAGCAAGGCATTGGTGGCCTGGGCGAGCGCCGTGGAGTCCCCCTCAAGGATCCACCAGAACGCCAGGGTCTTGGCGGCCCTAGGACGGTCATTCTCATCCAGCGCCATCACATCATCGTCCAGATACCCGATGGCATCAGCCCTGAATCGCAGCCAGAGGGTATGGTAGTATGAGGACGCATCGGCCTTGCGGGCTCGCAGCTCAGCAATGCGATCAGCGGCGAAGTACAGTGAAGGATGCCGCTCAACGGTGGGCAGAACCGGGGTCGTATCAACACTGAACCCGCTGTAGGTATCATATCGGGGGTGCTGCAGGATGGCGGCCGCCTCCTGTGGGGCTAGGGTCGTGGCCACCGCCATCAGGACCCACGAGAGGGCACTGCCCCGACAGGGGGAAAAAATTGTGCGCATGCACAGCGGCTAAATCCTGTACGCAGCCCCCATCAGCAGATTGTGCTGACGAATGCGATTATAGTCAACATTGGACTCCCAGCGGTCCTGATAGCGCAGTCGTTGATATTCATAGGCAAGCTCTACAGTGATGCGGCCCAAGGCGGCACTGAAACCGGTACTGAACGCATCACCCGCGGCGGTCTGTCCCACCAGCCCGAATCCTTCAATACGGAAGGGCCGGGGATCACGGCGGAAACCGGCACGCAGACTCACATTTGACCAGGCTGCCCATTCTGCGCCCAGGCCGACCCCCCGCGTGCGCCCCCAGTCCGGGATGGCGTTGGTGGTGTAGTCTGCGGCCTCCAGTTCCTCATAATTCTGCCAGAAGTAATCAGCCGCCACGAGCAAATCGGACGAAGGCTGGACGGCAATTCCGATGGTAACTCGGGCTGGAATCGTTACGGTGTCCGTACCCTCCAGCGAAGCCATCAGGGCCTGCGGATTATTGGAGGTGTATGAGCGGGTGTAGGCCCGTCGGACCCGTCCGGCGAATTCATACGTAAGACCGGCGCTGACGATCGGGTACGTCAGGCGGACCCCGAGGGCACCTCGCCACGAGGAAAAATCCGATGATCCTTCCCATCCGTGGCGACCGGACAGGGCTTCGTGGTCCCAGTCATGCGCGTCCTCGCGCAGTATGAACTGTCCGACGCTCTGGCTGACCTGGCGATCTGTTGACGCGCCCCAGTGGCGGGCCAGCCGAGCCCCGATATGCCAGTGGTCCGACAGCGCATAGCCCGCAGCCGCCGTTACCGCCCGCATCTGGCCGGTGCGCTCCCGCTCAAATTCAGACCAGTGGACCACAATTTCTTCGCCCGGTCTCGGGCGCTCAACAGGGTTCGGCCGGAACTGTCCGATGTAGGGGTCGAGCACATTATTGTTCTGGTCGTAGTCCGCCAGGTAAGCGGTCTGATGTATCATAAGGCCAACGGACAGCGCCCGGCCCGTCAGCCTGAGTGGCCATGCGCCCCCTGCTGCAGCCAGTGAAAACAGGGATTGGCTATGGGTCCAGTCCGGGACCGACAGCGCATCAGTCCGGTAGGATTCCGGGTCCGCGAAAAACAGCGAAAGGCCGGCGTAGTAGCGGTTCGGATTCCAGTGCTGGGTTTCAGCCCAGTTCCTGGACCGCCAGATTCCGCTCGCGGATATCATGGGATGGGGCAGGCCGGCGAGGCCGGCCGGGTTGAGCACGACCGATTCGGCCGTGCCGGCGGTAGCCGCAAATACCGAACCCATTCCCCGACTGCGCACCATCGCCGGGTCCTGATGCTCCACCCCCTGTATGGACAGCGGCTGCATGACTCCCTGTGCCTGCACCATGGGGGCTATGGTAAGCAGCAGCAGCGGAAGTGCCCGGAGCCTGCGATTGATCGGCATCAGTCTGTTGAAAGCGAGATGCCTATGCGGTGAACAGCTCCGAAGGCCTCATTCATGTCGCTGTAGCTGTAGTCCAGCCCCAGCCGCACTATCGCCAGCGGCTGGCGCAGGCCGATGCCGAAACTGTACGAAGCGATATCATGATTGTGCTGGTAACCTGCGCGGGCAATAAATCGCTCAAAAAAGGCGTACTCCATGCCGGCGGCCCATTGCTGATCGTAATCGTTCGGCTGGATGACATCAAAGCTTGCCGTCAGCCGGCTGCTGGCCCCGATGGCTATTGGGGCTTCGGTACCAACCAGGTCCATCGCCCCGCCAAGACGGAAGAGCAGCGGCACCGGAAACGCATCCTCGCCGTAGGTGACCGGGGCCCCGAAATTCATTACGGATGCGCCCAATCGAAGGGTTCTGAAGCCGGTGGCATAGGTCATGCCGAAATCAAACAGCAGGGCCTGGGCATCGGCGAGCCAGAGGTCTTCCCGGGCCAGTTTTGCGGTCAGGCCAGCCGAGAAGCGGTCCGTAAAGGCGCGGGCATACGAAAGCCCGGCCACCCAGCTTCTCAGCGTGAAGGTGGCCCCTGTCAGACCGGGATTGTACACCTGCCCGCCGCCCTGGTCGATGAATCCCAGGTGGTCCACCCGGGTCTCTTGGAAGGAGCCCATGTCAGCTAAGTAGAACTGTACGCCCAGGTGACCGAATGACCCGAGAGCGGCACCGTAAGCGACCCCGTAATGGGCCGCGTCCAGGAAGTAGTCCACCCGGTCCAACGCAAGATCGTGTCCGCTGGCCCGGGTGAGCCCGGCAGGGTTCCAGTACAAGGCATGGGCACCGGCGGCCAGCGCGCTGTACGCGGTTCCCACGCCCATGGCGCGCGCATCCGGGGCTACGCTCAAAAACTGCATGGAGGAAGTGCCCACTTTCTGTCCGAATGCGGACAGGGTCAGCACTGCACTAATTGCAGTCAGCGACACGGCTTTTCGGCAGAGGGTAGCGCTCATTTGATGACGATGAATTTGCCCCGGAACGTTCCGCCTTCAGGCGTGCGGACAATGAAGAAATAGACCCCGGACGCGACTTCCTGATCGTTGCGCGACACTTGGAACCAGGGCGTGGAATACTGAGCGGCATTGTGCTCGATAGTATCAACGAGTTGACCGCTGTACGAGTATACGTCTATAGTCGCCTGCTCCGGCAGACCGTAGAATCCGATTTGCTGGGCCGTGTTCTGAAGGCCGCCTCCCTCAAAGCCGCTGCTGAGATAGAACGGATTGGGTACCGCATGCACTTCCGTGAGCTCGTCGGCAGCGCCGAGTGCGGCGGTCACATTAATCAGGTTGGTTTTCCCACTTTCAGCTCCCTGTGCATCCACGGATGTGACCGCGTACCACTGGGAGGTGCCCACAGTGGTCTGGGTGTCAATGAACTCATACTCGTCGGCTTCCGTCAGGTCGGCCGCACTGCCGGCAGGAATATCGGCGAGCAGAGTCCAGGGGCCGATCGCTTCCTGGGATCGCCACACCCGATAGGAAGTAAGCGCGCCGGTAAGTCGGGGGTGGGTGAACTGCTCCGCCGCGCGCCCCCAGCGGATTACCGAATGGGCCCGATCGTTGTTGGAGATCACAAGGATCGGCGCAGGCGGCGGTGTGGGGATCCGGTACACACCATCTGCCGGATTGTCTTCCGGCCAGAGGGGCAACACCGGTTCACTGCCGGTGTAGGCATTGTAAGCCATGTCGGCCACATCCTTGACCGTACGGACATCTGAATTGACATAGTCCGGATAGCCATACTGATCCAGGTAGTTGTCGGTCAGAGTGCGGCCCGAAGAGGGATCGATGACACGGTCGGCAAAGTGCGGCACTTCATGCCACGGCAGTTGCTCGTCAATGACTTCACCCAGGCCGCCGCCTTCATCCCAGTCGCCGGGCCCATCGGCGGCCCCGTAGCCGACCACTTCGGCAAGCGAGAATTCAATCTTATCCCCCGGCGCAAGAATATACGGACCGAAGACAATGTGATGGCCGACCGCTTTATAGGACTGCCTGAAATTGAAAGCTCCGCGGCCGGTCCATCGCAGCGAGTCTGGATCTTCCGTTCCCGGCGGTGGTGCCCAGACGGTTTCGCGGTAGGGCGTGTAGGTGCCGCTCCATCGGGAGTACGGGACCAGCTTTGGCTTCATCTTATCCTCGCGCGAATTACCGCTTTCCACCTTGTTCATGAACGGCTGCTTGAGCGTGCTGTCGGTGTCCACCATGTAACGGTTGATCAACTGGGGAGCCATCGCGATCGTGTTGCCCTTGGTGGCCAGATGATTCCGATCATAATAGAGCATCTGGATCCCCGGTGCCTGTGGTGACATCAGGCCGCCGCCCTGTTCACCGGTGTTCGCGAATGCGGCGAAATGCTGCGGATCCGGCTTGCCGGACGCGGCAAAATCGGAGTCCACCCCGTTGCCGATGT
The DNA here is from genome assembly GCA_028873925.1 of Bacteroidota bacterium. Taxonomy (GTDB): domain Bacteria; phylum Bacteroidota; class Rhodothermia; order Rhodothermales; family Bin80; genus JAPPNA01. The sequence goes on along the minus strand of JAPPNA010000184.1, from coordinate 13,738 downwards.
TGATCACATAGCGCAGCCACCGGTGGCGGTCAAAATAGGCCCGCAGGTCGTTCTTGTACATGAAGTCGTATTCCCACGTCCCGTACCAGCGCTGAAACCCGAGCATGGAGGGGGCCACCCCGTAATGAAATCCGATCAGGACCTCGTGCAGGGTCTCACTGTTGTCCGGTGTTCCATCGCCGTTGGTATCGCCGGTGTTTTCAAAGGTGTACTCAAAGATGATCAGATCATCGTAGTCCGGATAGCTCCAGGCGCGGCTGGTCCGCCACACGGAAATCCCCGTGTTTGTATGCCAGTGGGCATGGATGATTTCTTCGGCTTCGTTGGGATCATAGGCGGGATTGAGCACTCCGTCCTCCAGGATCGGGTAATTCTCAATCCGTTCAATGGAGACCGGAAATGAGTAGACCCCCGCTACGGTGATCGGAACATGCTGGCCGGATGAGCCGCCAAATGAATACAGCCGCTTGTTGAGGTCAAAGATGTTCACATCGGCATAGGAGGCCGCGATGGAGATGCCGCCGCCGATGATGTTATGCTGTCCGCTGTACTGGAGACCATCGATCACGGTGGCTGAATTGCCGGGCCATTCCATGAGTGGATCCAGCGTGATATCGTGATCACGGTAGAACCACTTGCGTCCGATTTCCCCCGTATTGTAGACGGTTTCATGGAGCATTCCGCGCCGATGCACCTGTTTCTCGCGCAGAACCTGTGCGCTGGCGGCGGGCACCAGAAACAGGGCGGCCAGCAGGAATCGGAGTGTCTGACGGATCATGTTGCTGATTACATGTGGACGACCATACCGAAGCGGATAGAGCGCGGGCCGTTGTCGTAGATACGGAAGGTCTGCACGGCCGCGAGATCCGGGTTGTTGCTGTCGGGTAGGGCATATTCAATGTTATGTCCGTCCTCATAGCGCCGGAGCGTTTCGGCATCCAGGAACACCCGGTTGTAATCGAAAATCCGCGAATTAAGCAGATTGAACACCTCCGTGAACAGGTCAAATCGGGTTGTCCTGACGTTGAGGGTCTTGGTGATTTTCAGGTCCAGGTTGTGTTCCCAGGGGGTTCGTTCGGTATTGAGCTTTGCGAAGTTGTCGCCCAGCAGCTCGCTCGGCGTGTAGGGGCGCCCGCTTCGGGTGTCCTGGAGGAAGTTGATACGCAGGCCGCCGAGCGGACGTGCGCCCGCTATGGTGGGGCCCCAGTTTCGGGGCAGGTTCAGGCCCGCAATCAGCACCAGGGCATGTCGCCGGTCAAAGTCCAGCAGAATGTCACGCGGACTGGGTGCCTGGGTCTGTTCGTGGGTCTCGTCTACAATGGGGCTGCGTCCGGTCGGCGACGAATTCTTGCCTGTAGCCACGGAAAAGTGATACCGCACAGATCCGGAGAGTGTGCCGCGACGCTTGTTCAGCCGCAGGCTGAACCCCCGGATGTTGGCGTAATCCCGGTTGCCCAGGGATTCATACAGATTATCATTGGCATCGATGTAGACCACCCGCTGAATCAGGTTCTTAACATCCTTGTAGTATCCGCTCACTTCAAGGGTGAATCCGCTCGCAACGCCCAAGACCAGTCCCACATCATAGCTCTTGGTTTCCTCCGGCTTCAAGAGCGGGTTGCCCAGCCTTCGGGGCTCCGCGGTGCCGAGATTCTCATTGAAGAGCGTGGTGCGTCGGCCAATGAGGCTTTCCAGACTCGGGCGCTTGAGGTAGTTGCCGTAATTGAGATGAAAGACCGCCCGCTCGCTGATGGGGAATGAAAACCCCAGCCGCGGCTGCAGGCGCCACACCGTGGAGGTTTCCTCGGTAGCGGCCGTCCTTTCATTGATGAGGGCGGGATTGGACGGGTCGCGAAACGGTGAGAACGTATCGGTAAAGTAGGACACATTCTGGTTGTAGAAATCCAGGCGCAGACCGACATTGGTGATCATCCCCTGAAATTCCATTTTGTCCTGCACATACACCGCCCCTTCGTACGGTTTCGCGCCGAAGAACTCTTCTACCGCCGCCGTACTGGAGGAGTGGTTCAGCCGGTTCCGTACGTCAATGTTGTAGAGGTTGCCCTGAACGCCCGCCTTGATCTGGTGGTTGTTGGACACCTGACTGTTGATGAAGCCTACGGCCGAGTAGGTCCAGGACTTTTCATTGAAGAAATCATCATCCATAACTCCGGTGCGGAAACCGTCTTCCCAATAGAGCCGCTCCCAAACGGATCCATCGGTGATATCGTCGCGGAACCGGTCGGGGTCAATGACATCGACACCTTCATCCAGCCGGGTCTGCATGCCGTTGAGGGTGAATTCGTAGTAGGTACGGTCGCTGAGAATCTGAGAGAATACCAGGCCCAGCCCTGCGCTTCGGTCCCAGACCTTGTTGGCCCCGATCACGCGATCATAGATCCAGCGGTAGAATCCACCGGACGAGTAGCTGAATTCCTGCTGGTAGACGCTGCCGTACATGCCGCTGAGTTTGAGCTTAGCACCGGGCGAGGGTTTGACGACAAAATTGGCCATGACTTGGGCCTGGCGGTCCGCCTCCGGCGTGGGCAGCATCGGCCAGACCCGGTTGATCTGAGTAGCCACAAACAGGCGGCTGCTTCGGGAAACCGGCCCGCCCATGGTGATATCTATGAGCGCGTCCCACCGGTTGTCATACTCATACCCGATGTCCCGATGGGTCCGCTGCCACAGGTTGTACGCCAGCTCCGCTCCTTCCTCAGGGTCCACTCGGGAACCGAATCCGCGTCCGACCGCACCCTGCCACCGGGGTCGGTCGTCGTTTTCCGGGTCGGGGGCCTGCCACCAATCCAGGTTGTTCATCAGTCGGATATACGGATTGGTCGCGGGGTCAAACACGCTGCCGCCAAAGTGCTTGTAAGCCGGCACGCGGGTTCGCACCTCCGCGCGCGTCCTCCAGGTCTCACCGCCTTCTTTGGTGGAGATATTGATGACTCCGCTCATGGCGTTGCCGTATTCGGCTGAAAAACCGCTGGTGATCACTTCCACCTCCTCTACCGCGCTGAGCATAGGTGTAAATGAGCGCGAGGAGTTAAGCGGATTCACGATGCCCATTCCGGCCAGGACGTACAGCTCTTCATTTGAGCGACCGCCCCGGAAGTGGCCGTCATTGACTTCGGCCTGAAGGCCGAGTACATCGGAGAGATCCGTTACGCCCGCGATCTGCTCGACTTCCTCAGGGCGTATGATTTCCAGCGTTGAGGTCTGATCCTTTTCCACATCCGGTCGGACAGCAATTATGACCACCTCATCCTGCTCCTGCATCGCATCCTCCAGCACGAAATCCACGGTGGTGGTACGATTGATATTGACAATGACTTCGGACTGCGTGAGGGTCCGAAATCCCACAAAGGAGGCGCGCAGGCTGTAGGTCCCCGGCTCCACATTAAGAATGAAGAAGCGCCCGTCGATATCGGTGGACGCTCCGCGTGTCGTTCCGATCAGGACGACATTGACACCGATCATGGTTTCTCCAGCCATATCGGTGATGGTCCCGGTAATCTTGCCGGTCTGGGCGCTGACCGGGGCGCAGCCAATCAGCAGCACGACTGCGCACGCAATTCTTGTGATGGATCCGGGCTTCATTCAGCGGCAAGATGTAAGATGTCATACAAATTAACAAGAGGCAACGAATGTTTCAAGTGGATTGATGCGGTATTTCCAGGTGCGGCAGGCTGAATCCGCCCGGTCTCAGTTAGATCATCAGGACTTCGGGCGGATTATGAGCATTTGCCGTTCTCAGGTAGCGGGCGGCGAATTTGGGGCAGTTTCGGTATTTGACCGGCCAGCTGTACCCGCTGTTGTCGTGGATCTGCCCGGCGGAGCGGCTATTTGTGCGGGTGCCTCGGCCGGGCTCACCGAACATCCTCTGTGAACCAGGCATTGTCCCTTTAAGGGTGGTCAGGACCTGGGCGTACCTCGGCCGGGCTCACCGAAGAGCAGGCTGGATCAGGGTCGGGGCTAAACCTGAGGCATCCGCATTGGCGGCGGACGCTCCACCAGGTGGTACACGGTGTTGACCGTCGCACACGCGACCGCCCGTATCTGCAAATCGGCATCGCCGCGCCACATGATCGTAAAGCTCGGGTGGGGGTTGTGCTTTCGGTTCCGACAGCCTCCAATCAACAACAGCACAAGGATCGAAGCGGGGTCAGTGTGTGCTTCCATGCCGGTAAAGTGAAGGATCATCAATGTCAGGGAGTAATATTCAATACCGGGCAGGCCTCTCCCCACGGCTCCTGACCGCGTGCTTATGCTCCCACAGGCGTACGTATGGAGTGTTTGCCAGAAAAGCCGATATTCGGAATTCCGAAGGTGTGGCGGTCGGCACTTGGATGAATGTAGAGGGCCATCTTGATGATCAGAAGTGCGGGCGTGGCGTAATTCGGGCTTTGCTCACGCTGACCATCCGTTTTGGGCCAGTTGCAGCCAGGAAGTTCGGGTCAAACGGGCCGGATATACGCATTTCTGAATTTTTTGTCTATATCGGGTCCCATTTCTTGGATCCCGTGGCCAGCCTTACTCCGCTTTTCGGTGCGCCAGGTGCCATACCTCGAATCGCTTCTGCTTCGCTTTGACGATCTGTCCGAGCCGATGGACGTTCGCCGCCACCACCCCAAGGGCTCCAGTACGAACAAAGCCTTCCACGCCGTGGGTCCGTACCCGGTTCAGTCCGCGATGGTTCAGATTGTTGACTCAATCGCCGGATGCTGCCGACGCGCTTCCGCAAAGCTCGGGGCCGATTCCCGCTCCTGGTCCGCCTTTGACTTGCCCCCTTCCTTCGGCAGCGCGTTCACCTTCAACATTTTGTCCAGCCTCGCCCGATTGCGGGGCGACCAGTAGCTGCGGTCCGTGCTTATCAAGTCCGATAACGACGCTGGGCCTCCTCCACAAAGGGCACAATCATGTCTGAGTCCACCCCTCACGCAGGACCTGGTGGTGCAGGATAAACTGATGCTGATGGTAGCACACCGGCAGCCCCAGCTTACGGCCATTGTCACCGGGACCAAACAGGGTGTTTGCGGGTGTAATTTTGTTGCTGGGCCGTTCGTCACGGTGATACGCTAAGCATGAACAGGTTTACTCGCGGCAGGCGAAGATCGGCACCGCTGCCAACCCCCCGGCGGGGTCTGCGATTGGATGATCGCGGGGTCGCCAAGTACTTTCATGGCAGAACCGAGGAGATAAGCTTGTTTGAGAGCCTTTGCCACTCGGCAATGGAAAGCAATGGCGGAGCGATGCTTATCATACAGGGGCCGCCAGGTGCTGGCAAGACGGCGCTCTTGCATGAATGTGCCCAACATGCTCGTGATTGGGGATGGCAGGTGGCTGGTATTCCGCACGATGCCATTTGGAATAAACGATCTCTGCGCAACTCGCTCAAGCCACCGCGGTTTTGGACCAACTTTGATTTGCAGTCCATAAGCGCGAACATTGCAGGGTTTGGAGGCGGGGGCGGGTGGGGCTTGCGTGAAACCGCACCATTAGATTTGCTGCAACGCCATGTAAGAAAAACCGAAAAAGGCGTGCTCCTGGTCCTTGACGAGGCGCAGGCCCTTTATTCGGCAGATGTGACCGGCAGTGAAAAAAATGCAGCTGTGATCACCCTTGATGCCATTCATAACGGCAGACTGGGCAAGCCTGTAGTCATGTTGGCCGGCGGACTCGGGCACACCCATATCGGGCTCTCTCGGTTTGAGATTTCAAGAGCCGGGTCAGAGGATTTAGTCAATTTGTCACACATTGACGCGGAAAGTGAGCGGGCCATAATCGGGGATTGGCTCAGAATTGAGGGCAGAGCTAAAGGAGATGCAAAGCACTGGGTGGATGCAATAGCACATGAGACGGAGGGTTGGCCGCAGCACATTAGTGCTTATGGGCAGCGGGCAGCCCAGCAACTGAGGAAAGATAACGGCAGGCTTACATCTGGAGGGCTTACTGCGGTGCTGGTGACGGGCCGAGAAGATAAATCGCGTTTTTATGAACACCGATTGGGGGAAATTGGCCGGTATGAGCGACCTCTTCTGGGTTTGTTAGTGGTCTGTTGCGGGCGGAATGCTGCGTGGGCGCATGTGCATTTGACTGCCGCGTTAAGTGCTATTGAAGGGTACCTTGAAGCCAGCCCGCACCAGACCGTTGATACCATGATCCAAAGGGGAGTCCTGGCCGCTACTACGACCAGGAAATACCATATCCCGATTCCTTCCATGGAGCGGTATCTGGTGGGGTATGCGAGGGACCTGGAACAGGAGGATGGTGTGTGGGTGCAGGAGATCGTCAATGATGTGGTGGCCGCACTGGATAAGGCGAAATATAAACCAGCTCCAGACCGAGGATCTCCGGTCTTGTCCGGCCGACTCCGGGATGTGCTGGCTCAAATGGTTGCTGTACCGGCACTGCACAACCGAGGTACTCCCAGTGAGGCATTCCCGGCGGAGTAGCGTAAGCTGGGGCGCGAAGGAATTGGTTCGGCCAGGAGTGTGCGCCATATTGACCGTCAGACCTTTGAAGTGGGGGACGTAACGCAAGTCCTACCTGGAATTGGCTGCAAAGTGGAGTGTGCCCTGTTACGCTACGCAGGATGAGCCATAATCAAGTGGGGATCTTTAATCTGAATAGGTGGGGATCTTGATTTGAATACACACCTATTTGGTCACAACAATATTTCTGACCTGAATCCGGGTCAGAGGGTGAGCATATCGGGGTTGAGGGGGCCGGATTCAGTCCCGGTGTTAGGTAGATTTCGCGCTGACAGGGCTCGCTGGTGACGCACATCTGTACCGTCCTGCTGCTCTTGGCTGAACTGGCTCGGATCTGTGACGAGAGTCTCCCGCGCAGTCGGGACCAGCTCAGAGCAAGTCCCTTCTGCCGCAGCCGCAGCCGCAGGCGGACCACCTGATTCGCCAGCACGGTGAAGAACAGGCGACCCTCGGCGGCCGGTCCGGTGATAGAGCGTTCTGAGCCCAACTCATTCTTCACTGACCGGAAGATCGCTACCGGATCGGTCAGCATGACGTAGGTGCGCCACAAGGCTTCGGCCTCCATGTCCAGCATATTCGTGCGCAGACAGTACCCGCCCGGCGTGGAGGCCATGGACGTACCTGCTGCCTCCGGTGTTCGTCTTGACCTTCCGAATAGACCTGCTGACTGTTAAAGATGCCCTTGAAGGGTCGGCTCAACCAGACCGAGGGCTCCCAGCTCAACTCAGTGCCTACCTCTGCTCTGTACGCCAATGGCGCAAGGAAGTCATCCACGAAAGTGCGGGACTGCATGGGGTGCAGATCGCCAGGACCGATGCCAAATCAGTCAAGCGGGTGCAGGTCCAAATAGCGCGCCAGTGCAGTCTCAAGCTCAGTACGTCGTGAGGCTTCGGTCCGGAATCTGACGCGCATCGCAGCTATCGGCGGCGCTCCATTATCGCTGGCCTCAACCAGCGTTTCCTCCAAGACATCGCCGTACTGCCGAATTCTGGCCAATGTTCTGCCATCATACACCGGTACGCAGGCGACTTCCTCTACCTGATCGCGGCGCAGCATTAAATCCAGCTGCCGGCAGAGCATCTCCAATCCGATACCGCGCAGCGCAGAGACAAACGCGCCCTCGGGATAGTCCTGCTGAACAGCCGGCACAGGCTCGCCGGCGGCATCAATCTTGTTGAATACAAGTATCGTTGGGAGCTCCAGGGCACCAATCTCAAACAAGGTCTGCCGGACGACCCGCATGTGGTCCTCGTAATTGCGGTGAGACAGATCAACAACATGCAGCAGCACATCGCTGTGGCGGACCTCATCCAAGGTACTCTTGAAGCTTTCTATCAGTTTGTGGGGGAGTTTTCGGATGAACCCGACTGTGTCCGAAAGCAGTACGCATAATCCAGAGGGCAATCCGACCTGCCGGGTCGTAGAATCCAGCGTGGCGAACAGCTGATCCTCAGCCGGGACACGGGATCCGGCCAGGGCGTTCATCAGGGTGGATTTGCCAGCATTTGTGTACCCCACCAGGGACACACGATAGTGCCGGGCCCGTCCCTTGCGCTGCAGAGCTCGTTGTGCGTCAATCTTCCTGAGCCTTGATTTGAGCGTGGCCATGCGCCTGCCAATCAGGCGCCGGTCTGTCTCAATCTGCGTCTCGCCAGGACCGCGCGTACCGATGCCGCCCTGCTGCCGGGACAGATGGGTCCACTGACGGGTCAGCCGGGTTCGCAGATACTCCAACTGGGCCAACTCAACCTGGGTCTTGGCAGTGGCGGTCTTGGCCCGCCGCGCGAAAATGTCCAGAATAAGCTGGGAGCGGTCTACCAGTTTGCACTTCAGGACACCTTCCAGATTGCGCACCTGATTGGGGCTCAGATCATCGTCAAAGACTACGGTCGTAATGCCGTTTTCGGCGATGGTGCTTCTGATTTCCTCCACCTTCCCCGAACCGATATAGGTAGCCGGGTTCGGGTGGGCAAGAAGCTGCATCACGCGCCCGCAAACCACACCCCCGGCTGTGGAGACGAGTTGCGCTAGTTCCTGTAGGGAATCGGCTGCAAGGTCGGATTGTCCGCGCCCGATGGCCGCACCCACCAGCAGAACAGTCTCTGCCGGTGCCTCGTGCGTGTGGAAGCGTTTCCTGCTCATGTACCCGGGGTCCTCCACCGCATCGCGACAAACATTTCGGCCACCAGCAGCAGCAGGGCCGCAATCAGAAAATGGCGCCAGAGATTCCGCCCGCGGCGGGCCTGCATTACAGCAGCCGGCGCATCTGCAAGGATCATATCCACCGGGGTGTTGAGTGCCTCACTCAGCACGTCTGAAGCCTCTTCAGGCGATGCATAAGTCAGGCGGGATTCACGCGGATCCAGTGAAATACTCATCCGTCGTCTCAACTGTCCGTCTACCGTGATATCCGCTATGCCCGGCTCGTCAATCCGTACATCCAGAAGGGTGGAGCCAAACAGCTGGTGCTGCGACGGGACGATCTCAAGGCCGGATGGCGTAATGAGCTGGGCCAGGCTGCCTGCGGCACGCACCCGTACCGAGCCCGGTTGTCCGGCGACCAGGCGATTCCCCTGTACGGACCCGCCGGCCGACAGGTAATGCGCGGCTCGGTACAGCAGGGTCACAAACAGGCCGCGGACCGGAAAATCACTCCAGTGGTGATCCGGTGTCACAGCCAGCAGCAGGCCGCGCCCGCGCCCGTGGCGGATTTCCTGAAGAAACGGTTCGCCGCCTGAAAGTCTGATCAGGGGCTGCTCCACCGCCGTACCCGGGGAATAAGCGGCCAACCGATAGACCTCAACGGGCTCAATACGTCGGGCCGGTCCGGACGGCGTGGTCTCAAATATTCCTTCAAACAGTGCGTGGTCAAATTCCGCGTGCGTTACGGTTTGCGCAGCGTCCCGGAGTTGCCAGCTACCTGCGTCCAGTGCCGCAAGCAAGGCATTGGAAGCCGTCAGATCCTCGGATGGAAACAGCATCAACCCGCCGCCCTGCTCAACATAGCGGGCCAGTTCGGCGATCTGACCGGTGGACAGTGCCGACAAACCGACCAGAAACACCGCGTCGTAGCGCCCCAAGGCCGTGGTCAGCAGATCTTTCGCACTGATTACTTGGGCACGGAACGGGCTCTGATCGTCTTCAAGCGACAAGGCCATTTCCAGGCTGGCCGTTTGGGATCCGGCATCGCCGGCAATCAGAATTCGCCGCACCTGGGGGACATGGAGAGTCAAGTACTGACGGTTATCCTGATAAAAACTGTCGTCCTCTCCTTCAACATAGCCAGCCAGCCACCCGTGAGATTGGGGACTCGCCGATAAGACAACGCGGGTCGGCACACCGGGCAAAAGAGAAACTCCCGACTGCGCGACGCGCTCTCCTTCCAGATACAGGCTTACGGCCCAATCCTCTATCGGCACTGTCCCGTGGTTGATAACGCTGGCTTCAATTCGCACCGGTTCACCCGGGCCGACAATCCGGCTCAATACCGTTGCCCGGGTAACAGCGACGTTAGGACGGTCTGCCGCGTGCATGGGGATCACATGTACGGCCACCGGGTTCGGCACGGAGACCGGCAGGCTGTCCGCGAGCGTGCTCTGCTGCAGATCGCCCATGTAAAGCACCATCCTGTGGGCGTGAGAAGCATGCTGCTCAAGGTGTTGCGCCGCCCGGCTGATGGCTGTTGTGGCCGTTGTGGTGACAGCCGAACCATCCAGGTGCGGCACATCCTCCATTCGGTCGGGTGCCGGATCCGAGGAGGTCATGATGAAAATCTCGTCGGCATGCTGCGACTGCTGCAGGAGTGTCCGGGCGGATGCGCGGATCTGTTCCAGATAGGGCCCCCCGGCATCCCCCTGGGTCATGGAAAGCGAGTTGTCCAGGACGACCGCCATCGACATACTCGCCCGTCCCATAAACTGGCCGCCGGCCGTCCCGGTGAGTACAGGCCGGGCAAACGCCGCCACCAGCATGCAGATAGCCAGTGTTCTGAGCAGCAGCAGCAGCCACTGACGGATCCGCATGCGCTGGATGGTGGTCGTCTTTAACGCATGCAGCAGCGCAAGTGAGCTGAAATCCAAGCGTTGCGGTTGCCGGAAATTGAAGAAATGCACCAGGAGGGGTACGGCTGCCGCTATGAGCCCAATCAGGACAAGCGGGTTGAGAAATGCCATGCACAAAAAGGCAGCAGCCGGTTTGCTCTGCTACCGGAACCGCGCTGGCGGGTTCCGGGGTCCATTCCGCCGGTCACGCGTAGAACAGAGGTTATTTGCCCGACACCATGTCTCACGCTGATCCGAAGAATTATATCGTAATCAAGGGGGCGCGCCAGCACAACCTGACCGGCTTTGACCTAGACCTCCCCAAGCGCAGTCTGGTCGTCATTACCGGCCCTTCTGGGTGTGGCAAGTCTTCGCTCGCTTTTGATACAATTTTCGCAGAAGGTCAGCGGCGGTATGTGGAGAGTCTGAATGCGTACGCCCGGCAGTTTCTCAAGCGCATGGATAAGCCCGATGTGGATATGATCCTCGGGCTTTCGCCGGCGATTGCCATTCAACAGCAGACTCTGTCCAGGAATCCGCGCTCAACGGTGGCCACGCAGACCGAGATCTATGACCATCTGCGTATGCTTTTTGCGCAGATTGGCCGGACCGTATCGCCGTTCAGCGATGAGGAGGTCACGAAGGATACGCCGCGGTCAGTCGCCGAAATCCTGCAGAACGATCTGGCGGATGGTGCGCGCTACTACGTCACCTTTGAGGTACCGCATCTTGACGAGCGTAAGGGGCAAGCGCTGGAGGAATTAAGAGAGCGCGGATATTTTCGACTGGTTGCTGTGGCAGGGAGCAGCCTCACCTTGATTGACTTGAACGAGGCAGATGTGGACGAAGTGGCCACCAGAGGTGAATTCCTCTTTGTACTGCACGACCGTCTGATCGCGCGCAAAGGCGATGAAGCAGTAACGAGTCGCGTTGCGGATTCGGTTGAACAGGCTTTCAGCGAGGGTGGGGGCCGATGTCATGTCATGGTGCTGGATGATGCCGATAGGTCGGTGGCTCGCGATCTGCGGGATTTCAGCGTTTTCTTTGAACGGGACGGGCGGAAATTCGTCAAGCCCACGCCCAACCTTTTTGCCTTCAACAGCCCCCTTGGTGCCTGCCCCGAATGCAAGGGGTTCGGCAGCGCTAAGGGGCCTGATATTTCACTCGTCATCCCGGACACATCGAGGTCCATCCTGGAAGGTGCGATAAAGCCGTTCGCGGCGGACATAAACAGGGAGGCGTTTCATGAGCTGGTGGCGGTGGCGGTGGCGGAAGGCATCGACATCACGATGCCGTATCACAAACTGCCTGAGGAACACAAGCAGATTGTCTGGTTCGGAAAGAACGCGTACTCCGGGATTATGGGGTATTTCCGGGAGCTGGAGCCGAACTTGCGCAAGAAAATGTACCGGTTCCATCATGCCCGGTATCAGGGATTGCGGGAATGTTATGCCTGTCGTGGAAGCCGGCTGCGCGCGGATGCCCTGTATGTACAGGTCGGGGGAAAGAATATGGGGGATGTGGTCAGGATGACGATCTCAGAGGCCCGGGCATTTTTTGCGGCGTTGGAGCTTACAGCGTATGAGCAGGCTGCGGGAGGGATATTGTTGGAAGAGATCCGCAAGCGTCTGCGGTTTCTGGACGATGTCGGTCTGCCCTACCTGACACTTAGCCGACCCTCTCAAACTTTGAGCGGGGGCGAAAGTCAGCGCATCTCTCTGGCCACATCGCTGGGGAGCGCGCTGGTCGGGGCCCTGTATGTATTGGATGAGCCGACCATCGGTCTGCATCCGAGAGACACGCTGCGGCTGATTGAGGTGCTGAAGAGACTGCGCGATCTGGGCAACACGGTCATTGTAGTTGAGCACGACACCGATGTGATGCAGCATGCCGGACACATCGTGGATCTGGGTCCGGGATCCGGGCATCTAGGTGGCCGCGTCATGTTTACCGGAACTCTGGATGAGTTGCGTGGCAACGGGCAGGGCACATTGACCGGTGACTATCTCCGCGGTCATAAGGTCATACCCCTTCCGACCTCCCGGCGCACACCCGACTGGGATAAGTCCATTGCCTTAACCGGGGCCTATATCAATAATCTCAAGCACATTGATGTACAGTTCCCGCTGGGACTCTTTATTTGCGTCACCGGAGTCAGCGGATCGGGCAAGTCTTCGCTGGTGGAGGATACGCTGGTGCCGGCGTTCTTGCACTGCCTGCACTCGGACGGAACTGTTCCGTCAATGTTTGACGACAACGGAGGCTATGGTGCAGACGATGCCGGGAGGGGTTCTGATGCTCCGCGCGTTGAATCCATGCGGGGCTTTGAGCGCGTCCGTAATGTGGTCCTGGTGGACCAGTCACCGGTTGGGCTGTCACAGCGGTCCAATCCGGCCAGCTACACCAAGGTGTTCAGTCAGATACGTGATATACTCGCGTCCACCCCGCAGGCCAAGATGAACGGGTATCGACCCGGATTTTTTTCCTTCAATGTGGAGGGCGGGCGCTGCGAAGAATGCAGCGGCGATGGCACCATTACGATTGACATGCAGTTTCTGGCCGACCTGCACCTGCCCTGCGAAGCCTGCCAAGGTACCCGTTTTGGTCAGGAGGCGCTGCGCGTTGAGTACAATGGTAAGAACGTACACGACATTCTGAATCTCACCATTGATCAGGCGCTGGATTTCTTTGCGGAGTTCGCCGGCATTCGCAAACGGCTGCAGCTGATGAGTAACATTGGACTGGGCTATCTTAAGCTCGGTCAGCCGTTGCCTACCCTTTCAGGCGGCGAGGCCCAGCGCGTCAAGCTCACCGCCTACATGGCCGAGCAGGACACCCGGACAGTGTTTGTATTTGATGAACCGACGACGGGTCTGCATGTCGATGATGTACGGAAGCTGATCCGGGCGCTTGAAACGATGGTGGATCAGGGCAATACCGTTATCGTGATTGAGCACAATCTGGAGCTGATCAAGTGCGCCGATTGGGTAATTGACGTTGGGCCGGAGGGCGGACATGAAGGGGGGCTGATCGTGGCTGCCGGGCCGCCCGAGCACATCGCCGAGGTTGAAGAAAGCCATACCGGGCGATTTCTGCGTACGGTTTTGGGGCGTGCCGCAGCGGCTGTTGAAGAATAGTTTATCCGGCTGAAGCTCTTGCAAAACGCGTGAATCACGGGGTTTTGCCTATTTCACGTTTCGC
>JAPPNA010000084.1 GCA_028873925.1 Bacteroidota bacterium | reverse complement strand
CAATCACCGGCCGCTGCAGCCAGCTCAAAGTGTTGAATCAGGCTTCTGTCGCTGAACCCCCTGGTTCGGCAGAAGCCTTTGGTCGTGGCACAAGCCTTTGGTCGTGGCACAAGCGGCCGCACTTAAGCCCTGTTACGTCACCAAAGAAGCTCCGTGCTGCCCCGCCAGTCCCGGAGACGCAGCGCGGAGTCTGGTCTAGCAGGACATAATTTCGAATAAGCCCCGATCGCAAAGTGCGGCCTTAAGGGTGCTTGAGCTGCGGGCATGAATTGCACTATGCGCCCGCGTGCGGCAAGCAGTGCTAAGAGCAGCTGAGTCGGATGCGGGCCAGCAGCGAGGCGCGCGGTGTCCAGATATGTGTGCTGCTACAGCGGGCGTATGCCGAAAAGCTGCATTTCCGCCAGCTGAAAGCGCCAGGCAATCCGGGTCTGGCCCAATCAGACAGCAGTAGCGGCTTGCACAAACCAATGCTGAATGTAAACTCACCCGACCCCAATTTTCAATCAAGTGCAGAAACGCCCACAGTTATCGTTGCTGCGGCTCGCTCGTGCACGGACCCTAACAGCCTCCCGTCCCTTAAGCACTGGAGCAGGTCTCTTCACCAATATACCGTACGCATACTCTCCGGGCAGGGCTGTGGCAATCGGCATGTATCTGAACGGACTGCAGGGCTAAATCGCGTACGCGCAAAGGACTCAACATGTACTTCCATTGGAGGTAATCGGCGGCTGTCTGAACATGAGGCGGGATTGTGAAGGGTGAGGGGGCACGGCAGTCAGATAGACGCGCGCCGCTCGCGAGACTTGCGGCAGCACCGCTGGGGGATGCCGAGGCCGGATTTACCGCGCGTCCGCGCCTCACCGCAGGAGAGGACGTACGATCTTCAGACTCCCATCGTTGGGAGCCGGGGTGACCTGCAGCACAGCACACAGCAGCTCGTAAATGTGGACACTGGAAAATGCCGCCGCCCGATACCCCTCCTTGAACGCTGGTCCGCGGGCAAGAAAAAGCGTGTGCATGTCGGGATGGGCCGGAACGTACCCATGGGCACCCCCGACATTGCCGGGGTCGGGATCGTGGTTAATCCGTACCAACCAGCCGGGGTCCACCACCCCGACCAAGTCTGGAATCCGCAGATGCACATCATAGTGGAGTGTGTCGGGCAGGGTACCCTTCTCGTACCAAGTTACATGCTCCATTCGGTTCAGGGCTGAAAGGATCCCACCGGCTGATTGTCCTTTCCTCAGATTAAGCATGGGAGCGGCCCCCAGGGTTACGATATAGACCGAATCACGCGGCGAATCCAGGTAATCAGCCAAATTCTCAACGCGCCCGCTAGAGGTGGTCGCCATCCCATGATCTCCCACGACCACCATGTTCACAGAATCGTACAGCCCGGCTGCCTGGAGCCGGTCCACCAGGGTCCCGATGCTGTAGTCAACTTCTCTGACTGCCTCCGCCACTTCCGGTGAATCCGGCCCGTACCGATGACCCCGGCTGTCCACAATGCTGTAGTACAAGGTGATCAGTCCCGGTCGCGGGGTACGCGCGAGCGCGCTCATGACAGAATCCACACGGGCCTCATGCGGCAGGACCCCGTCATATTCCATCCACCAGGTGGGACGGTATCCCGCAATCTGTGCTTCAGAACCTGGCCACATGTATGTGGCTGAGGTGCGGCCCTGCTTCTGGAGCGTCACCCAAAGAGGCTCCCCCTGCCACCAGACGGAATCCTGCACAGCGTCCCGGTTGCCCAGCGAAAAACGCCGTTCCAGCGTCGGGTCGAACATGGTGTTGTTGACGATGCCATGATTCCTGGGGTAAAGCCCGGTCACAATCGTGTAGTGGGACGGGAAGGTGTTGCTGGGGAAAACCGTCTCCAGGTAGTCGGCATGGACCCCTGCTTCCGCAAGTCTGTGCAGGTTGGGGGCATTGTTCGGGTTCAGGTAGTCGGCCCGGAATCCGTCAATAGACACCAGAATGACCACGGGTGCCTCCTGATCGACCTGATGATTGCGGCTAAGCAGCAGCAGCAGCAGCAGGATCAGGGCATACCGCATGGAAGCGGCTATTTTTTGCGGGCGATCAGATAGTACAATATAAGCCCCAGTACCGGCAGGAATACAATCAGCAGGATCCAGATCAGTTTGGACGTTGCAGAGCGCGCCTGGCCTATCAGATCAATAATCGCGATTACGTCAAGGATCAGCACGATCAGCCAGCAAAAGCCGCGATCCAGCGGATTCTGCGCCAGTTCCATCAGATTCGGGCCATCACAACCTCCCAGGACCAGCGCCAGGAGCACAATCAGCGAAGAGGGCAACAGTAGTTTGCGGTGCATCAGGAATTCAGTCAGTCCTATGCCCCACTATACGTATTAAGCCGGGCAAAAGGTTGCAGCCCCTGACCCCTAAAGTCGCTCCGGTCCGAACATGTGCAGTGCCCCACCGGAAACCGCTCCGCTCCGCTATCGTACGCAGACGCACATTCGCTTGACCCATGCAAATCGGACCGGTTGACCTGGGCCGCTTCCCCCTGCTGCTGGCCCCGATGGAGGATGTATCCGATCCGCCCTTCCGGGCGCTCTGTAAGCGCTACGGGGCGGACATGGTGTATACGGAGTTTATCTCATCCGGCGGGCTGGTGTATGGGGCGGAAGACTCAGTCATGAAACTGGATATACGCGCCAACGAACGGCCGGTGGGGATTCAGATTTTTGGGGGTGATGTGGAGCAGGTCAAACAGGCTACGGCAATCGTGGATCGCGCGGAGCCGGATGTTATTGATATCAACTTCGGCTGTCCGGTCCGCAAGGTGGTCTGCAAGGAAGCGGGTGCCGGAATTCTGCGAAACCTGCCCAAAATGGAGACTATCACCCGGACGGTGGTTGCCATGGCCACCCGTCCTGTAACCGTCAAGACCCGGCTGGGGTGGGATGACAACAGCATTGATATTGTCAATGTGGCCCGGATGCTGGAAGACTGTGGCATCCAGGCGCTGGCCGTACACGCCCGCACGCGCAAACAGATGTATACCGGGACTGCCCGCTGGCCCTACCTCCGTGATATCAGGAAAAACGGGCTGCGCAATATCCCGCTGATCGGCAACGGAGATGCGCTGGCCCCGCCCGCCATTCTTCGGATGTTTGAAGAGACCGGCGTGGATGGCGTGATGATCGGGCGCGGCGCGATCGGCAATCCGTGGATTTTTCAGCGGACCAAAGAATTCCTGGAGACCGGCGAAATCCCTCCAGCCCCGTCCTGGCAGGAACGTATCGGCGTGGTAGGGGAGCATCTTACTATGAAATGCGACTGGCTGGGAGAGTCTCGGGGGGTCAAGGAGATGCGACGCATGTACGGCGGCTACTTCAAGGGATTTCGGAACGCCAGTCAGCTGCGCGCGCGACTCATGAAGTGCTTTACGCGTCAGCAGGTGCTGGAGGTGCTGGAGTCAACGCTCACACCGGAACGGACCGTTGTCGGGCCCACACCAGGCCGGCATCCAACCCAATCAGCGCGCCCAACCCCAGCGCGATGGGCACAAGCAGCCAGGTATCCAGAATAATCAGTCCGCCGAAGGCACCCAGTACACCGCCGAGGTATCGGATGTATTTAAGTTCCGCTTGGGCCGTGGACTTGATAATGGACTCAATCTCGTCGGCGCGAAGCTTGGACAGATTTGAAGCGATCAGCTCATACATGTTGAGCTGACCAATGAGGTGCAGGATGACGCGTGTCAGCCATTCTTCCACCTCATCAGCTGCGGCATCAATATGGGCGGGCAGCCGATCCAGTCGGGCATTCAGCTCGTTCCAAATGGCATCAACCGATCCGGGCAGCATGTCCAGCAGTTTGCCAAACTGATTCTCCAGGCTCGCCCGATTCATGGTGTTGTAGAGCTTGATGGCGGGCCCGATGGGATTGGGGGTCTCCATGAGCTGGGCCAGCACAATCTGAATTACCTTGGTTCGGATTTCCTCTTTGGCGATCAATTCCGTGGTCACACGCCGCGCCAGGGTCCGGCTGTCTTCGCGGAATTCCGGGTCAGCGACAATCTGATCAACCAGCCGCACCGCAAATTGCCGCCCCCAGCGGAGTATGCCGCTACGCTGGATATACGCCTTCAAATGTTCGGCATTGATCAGATGGGTGGTGATGGCCCGGGCGAGGCGATCAATCACGATCGATTGCTGCGCGGGAATGAAACCCTGCCCCAGGATCGGGTGTCGTTGGCGCGGTTGAAACAGCATCGTAATCGCCAGCCAGTTGGTGGCATAGCCGATCAGCCCGCTGACGGAAACCGTCAGTAAGGTGCGGTCCAGGCGGATGGACACGTCCGGCAGACCCAGGAATATGCTCTGTCCAACCAGCTGACCATCCCGGAGCAGGCTGAGCCGCCCCTCGCTGGTTAACAGCAGAAAGCCGTTCAGGTCCAGGCCAGCTATTGCGGCTACCAACAGCGCTCCCAGCCCCCAGGGGACAGCTGGCAAAATGTACATAAGCCGCCGGACCAGCGGGCCGGTCGTAGGGTGGGGCCGCGCAGGGATGGCGGTTTGCGGGAAATATTCTTCAGTCGGCCAGTAGCGCTGCGCATACTTGATGGCCAGCTTCTTGAGGTCGCTCCACATTCACGGCTGTAACTGCAGTCGCTCGGCGCGGGCCTGCATACCGGCAATGACATGCGCAATATGCTCACCGAGCTCCATGCCCAGCTCAGCGGCCCCCTGGTTGATCTCATCGCGGCTTACAGCGGCAGCAAAGGCTTTATCTTTGAGTTTCTTGCGGACGCTTTTGACCTTCATGCCGATCAGTTTCGTGGGTCGGACATAGGCCACCGCCGTTATGAACCCGGCCAGCTCATCGACGGCGAACAGGGTCTTGGCCAGTCGGGTAGTGCGAGGGGTGCCGCTGTAAGTGGCATGGCCCAATATGGCATCCAGCATGATTGGCGGGTATCCTGCTGCGCGCAGCACCTCTACTCCGATGAACGGGTGTTCTTCCGGGGTCGGATGCCGTTCATAGTCCATATCGTGCAGCAGGCCGGTAAGCCGCCAGAGGTCTACATCTTCATCAAAGTGTCGGGCGTAGTGCTCCATGGCGGCTTCCACCGCGAAGGCGTGCCGGCGCAGGCTTTCGGACCGGGTCCAGGAATGCAGCAGCGCCAAGGACTCCTCATACTTGGGCAGGTTCATCAGTTCAAAAGATCTCAATAAGTTCCAGATGATCGAGGAAGTAATCGGGATCCTCTTCAAATTTCTCCAGGATCCGACGTAGAGCGGCTGCGGACGCATTGACATTTACGTAGAGCGAGTCCTCATTGACCATACGTCCTAACGATCCCTGCCCCCGGTTGATCTTGGCAAGTACTTCGCCCAGCACACTCGTCGTTAACTCCAGTTGGGTGAGATAGGCATCCAAGCGCGCCAGCACGACATTGAGGGTGCCCGTTGTTTGTGCCAGCGAATCTTCAACCAGTGTGATCAGTGTGCCGGAGAGTTCTTCCGCATTGCCCGCGACCGCCTGGAGGCTGCCCAGTCCCTGCGTAAGCAGGGCGGTCAGCGCGTCCGCGGATATCTGAATTGAAGTAAGCGTCTGCCGAAGGTCGCTTTCCGGCTGACGCAAAAGATCGTTAGCCGCCGTGACAATTTGGGTGGTGGCCGCCAGCACGGTGTCGGCCCGGCTGAGCATGTCGGGAGCCTGCGCATTCAGTTGGCTGAGCAGATCCTCCTGCGTGCGGGTGGGGATAACATCTCCCGGTTGGTGGGGCTCCGCTTCTGCGGGGCCGAGAACGATGGCCAATCGCGCATCGCTGAACAGCCCCGGACCACCGGCCAAGGCATACGACCCGTGCGGCAGCACTACATCTCTGTCAACAAAGAACTGGACGCGCGGCCCCGTTGGGCGCAAGGTGACATCCGTAATGGATCCCACATCCACTCCGTGGATATCCACGGCACTGCCCGAGACCAGTCCCTGCGTGTGGGTCAGGTCCGCGTAATAGGTGTGGCCCGGGGAGAATACAGGCAGGTTGCTGAACACGCTGTTGCCCCACCAGAAAACCATCGCCGCCAGCACGACAGCAATGCCGATTTGAACTTCCTTACTGAGTTTCACAAGTGTCGGGGAGGTTGCGATTTCATGGGCTGCCGCCAATAACAGAATTTGTCCCGCCGGGTTCCCTGCCTGGGACAGGACCGCCCGGCGGATCTTAAGAGCCGGATGGCATCAGGGCCGGTGTGTATATGTGTCGTCCCACCGGGTGAGCGTACACGCGAGCGGATCGTATCAGGTTTGCCGTTGGAGATGTTATGGCATCACCGCCGAAGAGCCAATTATATTCGTTTCCCCAGAAGAATGGGTGAGCGGCAGCCGGAGGGGGCCTGCCCGTCAGAATGTGTAGGCTAACGCTGCTCTGTCGTTGAGTCGCCCGGGGGAATCTCACCCCCGGGCGCTCACAGAACCGTACATTAGCCTCTCAACTCATACGGCTCGTCCAGGGCAGCCGTTGTCCCATTTTATTCACCTCGGCATCGCCCTGACCTTCCGAGGCGGCATTGGATCACC
>JAPPNA010000098.1 GCA_028873925.1 Bacteroidota bacterium | reverse complement strand
CTCGGTCGATTTTGCCGGGATTCCGGGAGTGGGATCGTATTGCGGGCGCACCATTTGAGCTGATCATGTATGCACGAAGTTTTTGCTTCCCAACTCCAATTGGGGCAGAATCCGACTGCAGAGATGAATATTGATCCCAAGGATCGTGATAACAATGCTCCCACCGGTGTTGTACGGCCCATTGGGTTCGGAATTGAGCAGATCCCCCGTTGCGGCGTTCAGGCAGTCCTGCATACAGCGGGTTGGCCCGCTCACGGCGGCGGCGGTTGGAATCAAAGGATAGTGCAGCCAGTGACCTCATCCTCACCGCCGCACGGGTTTCCAGCGATCCAACCCAATTGGGAGAATACCTCAGATGCCAAGTATTGCGGGCGGAGCAGGCATCCCGGCCCGCTTGGTTGCTGAAGCGTCTCGTGGAAGATCTCTTGACACCGCAACACTTCAATTCGGAGTGCCGGACTCACCACCCCGCTGGCAAACATTGCAGCGTGGACCGGATGAAGGGTGGAGCAGCGCGGCAAGTCTTCACCGATAATGTCCACCTCTATGCCGACGAACTCGTTTGGGTGGAGATGGGTCTTGGTTCCATATGACCGGGTTGTCCGGCATATCTGGCAGACCAATGACCGAGTAATTCAAATGACTCCTGCTGCTGGGGATTTCTTCAATGATCCCACGGTAAGCCAGGTCGCTTAAATCACGCTGAGCATTCTCAAGAGAGCATTTCTGCATCTTGGCCCACTTCGGAGCATTTAAATTGCCCTTGAATCCGTTTAGAAGACGGACGAGCATGTCACACTGGCGCGAATTGAAGGAATTCTTCGGATGGTCACGCCAGAAGTGCGCGTTGCGCAACGACTTGGATAGTTCTCTCCCTGATCCTTCAAGTGATCGACCCAGACAGCCAATGAACCACCTAAGCCACGGCGTGATATCCAGGCTTCCGGTCGTGGTTTGCTTCAGTATTTCATAGTAAGCCCTGCGTTCAGACTGGATCTGCGCAGACATGCTGTAGAAACGCTGCGTGTTACGCTCGGACTGGGCTAAGGCCATTTCTGTGATGGCGCGTGCGATTCGCCCGTTTCCGTCTTCAAAGGGATGGATGGTTACGAACCATAAATGAGCGATGGCCGCCCTAAGCAATGGATCGATTGTGGGCCTTGAATTAAACCAGCGCAGGAATGCGTGCATTTCGGATGCCACCTCGGATGCCCTCGGGGCATCATAGTGGACAATCCGACGGGTGAGGGATTCGGAAACTACCTGCATGGGGCCTTCCCGCCAGCGCCCAACGGTAATCTTGCTGAATTCCGAAATCCCTGTCGGGAACAGATTGCGATGCCAGCCCCATAATCGTTCAACGGAGAGCGCCTGGTCGAATTGCCTGGTCGCGTCCATCATGAGATCGACGATGCCCTCCACTGCACGGTCCCGGGAACCAGTACCCCCTGTATCAAGGCCCAGGCGGCGGGCAAGCGATGAACGCACTTGCTCTTTATCAAGTGTTTCCCCTTCAATTTGGCTGGTCTTGATGATCTCCACCGTGAGCATTTCCAACGAAGCACTGAGGGATGCCTCAAATCCCAGGGCGCGCATGTGCCCTATTAGAGTACCCTGCTTGAGTCGGGCCTCGCTGAGCAGTGCGACCAGCTTATCATTGTTCCATGCCATATCTGGCCACCCTTCGTTTTCGTATATGTATCCCATGCGGATGGCGGAGACTGACGGGCACGCATAGCATGTACGACTGGAGTCCGGAAGAGTGCCCAGGGTCGGGCTGGCCGCTGGCTGCCATCCGCGCGACCAGCCCCGCCTGCCGGAAGGTTGCCTGCTTTTTAATTCCATGAAACAACGGTATCCCTGCTCTCAGCGGCCAGATACGCCGTGAAAAGGGCGTTGCTGTCTCTGTGGACATGCGAAGACGGCAAACGTCCGTCAAGCGGCTAGTTCTGAACACCAAGATCAGGAATGCCCCGGCTGAAAAGCACGCGCTGGGTGTCCCCTCCAAATTTATTGCTTATCGCTGACACTCTGCTATCACCAGAAGGATCATAGTTCTCAAGGAAGCCCGTGACCTGTCCTGAGGATTCGTCAATTACAATCGCCATCGGATCATTGTGCTCTCCGTTGATTGTGAATGATCCCCCGGACCCTGAGAGGGTCACGGCATTTAATGGCAGATCTTGCTGCCACGGTACGATAAAGGCAAAGGCGGAGGCACCATCTCCATGAGCTACCTCCGGCATGGCAAAGGTCAGATTAAACATCTCATCGCCATCTGCCGCATACCCGACAAGCTGCCAGGGACCCGGTGCCTGGGGAAGCATGGGGGCTGCCTCAACCACAAAAACCGGTTCCAGATAGGGTCTGGAATCCGCGTCCATTCCTCCCCAGAGAAGAAGGGAATGTTCCGTTGACCTAGGGGCTACCGGTGATTCCTCAATCTTGGACAACGCTGCAGACGTTCGGTGATCCACCGCCTTGTTGAATTGATAGTCACTAATCCAAAAGGGAGCGCAATAAGACATTAGATCGCGCGTTTCGCCGGGGCCGAGAATGCTGTTATTTTCGATTCCCCATGACCCTATTGACCCATCAGCATACGGATAGTCCAAGTCCACCGCATTAATGGGGTTTGGACAAGGCGCGTGGGCAAGGGACAAGTTGTGCCCAAATTCATGGGCGATGGTATACGAACTTGGAGTTGCCAAACTTGTGACTCCAGGTCGTTCCGCAAGGCCACCTGCTCCATCAGGATCGGTATGCAACCCCATCCAATAGCCGCTGCCTCCTGCCATGGCCCGGAGCGCAACGACTTTGTTATACAGGAAGAAGTCCCCTCTTTCTGAGACAGTCACGGTGGCATGAGCCGTTGCGGAAATGTCTTTTATGGGCAACAAGGTACGTGTATCGCTCAATCGAGCGTGTGAACCGGGGTTCGCTGCCAGTTGCTGAACTATGGCTTCCACATCATGATTTCCGGTAAACCCTGTCGTTACAAGGGGGATAAATGTGACCTCAAAGTTGGGCACCGTAGCGACATCAAGAGATAGCCGCCCTGATGGCGGCATCCGCTTGGTTACCCCCAAATTCGCAGGTACCTCATCGTCTGGATCTATTTCAATGACCATTTCGAGTCCAGGCTTGATGATCGAGGCCGGAATTTGGGCATCATAGGATAGCTGAAACGCTTGCGGCCACACCTCAGTCGGAATGGGACCCGTCTTTGAGGCGAGGTTGACTGTGTGCGTCACCTGGTTGTTCACATAGAATGTGGCCACAGCCTTGGGTAGGGGGGTGCTGTTAACTGCATTTGCCGTTGGGAATACTCGCAGCCACGCCGACTCGCCGGCGACGAGCGGGACGGTTTTAAAGAAAGAATGCACGGCCTGAACCAGGTAGGCATACGGCGGGGATGGTGTTGTGTCGTCGTCATCCGTCGTAACCATCACGTCCGTAGTGATACCCCCGTAGCCTCCGCCCCTGGCTCTATTGGTCAGGGTCGCTGAGTCAGTAGTCCAATCGGCATCCTGACCCGCCGTAACCGTCACCGTCTGCGGATAACTCCAAAGATTCGACCCGCTTGAATTGAACGTCAGACGCTGCCTGTCCAATGTTAGGTCCGTCGCCCCTATACCTCTGATTCTCACCGTCACTGTTCCCGAAGGTTGCGACGAAAGCCACACCGAATAAGTGTCACTGCCGCCTTCCACAATCGTCAGTGATGAAGCCGATGTCAGTACAGTATTTGGCGCTGCGTCCCAGGTCGACATCGCAGAAACCGCCGATGCCGGTCCCGTGTTGATGCCATCGGTCGCCGCATTGGCCGCCACGGTGACCATCATATTCGACCCGCTGGTCGGGGTCATCGCCAGCGTATAGGTAGTCGCGTTCGTCGCGGCGAAGGCCCCTTTCGTGCCGCCGGTGACCATCACATCCCCGGTCGCAAATCCCGTCACGTCCTCCGAAAAGGTGAAGGTAGCGGTAAAGGCCATCGTTGAGTTGATCTTGGGAGGCACGCCACCTATCCTGACCTTCGGAGCTACCGCATCCCAGATGGCTGTCGCCGTGACCGGCGATGCCGGACCCGCGGTGCCATCGGTGGTTGTCGCGGTGTTCTGCGCTACGAAGACCACTACATCCGCGGAGCCGGAGGGCGTAACAGCCAGCATATAGGTCGTCGCATTTGTCGCGGAAAATGCCCCCTTTGTGCCGCCAGTAACCGTCACATCGTCGATCTCAAATCCCGTCACGGCCTCCGAAAACGTGAAAATAGCGGTGAAGGCACTGGTGGAGTTGATCTTTGCGGGCATCCCGGTTATCGCCACTGCTGGGGCCGCCGTGTCCCAGGTGGCCGTGGCCGAAACCGTCGACGTTGGCCCCGTGTTAAAACCATCGGTCGCGGCATGGGCCGCTACGGTAACTACTACATCCGCAGAGCCGGAGGGTGTCACGACGAGCATGTAGGTGGCCCTAGAGCCGGAGAACATTCCTTTGGTGCCACCCGCCACCGAGATGTCGCCAGTCTCAAATCCGGTCACGTCCTCCGAGAAGGTGAAGATGGCGGTGAAGGCCGTCGTTGAGTTAATCTTCGCCGGCACCCCGGTGATTGAGACCATCGGGGCAACATCCCAATGCGCGAACGCCACATGCGCACCCACCGGACCGGTGTTAACACCATCGGATGCCACATTAGCCCGCACGGCGATGTTCACACTTGACCCTTGGATTGGTATCACCACCAGCGTGTACTTGGAACCGCTGTGGGCGATGAACGCCCCCTTTGTCCCGCCGGTCACCGTTACATCGCCAGTCTCAAATCCGGTCACATTTTCCGAAAAGAGAAGAGTGACGGTAAAGGGTGCCGTTGAGTTTATCCTATGCGGCACACCAGAGATCGCGAACGACGGAGGGGTGGCATCCCAGATCGCTGTCGTCGAGACCGCCGAGGCCGGACCCGTGTTGTGGCCATCAGTCGCGGCATCGGCCGCAACGGTAACAGTTACATTTGACCCGCTGGTCGGCATTACCTCCAGCGTATAGGTCGCCTGGTTGGTCTCGGTGAACGTCCCTCTTCTGGCACCGGTCACCGTTACATCCCAGATAATAAACCCCGTCACATCCTTTGAAAAAGTGAAGGTAACGTTGAGCACATCCGTTGAGTTGATCTTCGCGGGCACCCCGGTGATCACAACCGTCAGCGCCGCCGCGTCCCAGATCGCCATCGCCGAAACGGCCGAGGCCGGACCTGTGCCAACACCATCGGTCGCTGCATTGGTCGCCACGGTAACGGTCACATTGGACCCGCTGGTTGGGGTCACCACGAGCGTGTAGGTCGTCCCGGAACCGGAAAACGTTCCCTTCTTACCGCCGGTCACCGTTACGTCGCCAGTCTCAAATCCCGTCACGGCCCTGGAGAAAGTGAACGTAACGTTGAGTGCCGCTGTTGAGTTGATCTTCGCAGGTACCCCGCCGATCGTGACCATCAGGGCCGCCATATCCCAGGTGGCCGTGGCCGATACCGCCGAGGCCGGACCCGTGTTGAGGCCATCGGTCGCGGCATCCGCCATCACCGTGACCACCGCATCCGCCGAGCCGGAAGGAGTCACCAGGAGTGTATAGGTAGTCCCGGAGCCGGAGAACGTCCCCTTGGTGCCGCCGCTCACCCTGATGTCATCCGTGACAAACCCCGTTACGGCCTCCGAAAACGTGAATTTTGCCGTAAACTGGGCCGTGGAGTTGATCTTGGCCGGCACATCAGTGATCACAACCGTCGGCGGTGCCCCGTCCCAGATCGCGGTCGCCGAGACCGCCGAGGCTGGCCCTGCGTTGAGGCCATCGGTTGCCGCGTCCGCCGCCACCGTCACTACTACATCCGCGGAGCCAGCAGGGGTCACCTGAAGTGTGTAGGTGGTCCCGGAGCCGGAGAACGTCCCTTTACTGCCGCCGGTCACCCTGATGTCATCCGTAACAAAACCCGTCACGGCCTCCGAAAACATGAACTTCGCCGTGAACTGGTTTGTAGAGTTGATCTTCGCAGGCACCCCGGTGATGGCAACTGTCGGTGCGGCCGCATCCCAGATGGCTGTCGCTGTTACCGCCGAGGCCGGGCCTGCATTGTTGCCATCGGTTGCCGCGTCCGCCGCCACTGTAACTACTACATCCGCGGAGCCAGCAGGGGTCACCTGGAGTGTGTAGGTGGTCCCGGAGCCGGAAAATGTCCCTTTTGTGCCGCCGGTTACCATTATGTCGTCGGTAACAAAACCTGTTACGGCCTCCGAAAACACAAACTCCGCGGTAAACTGGGCCGTTGAGTTGATCTTCGCCGGTACTCCGGTGATCGTGACAGTCGGAGGCGTTCCCACCATCTCGTCATCGGTCACCGTCACCGACAGGCTCGCTGTTATGCCCGCATAGTCACCTCCCGATGCCGTGTGCAGCAGCGTGGCCACATCGTTGGCCGCGTCGGGGTCCTGCCCGGCCGTCACCGTCACCGTCTGCGGCGTACTCCAGAGATCCGACCCGCTCGGACTGAACGTCAGATTCGTCACATCCAGCGACAGATCCGTGCCCGACTGCCCCGTGATCGCGACCGTTACCGGAGCTGTCGGCTGCGAGG
>JAPPNA010000028.1 GCA_028873925.1 Bacteroidota bacterium | reverse complement strand
AAATCTCCTGAGATCTCAGACCCCCGTCAAGACGTACTTTACCGTACGCTTACCCACAAGTTACTGAGTACCAATACCCTCCACGCTGGCGGATCGGCTCGTAGTAGTGTTGAAGCGTCTGTAATGGGCGTGGAGCGAAGGGGCCGACTCGGTTGGCTGACAGGACGCGGCAATCGCCTGAGCGAGAGGACTGCGTTCAAGAAGCAAGTGCCTGACTGGGCGGACCGAGAAGAGCCGTATGAGGCGAGAGTCTCACGTACGGATCTGTGGGGGCCTGGGGGTGAAATTCCCCCGGGCTATCCGACGTGGAAAAGGAGCGGGTGGACTGCCGGATGCAAAAGGCCTATGAGAAGGACTCGTACAAGGAAGCTCAAAAGGAATTGTTGAAGCTGAAAAAAGAGTTGTCCGCCGACAATAAAGAGGCCTCCAACAGCCTGGAAGAGGGGCTGGAAGAAACACTGACGCTGCATCGGCTGGAAGTGGCCACGCCATTGCGCCGTAGCCTGCGGACCACCAATATCATTGAAAATTTCAATGGGCTGTTCGCCAGAAGAATCCGCCGCATTGACCGCTGGACCCATTCCAACCAACGGCATCGGTGGACAGCCATAGCGATCAAGATGGAGGTCCCCCGATTAAAGGACCTCACCGCCGCTAAGCATCTGCCGAAACTCCAGGAGGTCTTGCGGAAATGTGCCAAAAAGCCCTATACTGACGCTGGTGCCTCCCCAAGCCCCTCACCTTAACCAACTGAATTTGGGACGCTGCCTGAAACGGCGCTGATTTAGGCCCCAGTGGGTGGGCAAATTGATCTGAATACACACATTGCGACACACTGCAGTTGAAATGTCTCATTTATACCTACCGATTCGTCAATCATTGGCTGTACTGGCATTAGGGATCATCCCTGTTCTGTGCCTCGGTGCCGATCGAGCGTGGGCTCAAAGCCTCCCGGAGGTCGTCCCCCATGTCGTGGTGGTCCAATTTGAAGCCGGAGTCTCTGTTTCCGGCAAAACAGCCACGACCGGGTTACAGATCTTTGATCGGAAGGCGACCACTTACGGGGTGCACACTATTGAGCGCATGTACCCGTTTCTGGATCATGTGGATCCGACTCCCAAGACGCGTCGCAATCTTCTGGCGCTGCGCCGGACGTACTATGTGCGCTATCGCGCCGATGTGCCCCCTGACTGGGTTTCTGGAGATCTGGCCTTTGCCCCCGGCATTGTCTACGCCGAACCGGTGCCTGTGAATCGTATCCTGGGGCCGGTCCGCCGGGAGCGCATCGATCCGAATGATCCGAGATTCAAGGAGCAGCCGGAGCTTGGATTGATGCGGTTGCCGGAGGCCTGGGATGCAGTGAAAAGCTCGGATGGTGTCCCGAAGGTGGTGATTGCAATCGTAGATAGTGGGAGTGAATGGCGGCATGAAGATCTTCGTGCGAATGTATGGACGAATGAGGATGAAATCCCGGGCAACGGGATTGATGACGACAATAACGGCTTCATTGATGATGTGCACGGCGTGAACTTTCACAACGGGGATGACGCTGATAACGATCCAACCCCATCTCCGTGGAACCCGCATGGCACATGGGTAGCGGGGGCGGCCAGCGCGGTGACGGACAACAATGTAGGGATAGCCGGGGCAGCCTGGAATGCAGAGATGATGCACATCAACGCAGCATCTGCTGATGGTAGTAGCATTCAGTACGGCTACCAAGGCATCCTTTATGCGGCCATGAACGGGGCGAACATCATCAATGCGAGTTGGGGAGGGCAGGTGACGGACGAGCAACGCGTGAGGCATCTTGATCAGACCCTTGACCTGGCCACAGACATGGGGACCCTGGTTGTAGCCGCTGCGGGCAATGATAACTCAAGCAACGACCTGTACCGTATCTATCCGGCCCGCTCTCGAAAGGTGCTATCGGTGGGCGCAACGGAAAAGGCCACACGCAGACGGGCAGGATTTTCGCACTACGGGAGACTGGTGAATGTGTTTGCTCCGGGCGAGAACATCCTTACCACCGGGATTAATAACAGCTATGGATTGGTCGATGGAACATCGATTTCATCTCCGCTGACGGCTGGCCTCGCAGCGTTGGTCAAGACGAGGTTTCCCGACATGGATCCGGATGCGCTGCGGGAACATATCCGGTTGACGAGCGAGAATATTGACACGGAGAATCCCGGCTTCGCCGGCCAACTGGGCCGTGGGCTGGTGAATGCGCTGGCGGCCGTTCAGGCACCGACCCTGCCCGCGGTGCGTCTGAAGCGCTGGAGTTGGACCGATCAGGACGGTGACCGCCGAATTGCCTCCGGCGATGTGGTGACGATCACGGCGACAGTGGTCAATTATCTTTCAGATGCTCGAGAATTGACCGTGGGGCTGGTGGGTGCAGAATCCTATTTGTTCCTTGACATGACGGAGGTGGAGGTCGGCTTTCTGGCTGGCGGCGATTCGATCGAGGTGGAGTTTGAAATCAGGGTGGCCAGAGATGCCCCCGACAACCAGTGGGTGCGCCTCTACACGCGCATTCAGGATGGCGCATTTGAAGATGGAGCTGATCAGTTGTCGTTTGGGGTCAACCGATCACTTGTGGCGGTCCACCGGGGCCTGAGTGCGTTTTACACGGCGACGGACGGCGACAATTGGATACATAAGGATAACTGGGACATCACGAGGGTTCCGACTGACGAAGATTTGGCCAAGTGGTTTGGTATCAATCTCGATGAGGGATTCCTGGTGGGGCTGGTTATGGGAACAAATAATCTCAGGGGAACATTGCCGCCCGAGCTGGAGGACTTGCGGCACCTGCGAGATCTTGACCTATTTGATAATGAGGGGCTGACCGGCCCGATTCCGCCCGAACTCGGGAATCTCAAGCAACTGCTGGGTCTGGGTCTGGGTGGAAATTCTCTTTCCGGGCCGATCCCACCCGAATTTGGAAATCTTGAGCAACTGCAGGTCTTATGGTTGCCGAGAAATGCTCTTTCCGGGCCGATCCCGCCCGCACTCGGGAATCTTGAGCAACTGCAGGTGCTAAGCTTGCTCAGCAATTCTCTTTCCGGGTCGATCCCGCCCGCACTCGGGAATCTGGGGCAACTGGAGGAGCTGGATTTGTCAGGCAATTCCTTTTCCGGGTCTATCCCGCCCGCACTCGGGAATCTGGGGAAACTGGAGGTGCTGGATTTGTCGCACAATTCCTTTTCTGGGTCGATCCCGCCCGAACTCGCGAATCTTAAGCGACTGAAGTGGCTGTGGCTTGAGCAGAATTCCCTCACAGGGCCGATCCCGCCCGAACTCGGGAATCTTGAGCAGCTGGAGTGGTTGGATTTGTGGCGCAACTCACTTACCGGGCCGATACCGCCCGAACTCGGGAATCTTGAGCAACTGGAGTGGCTGGAATTATGGGACAACTTCCTTACCGGGCCGATTCCGCCCGAACTCGGGAATCTTGAGCAACTGGAGGTGCTGGGCTTGTACAGCAATTCTCTTTCCGGGTCGCTTCCGCCCGAACTCGGGAATCTTGAGCAATTGGAATCGCTTGATTTGCGGGACAATTCCTTTTCCGGGTCCATCCCGACTGTACTCGGGGATCTTGAGCAACTAGGTTGGCTGGATCTGTCGGACAATTCCCTTAACGGGCCGATCCCGCCCGAACTCGGGAATCTTAAAAGATTATGGGAGTTAGATCTGTCGGACAATTCCCTTAACGGTGAGATTCCTCCCGTACTCGGGGATCTTGAGCAACTGGAGTGGCTGGCCTTGTCCAGCAATTCCCTTTCCGGGTCGATCCCGCCTGAACTCGGAAATCTTGAGCATTTGAAGTGGCTGAATTTGTCGGACAATTCCTTATCCGGGTCCATCCCAGCCGAATTCGGTAAACTCTCACGGCTCAAGCAGCTGTCTGTACAAAGGAATGCTCTCACGGGAAGACTTCCAAGGAGCTTAATGCAGCTGGACAATCTTGAGACATTTGAGTTCGGCGGCCAAGACCTTTGTATTCCTTCTGACGAAGAGTTTCAGATGTGGCTCAGCAACATTCCCAGTCACTCGGGACCAACATGCGAAGGCGGGCGAGGCTTTGTAGATATACGGTACGATCAGGGCGAGGCGGTTGGTGACCTGTTTGACGGCCTGCCGGCGGACGCGCGAATGGCCACCCGCTTCGTGATTGACGCATCTTCCAGTGGCAAACAGTGGAACAGGACTATTTCCAGAGTTGATCAGGCGACACCAATCCAAGCCCTTTCGTCAGCTGACCGTAAGGCGCGAATCGAGGAACTGTTGGTAAGAAAGCGGGAAGAGCGGATCCGAGCGACTGGGCCGGAAGAATGGATGGGGTTGAGCGAATCCATGAGCCAGGATTATAGGGAAAGGCGGGGCTGGGTGTTTTTGGAAGGTGAGCAGCAGCGAATCAGGGATGTCTGGAAGGAGCGAGTTGAAGATATTTTCGGAGATGAACCGGAGAGTGCAGATCATAGCGTTTCGATTGGTGACCTTGAGCCAGCCCATGCGGGAGGTGTGGCGGATGGACGATTCCGGTCGTCCTCAATAGAAACTCATCAGGGACACCTCAAGACATCTTCGGCAGATGACCAAGAGGTGCGAATTGACCGTGTCTGGCTGTCCCCTTTCTATGATAATCAGTTTTCCAGTACCACGCTGCCGACGGATGCCCCCCGGAATATAACCATCTACATCTACTCGGATCGGGAGGGTATGCCGGGAGATGTACTGTTCACAAAGGAGGTTGAGGATCCGAGGGCGTATGCCGAGGTCACGAATGGTACCTTGGATTTCTTTGAGCTGGATCTGTCAAACGAAGGCATTGGCGCATTGCCGGACACCCTGCACATCGTATACGGGAACGCGGGCACCGACGATAACCTCTTGGTAATGGGGCCTGTACGCTATACGGAGAAGAATATATCGCATGTATATCGCGAGGGCGCATGGCGGCCGTTGTGGGATTTGACGACCACAGGCGGTAATTCATTCAATGAAACTGCAGTGCCCATCCGGGCTCGTTTCAGGATTCAAACGTCATTGAAGTTTGCGCAGACCATCGCGGATCAGTCGTATATGCAGGGGCAGCCCATCACGCCCCTGGTGCTGCCCGAAGCCACCGGAGGCGTGCCGCCGATCAGTTATTCACTGGTGCCGGCGCTTCCGACCGGGCTCGCCTTTGATGCCTTGACGCGGACTGTTGCCGGGACACCGACTGAAGCCACAACGGCACCCGTAACTGTCACCTACACGGCGACCGATGCGGCCGGGGATCAGGTCAGCCTGCAGTTCAGCGTAGAAGTCCATTCTCCCGTGGACATAGAGGCTGAGGTGTTACCGAGCGCATTCGCGCTGCACGCCAACTACCCCAACCCGTTTACGGGTTATACCCGGATCGTGTTTGACCTGCCTGCCGCAGCCCGGGTATCTGTGGATGTGCTGGACATTACAGGACGGCGTGTACGGCATGTCCCTGCCCGGATGCTGGAGGCCGGCTGGGATCGCAGCATTGAAGTCAGCGGAACCGGATTGCCATCGGGAATGTATGTGTATCGTACTTTTGTGGACCTGCCCGAAGGCGCAACCGTCAAATCCAGGAGCTTCATCCGCATCCGGTAACAACAACCGACATCTCCAGTGGAAACATTATCCAGGAACATAACCGATCGGGCCGCAGGGTCGCTGCTGAAAAACAGTCCCTGCCCACATCCTGAGTTCGGTGGACCGTGTGGGAAGCCATTCGGGCAACTGATGCTCTTTTGCGCATGCGAGCGTACAGTTGTTTTTCCAAAGTGGCGCGCTAACGCGGCGTGTTGAATCCTAGAGGTGCTATGTTCGCACAAAAACGCAAGACGACCCGCAACATTGCGGGCCAGTTCGTGCCCACCAAAGAAGGCAAAGTGCGGCAGAAAATCATCTGACATATGGGCTGCGCCCGGGAAGGTCGCACCTTGGACGCAATCGTGCAAATCGCCGAACATGAACAGCTGCGTATTGAAGCAGATCAGCAGCCTTCGTGTTGCTCGGAACATAGGGCGAGTGTGAATGTGGCCGCCGGGCACCGCGAATGCTGCCATTGGCCTTCCGCAGTATGTTGGGTCTTCTTGTGCGCCGTGGAAAGGCGCGTTTTCCTTGCGGGTACGAATCCCGCCCATTAACTCGCTACGCGTCTTGCTGAGCTCCTGGCGCAGCTTTCTGTTCTCCTCCACCTTCGCCAGCAGCTCCTTTCCGATCTGGGTTGACCCCAACAGGATGCCTTGCTCGCGCTGGCGGCACCACTGGGTCAGATGCGAGGAATACAAGCCCTCCCGCCGCAGCAACGCTCCTACCTCTCCTGATGCCGTGGCCGCATCCGCCTCCTCCAGAATACGCAGCTTGTAGCTCGCACTGAACCGGCGACGCTTTGCCCTCGGGATCACTTCCGTCGGCGGGGCCTCGCCCTCACTTTCAGTGTGCGAAAATTTCTTGTCGTCCATGTATCACAGGGTGTGGTGAATAAATTGACAGATTCTCTCCAATGGCCAAAACCGCCATCCTTCCCCCACCCCTGCTACACAAATTAGTGTCTAACCGTGTCTCACGTTTTATGGGCGCACAGGGATATACCGGAAATTTGCCGCCTTGAGACATGTGCCCTTCTGATCCGGTGATACAAACGTCTCCACGAGATACGGCGCATACCCGTAACGGG
>JAPPNA010000128.1 GCA_028873925.1 Bacteroidota bacterium | reverse complement strand
CTGGTGAGAAACCCCCAAATCTACGAACATGCCCACTCTATTTGGGGTAGACCCTGTTTCAATAGGCCCTTAACTGAAACTCAATCATGGCATCAGACAGAATCAATTACGGTATAGACCTGGGCACGACCAATTCTACGATAGCAGGTACGCAGCGGGGCAAACCGGTCGTGATCAAGAGCACGGTGGGCGAATTCCAGATGGATACGACCCCTAGTGCGGTGGCCTTCATGAAACGCCGCAGCGGGATTTCAATTCTCTGCGGGGTTCCGGGCCGCAGGGAATACAACAGGGACTGCATTCGTGCGCTGAAGATGGACTCCGGGTCACGGAACGCGTTTGTTGAGTTCAAAAGAACCATGGGGACGGACCACCGATATGCACCGGACATTGCCCCAGAGGAAGACTTTGCATCCGAAGAGCTGTCGGCTGAGGTGCTCAAGAAGTTGCGGAGCTACGTTACCGAAGCGGAAATTCGTGCAGCCGTTGTCACT
This sequence comes from Bacteroidota bacterium, assembly GCA_028873925.1. Taxonomy (GTDB): domain Bacteria; phylum Bacteroidota; class Rhodothermia; order Rhodothermales; family Bin80; genus JAPPNA01. The sequence continues at coordinate 6,317 of JAPPNA010000128.1, read as the reverse complement.
ATGCCGGCGGCATTCACCGTACCGCAGCAGCAGGCCACCCTGCGAGCCGCTAATCTGGCCGGACTGCGGCAGTGCGTCCTACTTCAGGAGCCGGTCGCAGCTGCAATGGCCTTCGGACTAACTCACGACCGCGGCAAGGGGAAGTGGCTGGTCTTTGACTTCGGCGGCGGAACCTTTGATGCGGCCCTCGTACTCGTGGAGGATGGCGAGATTACGATCAAGGACACCGAGGGCGACAATCATCTGGGAGGAAAGGATCTTGACTTTGCCGTTGTTGATGAAATCATCCTGACGGAAATAGCCCGCGACCTTGATGTGGACAGTTTCCATGCGGCGGATCCCGGGAGAATAAATCGCCTCCGTGATGTGCTCAAGAGGTGGGCCGAAAAGGCCAATATAGCATTGAGTACAGCGGATTCGCACGAAGTCTACACGGAGCTGGACGACCCCATTAAACTCCCGAATGGCCCGGAAATCGAATTGGATTTTGAGATCACGAGAGAACGGCTGCGCCCGGTTGTGACCCCCATATTTCAGCGCGCTATAGATAAGGCCGGAATTCTGCTGCAACGGCATGGCCTGACGGGTTCTGATCTGGACGAATTGATACTCGTCGGCGGGCCCACTTACTCGCCGATTCTGCGAGAAATGCTCGCCGAGCAAATCCGCAAGCCAAATACCTCCGTGGATCCGATGACGGTGGTTGCGCAGGGAGCCGCACTCTTCGCCAGCACCGTTAGCTTGGATCCAGACGCGAGGCCGGAATCGCAGGAGCTTGAAATTCTGAGGCTAGATGTCGGCTATGAATCCACGACACTTTCGGAATTCGAATTCGTCAGCGTTAAGTTCGGCGACGGATCTGACCACCGGCGATGGGGAGCTTTGGAGGTGGAACTGGTGGCCACAAATTCCGCAATGGGGTGGAGGACCGGCAAACACCTGCTCACCGACGGGAACCCGGCGTTGCTTGAACCCAGGCTTGAAGAAAATAAGCCCAATGTATTTGACCTGATCGTGACGACGGAGCGGGGAGATAGAGTCAGCACGATTCCGTCCGAGATAACAATTATTCACGGCACCAAGGTTACCGGATCGCCATTGACCAACAATCTGGGCGTTGAGGTATGGGACGAGGCAGCAGGCGAGCGCGTGTTCGCGCCGCTACGGGGGGCTGAAAAGAGCAAGAGGCTGCCCGTCACCGGGATAGGCAAAGGGCTTTCTACGCCCGCACAAATCACGCCCGGCGTACCCGAGGATCGTCTGCTGATCCGCATATACGAGGGCGGAGCCGATGCTCCGGGTGTTCCAGTCTGTTTGTGCGACCATGTGATGGCACTTGAATTGACTGGTGAACAGGTGAACCGCGTCATCCCGGCCGGAACCGCGCTCGAACTGAAAATAGTTACTCAACAGTCCAGTGCGGTCCCGGAGGAGGTAACGGTTAGGTTCCCGGTACTTGAAGGTGAAGAGTTCATCCTCCATGTACCGGAGCTTGATCGGGAGCTTCAAACGGAGTGGATCAGTAATGAAGTGATCGAAGCCAGAAAACGCATGGACTCGCTTCAGGCCCTAGGCCTAGTGGATAGTCCGAAGTTGGACGAGATCGGGAATCGCATAGAGGCGGAAGAAAGGAAGATTGACTCGCCTGATTCGGATGCCGATGCCAAAACTAAGGCCATCTCCCGGCTGAAAGAAGCGCTTCGGGAATTGTTCAATCTCTCCAAGGACAGCAGATGGCCTGTTGCCGAAACCGAATTGGACGAGATTTGGCTGGATTTGCAACGGGCAAATCGTGAGGAGGGTCGCAGTGACACCAGGCAGGAAATGCAGGAAGCCAGAATACGCGTAAATCAGGTGAAGGAAAAGCGTGATCCCCGCCTGGCCCGTGAATTGACTGCTAGCCTCAAAAACTCGATCTTTGAGCTAAAGCGCTGCGAGATCGCGCGATCCATAATTGCTTGGGCCCGAACACAATTCTACAGCATCCGCTGGAAGAACGACTATCAGGCGCGGCAGGTAGTGAACAGGGGTGTACGAGCTTTGGTGGCCGACGAGCCATGTTCCTCACTCCTGCCGTGCGCCGGGGAGATTGTCTCGCTCCTTGTTCAGGACTCCTCGGATGGCTCTCGTCCCCCGATACCGCACCTTGACCAGTTCACCCAATGACCTTTTTCCACGCCTGCAAAGCCGTTGAAAATTGGACAGTCCGCTCTCCCATCTACAATAGTGAAAGGGCAGAAACGTACAGGGTCGCAGACCCCAGCAATAGGTTGGCTGTCCTCAAGCTGTTCAGCCCGCAGTGGATTGAGGCCGATGAATTCGGTGGAAGCACTTGGCCTCTTGAGCCGGTGATCAGAGAGTCATTGAACCATCCATTCATTCCCTGCCTGATCGAGTCGGGATTCCATGCTTTGACTGGCAGAGAGTATATCATCACCGACCTTGTTCCCGGAGAGAACCTGTTCGATCTGATGAACCGCGAGGTTGTGTTTGCCGAGCCCCGAGCCCGATGGTTGATGATGAGTCTGCTTGAGGTCGTCGCATACCTGCACAGGCTGGAGGATCCGGTCGTTCACAAGTCACTTGAGCCGGGCAATGTGGTTGTTAACGCGCATACCTTTGAGCAGGAGCGTATGATCCCGGTGAGTTTCGGCTGCGCCAGACGGAAAAGCGATGGCCCCGCCATGTCTCACTTAGCTGTGCATCCGCGCTATTTGCCAAACGAGTGCCTTGAGAGGCCAACCTGGTGTCCCGCTACCGATGTGTTTTCGCTGGGCGTAATCCTATACATGATGCTCTTTATAGAGCCACCTTGGGAGGATGGCTTTACTGACGTAGCCAGACCAGGTAATTGGGAGGCCTTCAAATCGGCGAGATCGCAGCCTGTCCATGTGCCGGATCATACAATCAGCGGCGATATTGATCCATCGCTGCGCAATGCTATCAGGAAGGCGCTGAGCGCAAATCCAGACGACAGGTTTGCGGATGCCGGGGCATTCTTGGAGGCGTTGTCAGAGCCATCTGCCGAGTCTGTGACACTCGTGCCTGCAGATACCTCCGGTCAGGTTGACATCCAGACGGATAAACCTCGCGGATTCGCTGCGGTAGCTGGCATGTCAGAACTCAAGCGCATCCTTACAGAGGACTTCCTGAACGCCCTTCGTGACCCGGAATTGTATCGCCGCTTCGGCCTTTCAATCCCGAATGGCATGCTGCTATTCGGGCCGCCAGGGTGCGGCAAGACCTACATTGCGGAACGACTGGGCGAGGAATTGGGGTTCGCGTTTCGGAAAATTAATCCGTCCACGGTGGCCAGCATTTATGTTCACGGCACGCAGGAGAAGATTGCGCAAATCTTCAAGGCTGCGCGCAGTGATGCCCCCTGCCTGTTGTTCATCGATGAGTTGGATGCTCTGGTACCCTCCCGAAGCGGGGCCATTTATCACTCCTACGCTGCAGAAGTCAACGAGTGGCTCGCCCAGATGAGCAATTGCGGCGAGGATGGGGTCTTTTTGCTGGCGGCCACCAATCAGCCCCAGCGGATTGATAAGGCGGCATTGCGAGCGGGGCGCATTGATAAGGTCGTTTATGTGGGGCCGCCCGATCACGAAGCCCGAAGAGCCATGTTTGAGGTACATTTGAATCAAAGACCGCTTGATGAACATATTGATTGCGATGAATTGGCTCAATTGACGGAAGCCCATACCGCCGGCGATATCAGGCTCCTTGTGGACGAAGCAGCGAGAGATGCCCTGACTTCGGGAGCGCATTGCATCCGCATGTCTCACCTGCTGGGGGCCATCAAGCGGCAGTTGCCTACCGTTTCGCCGGAAGTGCTTGCCGAGTTTGAGGATATGCGCAGTGAATTTGAATCCCGACGCAATTCAAATCGTGCAGTGCGGATAAATAAGCTCAGGACCAAATGGATTAGCCCGGACGGACCATGAAAATTGTTCATCCACTTCTTCAGGAATTCCTGCGGATTGCCTACGGGTGCATGGCGTGCGATGGGGAAATTGATGCGTCCGAAGTCTCGTGCCTTCGTTCGATAGCGATTCAAATGGGACAGCCTGTGCGGCAGGTGGATGCCGACCTGCGTACGGTTAGGGAGGAATTCGCTGAAGATGCTCAACGTATGGTCGACCGGGCGAAGGGAAGGCTATTATCCGTGAAGATGTCAGAGCCAGACAGCGAGTTGTTTCTGGACATTCTGATCCAACTCGTGGAGGCTGACGGGGTCGTCCATATCAACGAAATCCGGTACGTCAGGGACCTTGTATACGAGTTCAAGATGGACCATCAGGCCCTCAAGGAACGGCATCCTGAGTGGCAACCGTACCTTGCGGAGGGAATTCGTGCCTCAGCGCGGTCCGAATGGCCATTTGCGGATGCCGCCGCTTCGTCGCCCGACATTCGGTTGGATCTGAATCGGAATGATCCTCAATAATCCGTTCCATATTCTTGGTCTGGCTGCGAATTGTGGCAAGCGGGCGGAGGCTCGGCGAGAGTCTCAGATCAAGCGGTATCTCGAGGTGGGAAAGCCGCTTATATTTGAGAATGATCTGTACTTTCCGGGTTGTCGACGCAATGAGATAACGGCCAACCGTGCACTCACCGTAATTCAGGATGGCCGGAGCCGAATCGGACCTGGACTGTTCTGGTTTACGCAAGGTGGAAAGACTGACGACAAATGCCTGAACCTGCTGCATGAAGGCGACTGGCGTGGTGCACTGGCTATTTGGCAACAATTTGAAGACAGCTCAATTGCGATCCGGTACGCGTCAGGGATCAGTAATTTTGGGACGCTGGCCCTGTTGATTGCACTGGTCGACCGGCCGTCTCGCCAAGCTGTCGCCATCAGCCGTGCTGACCGGCAGGACTACCTGTTGCGGGGGCTCCGGGCAAAGGCGCGCTTAATCGGCGGCCTCCCGGGCGCAGATCTGTCGTCGTTCTGCATGTTATTCAGTGACGAGATTGCGGTTCGAGACTCCGACGAGATTACAGCCATTTTTGCCGAATCATTGGAACTGTTCAAAGCGGAAGTGGAGTCGCACGGGCTGGAGTTGCCTGTGCAAACATTGTTGTCCGTGTTGAATTCCTGCGGCGCTCGCGGAGAGGCAGTCAGGCATCGATTCGCCCGCGGGCCAAGACAGGAACTTGAGCGCGCCGTTCGTCAATGTGCGTCTGCGTACAAGAATGATCCGTCAAAGGCGTTGGCGGCCGGTCAGCAATTGATGCAAATTGCCCGCGTGCAGCTTGCTGAACTCGCCGATATCATCTCAAGGGATGACTTCGCTTACAGCTCCCTGGCGGACCGTATTGCGAACGAGCTACAGGATGCTGCACGAGACTACCACAATCACCATGCAAGACGGGGTGGAGCGAACAGCCGCGTTATCAATGAATCCCTTGCCATCGTGAATTTTGCTGCCGATGTGGCCTGCGGCGTGGCCACGCAGACGAATGTGCAGGATAACCTTGAAGCTCTGAAAGCCATCAAAGCGGAGCAACAAAGGGATAAAGTGCTGAAGCAAGTTCGCTCTGCGCTTAATGAGTGGATTGGCCGCGCCCAGGATCAGCTTGATGCCAAAACAGGTCCGCGTCCCAAAATAGCTTTCGTCCAGCGTGCCATAGGGAAGTCAACCAGTCGCAAAGACTCTGTGATCAACCTGTTGAGTGCTTTGCGGGATCGGGGAGTCCGGGCTTTTGGACCAGAGTTTCGATCCGACGAGGAGATGGTTGCTGGCAGTTCTGCGATATGCACGGCCTTAACAGCCATACTCGTGTCGGCGTACAACGGATCACAGGACGAATCCATGGCCCGCAAGGCCGCAGAGTCCATTCTCGCCGTGGATGAATTGTTTGATGTCGATGGTGCGGGTAATGACTCGTTTCCCATTAGTCACCAGTGCGCTGAGTTTCTTGCCCGAAATGTCAAGGGAGCAAGAGACCATTTTGTCACGGCACAACTTCAGGAGTACACGCGCCAGCAGCGGCGGCAAAGCTCTAATTCGGGCTGCTCTAACTCAATCGTGATTCTTGCGGCAGTGATAGCTGTACTGGCCCTGATCGCTTCTGGTCCAGGTCTGTAGCACGCCGTTTGCCTCAGATGGCGGTATTTCCTGAATGAAGGGTTTACGAAGCCGTAGCTGCCCAAAGGTCACGGTTTGATGCCGAAGCCCGAAAGTTCACAGGTGCCTGCTCAGCCTCGGATGGAACAGGCAGCACAGGCAGCTTATCGTTCAACATTTCCATGACCTGTTGAAGCTCTTGCAAAACGCGTGAATCACGGGGTTTTGCCTATTTCACGTTTCGCA
>JAPPNA010000063.1 GCA_028873925.1 Bacteroidota bacterium | reverse complement strand
CCCGCCGGCTTGGGGTCGCCCGGTACGCCCCGCTGTGTACACGGTCGCACAGGTCCGCCAGATGGCTTTCCAGTCTCTCCGCGTACGCTGTCCATGTCACGCCATCCACCCCGGGAGCCGCATCGCGCCTCAGCGCGAAGAAAGCCGCCCGCAGTGAATCCACATTAACATGGTGCAGAAGCGTGGTGAGTTTCTCCTTGGGGTTCCGCTTAACGAATTGCCGTAACCGGTCGATACTCTGGTACACACGATCCCAATCCTGCGCCTGGTGTATGTGAGTGCCTTCCGATTTCCCCTCGGCTGAGGCCCTTCGCTCCCGCTGCTCCGCCGATCGCTCGTTGTTCGCAACGCTCATCGCTACTATGGCCTCATCTGACTGCTCCGCCTCGTTCATCTCCGGCTACAGCACTTGCGTGCCGCCCCTTCGCGTCCCTGCACGATCTCAGGGCGAGACGAAGCCCTCTCAGGTCCCGACAGAATACGTACGTGCGTCCATGGGTTCTTAGACACCGCAGATCCGCCTGCCCTCTCACCATAGCGATGGCCGGCGTGTTGCCTTCGGCATAGGTGAAAACCTCGGCAATCTGGACGACGATTCTTTCGATGCTCATTAGCCCTGGCCACACGCGCCGCTGTCAACGCTTCACGACCACCCTCACGAGTGACCGCGCATGACTCGCGGAGATATGTGACTGGTTGAATCTTCATAACACGGGACTTGCACCCGCTGTATTCTGTCAGTTAGCCTGACGCACCGCCACCGACCCCGGCTTCAGGCTGCCTCCAAACACACCCCCAATCGCCCTACTCAGTCACGCAAACCGCTTAGGATTGCCCGGAAAGCCCCCTTATAGGCGGCCAACCCTCTCTTTTTCGGGCGGACACGGGTGCGGATTTCAGATCGGATACTCCGGGGGCATATGGCACAACGAGCGCAGCATAACCGGGCAGCCATCCCAACTGAAAGTTCTGTCCGGCCTGGCGTGTTGAGCGTGGAAGTGCCTGGGGCAATTGGCCTACCCACCTTCCCTCGGGATGCCTCGTCCGTGCAGAAAATGGGATGGATGCTGATTCGGCGACCGACCTCCCGGGGCATTTCGGGAGGCACCGATGCGTAACCGGCCCGCGTGCAGCCACTGGGAACCGAAAAGGTACGCTCTTGTAACAGTTTCTTCATTGTAGTACCTTTGCGATATGACAGTCTATGCACGCCCGCATGTGCGGCGCATCATTGAGAAGCTGCAGGATCCCACATCAAGACGGATCCTCGCTGTCACCGGTCCGAGGCAGACCGGCAAAACCACGATCGCGCGGCAGGTCCGCTCAGCACTGACCGCCGGTGGACATCAGTGCTGGTATGTCCCACTGGATGATCCCACGCCACCTGATTCCTATTCAAAAGAGGGGTCCACAGGTCCCGACGCAGTCCCGATGGAGGCCGTGCCCGACCGGCAGTGGCTAACTGAGCTGTGGGAAAGCGCCCGCCGAGAGGCGCTTCGGGGGGAGAAGGACCTGATCCTGGTGCTTGACGAGATTCAGTCTGTGGCGGGCTGGTCGCGAACCGTAAAGGGACTCTGGGATCGGGATCAGCGTTTTCAGTGCCCTCTCCGCGTGGTAATCGTGGGGTCGGCTCCCTGGCAACTGCTCACGGGGCTGAGCGAGAGCCTGGCCGGCCGGCATTACCCGATTCCTGTCACGCACTGGTCCTATCAGGAAATGACCGCTGCATTCGGACTTACGCTGGAACAGTACATCTTCTTCGGCGGCTATCCCGGTGCGATGACGAGCGGTCCAGATGGTCACTCCGATTGGCAAAACTATGTTGGAGGCTCAATCATTGAGCCAGCCATGAACCGTGATATCATCGGGCTTACGCGCATTGATAGTCCAGAGATGCTGCGGCAATTGATCCGTCTGACCCCACAGTATTCCGGCCGAATCATGTCCCTCAACAAGCTCCGCGGCCGGCTCAGTGGCAGCCATTCGGCGATCACCCGATATCTTAACCTGATTGGCGATGCAGGACTGGTTGCCGCCCTGGACCGATATACCCCTTCGCCTCATACAGGAAAAGCCTCTGCTCCCAAGCTCATCGCGCTCAATACCGCTCTGATCACGGTGGAGTCTGGATATATGTTTGAGCAGGCGCAGGCGGACCGATCCTACTGGGGAAGGCTCGTTGAGAGCACGGCGGGTGCCCACCTGTACAACACCCGTCAAAGAGGAACGGAGCTTAAATTCTGGCGCAAGAACCCCCATGAGGTGGATTTTGTGTTGGTTCGTGGACCCCAATTGCTCGGAATTGAGGTTAAGAGTGGTAAGCCCAGCGGACACTCTGGACTCAGCGCCTTTGCCGAACGCTTCGGCCACGCCAAAACGGCCGTTGTCGGCAATGGCGGTATCCCGCTCCGCGAATTCCTGTCACACAACGCCGACTATTGGCTGGATCAGACATGACGCTGCGGGTAGAGAGAACAGTCAGCCTGATCAGCCCGAAAAGCGACAAGCGGTACGTACGCGATGGGTTATCACTGGCTGACCTTCGGTCAGATCACAGCTATGTCCTGCTGGGTGAGCCCGGCCTTGGCAAAAGCACGGCCTTTATGGTAGAGGCCCGCAGGACAAACTCGCCCAAGCCCGTTACGGCACAGCAGTTCATCAGAGGCGTGATGGAAGACTATCGCGGCGAAGGTCCGCTCTTTATTGACGGACTGGACGCAATCCGTACCTCCGATCCGGGGGGAGCCCTGAACATGGTCTTGAAGGGACTCGCATTGCTGGGCAATCCCCCATTTCGCCTGTCCTGCCGCTTGAGCACCTGGCCGGATCGGGAAGACGGCCTGGTGCCTGCATTTCATGCAGGCGCAGCGCAAATTCCGATTCTGCAGCTCAATACGTTGTCAAACGAGGATGTGAGGCAGATCGTGGCCAGCCGGAATGAAGATGCCAGCGCATTCATGCTCAAGGCCTTGGACCATGGGCTGAACCCCTTGCTATGGAATCCCCAAATGCTTGAAAGGGTGCTTAAGTCCGTTGAGGCCGATGGCTGGCCAAGCAGCCCCACCGCGGCATTTGAGACATCCTGCAGGATACTGCTGCAGGAACGAATTGCTACGCACCTGGGTGATCGTCACAGCGGACCTTCTGAGGAAGCAGTACTTGATGCGGCCGGTGAATTGTTCGCCTTAATGCTGATCACTGGCAAAGCAGGCTGGACTGAGGCCGCTGCTGGAGACCGCGACATGCTGTCCCTGGAAGAAGTAAATGGTAGTGAGGCCCATCGTAGGGCCCTGAAGTCACGCCTATTCAAGGGGCCGGTTGCGACGGACCGGTTCGTCGCCGAATTTCTCGGCGCGAAATTTCTCAACAGCAGAATCCGCAATTGTGAGGGGGTTACCCTCCGGCGTGTGCTGTCGCTGCTCATGGGGCATGATGCCGTTCCCCTAACCCATGTTCGGAGGCTTGCCGCCTGGCTCGCGTCCCTTAACGCCAATGCCAGAAGGATTCTGATTCGTGCTGATCCAATTGCGATAGCCTTCTTTGGAGATGCCACCAATTTGGGGGCTGCGGAGCGAAAAGAACTCTTGGAGAATCTTGAACAACACCCCGAACTCAGTCGGGGGTCACCATCTCGGCTCTCCCTGGGGGCCTTGTCCGGCCGCCAGGATTTGATGGCTATCCGGGTGCTGACCGAATCTGACATCCGCACGGATGCCCGGCAACATCTCGTGCGGCACTTGCTCTTGGGCTATTTAACCAGTCACGGACCACCCATTGAACCGCCGAACGCTGAATGTGAAGCGCTGCTGGGTTTGATCCGCGATGCATCCTGGTGGGACGAAATCCGCTGCAATGCCGTCAGTATACTGAACCATCTCCTCGCCAAGGGACCTGCGCATGCCCGCATAATGCTCAGACTCGCCAGGAGCATTCTGGACGGACTGCTGCCGGACAAAAGGAATAAACTGCTGGGCACAATTCTAACCCAGCTCTATCCGGGCGATCTACAGCCGAAAAAAGTCTGGGATTTCCTGGATGCAACTCCGCACGGAGCCATTGCACAGTACGACGCATTTGAGAAATTTTGGACTAACTTGGCAGATCAGTCTGGCGGAGAGCAGGTTGGAGCACTGCTAGACTCGCTATGCGACCATGCGGCCGCCATCATTCCGAAGCTGGCCAAACACGGGCAGGAGCCCGTCGTGCTCAAGCTTTTGGCCAAAGGGCTTGAGATATCCGGCGATGAAATGTCCACCCCGGCTATCTACCGCTGGTTTGAGCTGCTTGAATATGACATAGGGCGATCTCACCTGGTGCCGGCTCATTGTCGCGATCATCGGCTTTTCCGGCTGGAAGACGACAAGCCCATCAGAGACTGGCTTCGGTCACACCGGCGCATCCAATATGAACTCATTGAGTATGGCCTTGCAGCGAAGCAGTCCAAGATTGGACAAAAGACGCTGACCTTTGCGATCGGCTGTAAGTTCGCGGGATCACAAGCACCATCCGGTTTTCGTGAATGGTGCCTTTCGCGCGCGGCTGAGCTTTGGGATACGCAGCCAGCGATCGCTAAAGAACTCGCCCACTGGTCCGTTTGGTCGCACGAAGGATGGGAGGCTCCGCTATCCGATGACCAAATTGCCACGGCCGCGCATGACTCACCTGAACTGCTTCTGTGGCACGAACAACGAATTGCGGCCGAGCAGCAGTTTGAGGCAGAGCTGGAAGAAGAACGGCAGCGTGTGGCGGCATCACTCAGTGGCTTCCAGAAACGGCATCAGGCGGAGTTGGCGGCGATTCGGCAGCAGAAAGCGGACTTAGCCCAAGGACGCTGCAAGCCCGCCCTGCTCCACACACTCGCCCAGGAGTACCTGGATGGCCTCGCGGAAATAGGTTCGGCAGATGACCCGATTGCGCGGCTCAACAGGAGATTGGATGATGACCCGGCACTTGTGGAAGCTGCATTGGCCGGACTGCGCAGCCTGCTGACCCGTGATGACTTGCCGGATCTTGAGCAGATAGCCGAGCTCCATGAGAATAACAGGTTTTCGCTGTATGCCCTGCCGTTCCTTGCTGGCATGGAGGAAGTGGAGCGCGATTCCAGCGATCCCCTCGATCACCTTGACGGGAGAGGGCGACGGCGTGCACTGGGGTTTCATTTTGTTGCAAGACTGCCTGCCCGCAGGTATCCCGGAAGGCTCGGGCTGATTGTACAAGCGGGGATGGAAGCCGGCCCGGCCTGGTTCCAGCGTGCACTGAGCCGGCATCCTAAGGCTGTAGCGGATGCGCTCGTCAGGATCCATAACGCTCAGGTCCGCAAAAAAGCCTCACCGGATCAGTACCTGTTTGACCTGGGCCATAAGCCGGAATACAACTCTGTGGCAGCCCTCGCTTTACGACGAATGTTTACCGTATTTCCATCGCGATGTACGCGGGCGCAGGTTGAATCCCTCCGCGCAGTCCTCTGGGCCGCTGTCAGTACCGGCGGCATGTCCACAGTTGAGCTCCGAATCCTTGTATTGAAACGCCTGCGGCGTAAGAGCCTTGACCTGGCGCAGCGCGCACACTGGCTTTGCGCAGGCCTGTTCGTCGCCCGAGAGCATTGTGTGTCCGCCCTGGAAGGATTCCTTGAGCCGGGTTCCCCGGTTCGAGTCCGTCATCTGTGCAGCTTCTTTAATTCGCACCCACCGCGACTGCAGAAATTGCTCCACCTTGCCGAGTGGTCGGGGAAAGACTTAGCACGGATGATTAGGATGCTGGGCAAGCATCTCCGGCCAATCAGTCACCCGGATACACATGGCCGCATTGGGCATAACCGGATGGTCCAGCACGGTAGTCGACAACTGGTCGCGTCATGCATACAGAACCTGGCCGATCATGAGGGCGATGAAGCTGCCCGCGCGTTGGAATCACTCTTCTCTGATCCCGACCTGAATCAATGGCTGCCTATGCTTGAATCGGCCCAATTGGAGCATGGCCGCGCGCATCGCGCGGCCATGCACGAAACGTTTTCCGTGGCGCAAATTCAAGCGGTACTGAGCGGCAGCCAGCCGGCCGGTGCCGCCGATATGACTGCGCTGGTCGTGGACATACTTGAGCACTTGGCCATCCACATCAGAAATGACGCTACAAGCGACTGGCGCGAGTACTGGAACAGCGCTCTGGATAAGTGGGGTTTGGATGTTCCCCGGACCGAACACGATTGCGTGCGCAGGCTCCGATCGGAACTAACACTGTTACTGGAGCCCTACGGAGTGGCCGTGGATCCAACCCCTGGAGATCGTAATGGAGCCGATATTCAAGTCAGGGTCGGCCCTGACCTGGCAGTCCCGGTTGTGATTAATCGGAATATGCATCCTCAAGCCTGGCGGGCGGTAGAGGAGAAGCTGGTGACCTTGTCCGCGCGGGAACCGAAGGCTGCCGGTTACGGCATTTATGTGGTGCTTTGGTACGGGTGTGATTTCATGTATCCGCCCCTTGGAGGGCACCCACCCGCAACGCCGGATGCCTTGAAGCGGCAGCTTAAGGCGGGAATCTCTGCCGAACATCGGGCCAAGATCGCAATTGTCGTAATTGACGTAAGTCCGCCCGGCAGATCCGCGGAAGGGGTGCCTTGTGAACTGTGAATCGCAACACCCCTGAAACTGGCACTTGGGGTGTCACATGATGATGGGGCCGCTGTCGCCCGGCTTCATCGCAGTAGCCCCCGGGTTTCCCCGGGGGGGGGGGGCCGCACAGATCCGGACGTGCGCGCTAATGCATCCGGCTCCTCCCTCGGGTCGCGCTCCCACGCATGACGTTCGAGAGTAGTCCACTACTCTCGGCCGTAACAGGTCCACCTCCTACACGGACCGACT
>JAPPNA010000179.1 GCA_028873925.1 Bacteroidota bacterium | reverse complement strand
TGACGGGGACCGCCAATGTGCATGCCAACGCTAACGATGTGAGTAACCTCACTGTCACCTTCAGCGATGGCGCGTTCACTACCGGGCCAGCCAGTGGCGTGTCCGGTTCGACCAGGAATGATCTGACCATAAACTTCAGGGATGCCTCTCCCGAGATCACCAAGATTACAATTCATTCCAACCCATTGAATTTAACCGCGCAGGGCGGTACCTATCTCCGGGAGGCTGTGATTGCAGTGCAAGTCTTTTTCAACCGAAGCTTACGGATCACCGGACGGCCTCAACTCGCGCTGCAGATAGGAAATAATGTCCGCAACGCGGGCTTAATATCTGTCGGAAACTCAGGCGGTGTTCGCGAGTCGGTCCTTATGTTTAATTACACGGTGCAGTCGGACGATGCGGACACGGACGGAATCAGCATCTCGGCAAACTCAGTGCGTCTCAATGAGGGGACCATCAATGACGCGAGCGATTCCGACGTTGGAGCCGACCTGACTCATTCAGCAATCGCCGCCTCCCCCAGGCACAAGGTGGATGGTTCCATGGTGCCTACCCCTGAAGCCCTGTGGGTCCGATTTGCGACTTCGCCGAATCATCGCGACCCCGGAATGAATACGGGGACCTATAGCGCGGGGGAGAAGATCGTCGTGGATGTCGGCTTTGATTATCGGGTTGACGTGTCGGGCATGCCGCGCGTGGCGCTCACTATCGGCACCGCGACCCGGTACGCCGTAATGGAAGGGTATCAGCCTGGCTCAACAAAAGCACTACGTTTTGTATATACGGTGCAGGCGAGCGATATGGACACGGACGGAGCGGACATCCCGGCAAATGCGCTGCAGCTCAATGGAGGCACCATCACCCTCATCAACAATGCCACCGCGAACGCCAATCTGGCCCACGATGCCGTTATCGGCGGCCCCGGGCATAAGGTAGATGGAACACTGGCCCCGATTTTGACTCTTCGGACTTTTTATGTAAATCCTGGCGCAGGCTATCCAGTGCAAGGGGATACCTACCGCCACGGTGAGACCATTATTGTTACAGCACATTTTGACGGACAGGTTGGTGTGATAGGGATGCCGCGGGTGGCGATAACCATCGGCACCAGGACCCGGCACGCCGTATTCGTCAGAGTCACCAGCAACGGCACTGACGCGTTCTTCAAGTACAATGTGCAGGCGGACGATCTAGACACGGATGGCATTGACATCGCCGTGAACGCACTGGATCTCAACGGCGGAGACATCTTTCTGAGGGCGCAGCCGAGCGCCCAGAAGGTGTTGGTAGCTCAGGTATCGGGATGGGACAGCAGCGACCCTGGACACGACAACCACAAGGTGAACGGGAGCCTCGTCAGCACATCGCCTATGGCGACGAGCGTGGCTCTGTTGAATCCTCTCCCTGCAGCCAATAATACTTACAGCCTCGGCGAACGCATTTGGGTGGGGGTTAGCTTCAACAATGATATCGCCGTGACCGGAACGCCGCAGATCGGAATCCAGATAGGGAGTAACCTCCGGCAGGCCGACTTTAACAGTGTTTTTTGGACCGGCAGATGGCTGATCTTCGCCTACACAATACAGGCGGGAGACCTGGATGCGGATGGCGTGAGTATCCCGGCGAACGCGTTGATGGTCAATGGTGGCAGCATCCACCTTGAATGGGACTCATCCATTAACGCGGTGCTGGACCACGCCGAAGTCCCCACCCAAGCGAGCCGCAAGGTAGATGGCAGTATCAAGGGTGCGCCCAAGGTGTCAAGCATCCGCATTACTAATACCCCGTCCAGCGGCGTGTACGAAACCGGTGACATGATCACGGTACGGATCGGATTCAACCGAGCAGTGGATGTGACCGGTACCCCGCGCGTGGGGCTCACCATTGGCACCGAGACCCGTTACGCCATCACCGGAGCCGCCAGCGCTGTTCATTCGGCAGAATTCTCCTACACGGTACAGATGGCTGATCTTGACACTGATGGCATGAGCATAGCGGCGAATGCATTGGAACTCAACGGCGGGACGATCCGGTTGGTCGGATCGTCCGACCCAGCCTACGATGCCGTGCTTGACCACGAGTCGATTGCCGACTCATACACAAACCGTGTGAATGTAAGCACCGGCGGGAGTAACGCTTCCAAAATGGACGATTCAACACCTATGCTCGCGGTGGCGGACGCACATGTGTACGAAATGCCAGATGCGCAGCTTAAGTTTGAAGTGACACTCGGCCGAGCAGTGTCTGGAACGGTGATGGTGGACTACGCGACTTCCGATGGCACGGCCGTGGCTGGGCAAGACTACATCGCCGTGTCTGGAACACTCACCTTCGCACCTGGCGAACGGTTGAAGTCAATAAGCGTCACAGTTCTAGACGATGTGATTGACGAGGGCGAAGAGACTTTGGTCCTGCTCCTCGCCAATGCTACGGGAGCACGTATCGCGGACGCTGAGGGCGTGGGAACGATTAAGAACAGCGATCCGTTGCAGAAGATGTGGCTCTCGCACTTTGGGCGCATGGTGGCAGACCATGTCACGGATGCAGTGGCAGGCCGCCTAACCGAGCCGCCGGCGAACTCTCGCCTTACATTCGGCGGACAACGCATCGGCAATTCCGGGAAAAATGGTTGGGCGGTGGCTTGGCCTGTGAACCGCCGCGGCATCGGGGGTGACCTGCTGGGCGGCGTGGAGTCGCACCCGATGCAGGAGCGTGATCTCTTGCTTTCCAGTGATTTTCATGTGGCTACCCGTAAAGGCGACCTGGGTGGCCCCGTATGGACAGCCTGGGGCCGAGCATCAGCGAGCGGTTTCAAGGCAGTGGAGGGCGGGCTCGGACTTGATGGTGATGTTGTGACCGGCGTGCTGGGCACAGATGCCACCATGGGACGCTGGTTGGCTGGCGTGGCACTCTCTGTAAGCAGGGGCGTGGGAGAGTTTGCGAAATTTGAGCTCGATGAGGGGACGGTCAGAAGTACGGTAACGGGCGTGCACCCCTATGTGCGCGTTAGTCTCAACGAACGAGTGCAGGCCTTAGGTCTGGTCGGTTACGGTGTGGGTGACATGACCATCAACCAAGTGCTAAACGGCCGACGTGGCGGCATGCCGATTCGCACCGACGTATCAATGCGTCTCGGCGCTGTGGGCTTGCGCGGGAAACTAAAGCAGGCGAGCAAGGGCAGTTGGATGGATCTCTCTCTACGGACAGATGCGTTCCTGACCAGGATAGCAGCGGAGAAGGCGAAGAACACGGCGGCGACCCAGGCGGATGCAAGCCGAATCCGCCTCATGCTTGAGAGCAGGCGCTCATTCCAAGTCGGCGAAGGTACGGCGCTCGCCTTGGATCTTGACCTTGGGCTTCGCCATGATGGCGGTGCCTCCGCAACGGGGTTGGGTGTCGCGCTCGGCGGTGGCATTGGCTATATAGATGCCTCGTTGGGCCTGACCGTAGAGGCCTCCACACGATTCCTGGTCGCCCATCAGGCATCCGGCTATGAAGAATGGGGGGTGAGCGGGTACGTCCATCTCGATCCCGGGGCCGCAAGGCGGGGACTTTCGCTTAGCTTGACACCTTCTGTCGGCACGGCCTCAAACACAGTGGATCAGCTCTGGTCATGGTCGGGAGTGCGAGCCCCCTTTGGAATGCTTGGGGCTGCGACGCGCCTAGTGGAAACGGAAACCGGCTACGGGTTCAACTTCTCCGCCGGGCATGGCGTGGCAACACCGTATACGCGGCTCACCGTAGCAGAGGGTGGTGAGCAGACTTGGCGGGCAGGCGTGCGCATCCTCTTGGGGCAGAACGCCACACTGGAAATTAACGGCATACGGGACGAGATTGGCGGTGGCGATCCCGAATATGCCCTCGAACTGCAGGGGACACTTCGACCATGGTGAGGAACGGGCGGACGAGCGGCATGTCACGACACCCGCTCCCCACGCTGGGGGCTGTTCCACATAAAATCGGTGGCTTGGGCCCCGGTTGTGAAGTGATTCGTAAATTCTGGGTGTTCTCAGCTGTTTCTGGCAGTGCTTGGGGGGCTCTTGGGCAAAATGCATATTCCAGTGAACTGGAAAAGTGATCCCATTGAAGTCGACTAGTGAATTCAAGAGAGACGGCCACACAGGCCTTCAAGTCTTGAGTTCCGATTAGGCGGGGAGCAAACTGGTTCGGGGCAGAAGTCCGCAGGGCGGGGGGCGGCCAGGGTTAAGTCGTTCAGTTTGGGCAGAGCAAGGCGCTCCGATGTCAGATACCAAGTTGGGCGGCTTTGATGCGCATATGCCATCTATGGGTGCCTTCATCGGCCGGACGGCAACTCACTTGAATAAGGCTTACTGAAACAACGGTCCGGCAAAACCTCCAGCCACAGATAAGAATCACAGCCCGAGTCTCTCACAGCAAACAACGCCATCAATAGAGTTCGGTCCGCGCGCTTTCTTCCTCGCCAGCATCAATCTCGGCTGCATCCGCACCAGCAATCTGGTCTGCCAGAACCTGCCCGTAGGAAGGATAGCAGGAACGTTCAACTTGGGCTTTGGAATCCCAGAGCTTTGCCCGAATGAGCGCTTTGGAGCAATGGAGGAACGCTTCCTCAACCGATACCTTGAGGATAGAGATCGGTGGCTTACCCTTGATCGATAGCAGCTCAAGCAGATCTGG
This sequence comes from Bacteroidota bacterium, assembly GCA_028873925.1. Lineage (GTDB taxonomy): Bacteria > Bacteroidota > Rhodothermia > Rhodothermales > Bin80 > JAPPNA01. Next base: position 2,267 of record JAPPNA010000179.1, on the reverse strand, counting down.
ATCGATTGAAATCTCGGCCCGGCCGTTGACGCGCAGCGTTTCGGTGAAGCCCGGAATGAAAAACAGCAGTCCCACATATGGCCGCTCCACCAAGTTCATCAATGTATCCACTTGGCGGTTGCCCGGCCGGTCCGGCAGCAGAAGCGTCCTATCGTCTGGAATAAGCGCCAACGAGCCCGGAGGATCACCACGCGGTGAGACATCCGCTCGTCCATCAGCACATGCGGAACCGATGACATAGAACGGAGAAAGTGCTATAAACCTGCGACAGTGCTCGTCCAAGCGATCCAGTACCTTAAGCTCTGCCCGCGGCGCAGGCGGGCGGTAGAGGGTGCGCAATTCATCCAAAGTGTCAAAAGCCATCTGGAACTCCTCCTGCGAGAATGATACTGCCACTAAGGTACGAACATACCTGGTTGCGTAGTCTATGAGGAGTTCAGCCATAAAATCATTTGACCGATCGTTTTGAAAGATCAGACCTGATTTGGCGAAATGATTCTGGGAGTCTCTCCGAACCCGTAGACAAACGCAAGGTTGCGAATTGCCCGACGAATAGTGTCTCCCACAGGCCGCAACGGGCCCGCCACGGCATGGCAATGCCGCCCCTGAGTCCCAAAGCCAGGCATATGGCGTTTCGTCCAAGCCAGTCTGGGGGACCACTTCTGCAAGAAGGGAGGGGATTGCCTCCCATCCCGGAGAGCGCATAACGGCAACTCCAGGGGACCCCTTGGAAGCGCATCTCCTGCTGATGCGACTGTAAGTGAGTCAGACCCCAATGATGCAGATCGGTTGGCCGGTGAGTTGTCCCCGATTTGATCCTCTATAGTGCGTGGGGCGTCATCGGTTGACCGTTAGCGGCGAACAGTTTAACTCAAACGGATCCGTCCGAATCACCAAGTTGCCGCTCGCTCACACTTCCACATTGATGAAGTGCTCCTGCAGCTGCTTCTGTACGTCCCCCCTTACTCGCCCTCGTTTGCTCAGAATCAATTCACGCACTTTTTCCCAAAGGTCGCGGGCATGAACGGGCGTACGAACCGTATGGTCGATGGCCTGAGCAACAAGATGCCGCTCCATAGTTGGGACTGGAACAAAATAGGCACCTCCACGCCTATTGGCCAAGACACCTTGCGCCACCATTAACTCAAGGCTTATCCCCGCGGATACATCACCATCCCGTGAGCGAATGCGCAGCACCTCTATCAATTCTCCCGTGCCAAACTCCTCGCCAAACCCACAAGCCCCAACGAGCATGCCTAATAATGCAACATCATCCGTTGGCAGTCCGTCTACGCGCTCCTCGTAGAAGGCGCGCTTATCCTTAGTCGCAGAATCAAGCACAGACTGAATCGCAGCTTCCGTGGGGGTGTCCCCATGTTCCACGAAGTGCTCGATGGCCCCCGCCACGCAGCACATAATGTGCTGCGGCCAATTGTCCGACGCGCGAACAAGCACAGATTGCCATGTTTCCAGGTGTTGCGGAGAACATCCTATCTCTACCAGCCAGTCATGTACAATCCTATTCGCGGTATCGCCCGCAACCCGCTTCAAATTGCCCACGCACCCGCGCCTCAACCGCGACACTCCCCGCTTGCGCAGCTCAGTCCAGGTATGGCTGAGTCCGCCGATCAACAGGACGACTTTCCGCCGCGTGCTTCCGTTTATGATGGAATTCAGCGCGGCCCTAATGGAGGCCATCGCATCATCTGAACTGGGCTCGGCCAAGTGCTGCCCCTCATCCAGTACCAGAACAATCTTGTCCTTACGACGCAATTGGTCTCGCAGTATACCCACTACAGACTGGATGCCGACGATTTGTTTCTCCTGCCGCGCTGAAAGGAATTTGGCATCCGCACGATGGGACTTAGCTCTACTCTCAATGTGGGCCGTGCCTAAAGCCTCAGCCATACCGGCGGGGGACTTAAGCGCTTCGGGTTCAATCTTGACCACCCGCCACCCGAGCGCCTCCGCATCCTCCTCCAACTTAAAAAGCAGCGCAGTCTTGCCAACCCCTGGCGGGCCTTGGATCAAAATCGCAGTGCCATTGCCAGCGTCCCGCGCGGCCCCACGAAGCAATCGGGCGAACTTGCGCCGATGTTCTTCCCGGCCGTGAAAATATTGTGCAGCGCCCCGATCATTGAAGTCGTCTGCTTCGTAGGGCTTAATGAGCTCGGTTATTCCTGGTGCGGGCATAGACTACAGAGATACCAACTGAAGCTCTTGCAAAACGCGTGAATCACGGGGTTTTGCCTATTTCACGTTTCGCC
>JAPPNA010000062.1 GCA_028873925.1 Bacteroidota bacterium | reverse complement strand
ACTGATCTGGCATCCGCTCTGCTATTGATGGCGATGATGGGAGGCTATCTGAACCCAAAGCACGATCCCCTGCCGGGTCATGAAATCATGTGGAGAGGCTATACCGCGCTGCAATGGTAGGCGATCTCCTATGAACGATTGGCGCTCTATGATCGGATGCGACGGCCGCGGCCGCCATAGCAGATGCCTCAAGTTTAACCCCAACCCTGATCCAGCCTGCTCTTAGCCATGGATAATCCGGTTTTTGAACACACCTATTATCGTCATTACCTGGGCCGAACGCCACCCCTTCACGAATTCTTTATCCGTCGGCACCCCAAATGCCAGTTTTAGGGGTATTGCGTTTCGCACTTCACAAGGCAGCCTTCTGATTCCCGAAATTGCCCCAAATCTGTTGGTCGGTATCCGACCGAACACCAGCCTGAGACCGCAAAATGCTCGTATTGTAGCCGAAGTCCAAATGATATAGTTGGGACAGGGCAGGGTTCGGAAGGCGCTTCTATTCTTGGCGCAGATTCCGGGAAATTCCGAATCGTCATGGACAATCCAGAATTTTGCCTCTTTTTTGTTTGCATTGGGTCGTTTGAGTGCTTATATTGCAGAAGGACTTGTTGCTTAACCTCTCGCTATGCAACACCCACAATCGCTTCATGTGAGGTTCACAGCCGACGGCACGCGCCCGTATAAGGTCCAATTGCGGTCAGCCCGCAAGCAGTCAGCGGCTGCAGGAGCAAGGGCCGCTGATAGGCTTTACCCCCCCCCCGATTTTCTTTCGGATGGATGCGGTAGGCCTAAGTAAAGCGAAGCAGACTTGTTCGCGATGCTGCTGCGCCGGCGAAGAATCCGGCCCTGTGAGCCGCTGGAAGGGCGGCAGCACAGTTGACATGGCCCGATTGGGCGTAGAGGAGCCCGGCTCCGATCCTGACCTCCATACCGCGGCACCCTCCGTCGGTGAGCGTGACGACAGCCCGGTAATCCACGACCGCAGTTCCGGCAGTGGGATTCGTCTTCGCGACATTCAGCTGGTGATCGGCCACACGACTTTGGCGGATTACCCCCTGATTCCCACTCGGGCCGAGTTCGCTCTGACCGGGCCGCCTGATCCGGCAGCGGCCTGTACCCTTGCACGCTTGAGGCCCGAACGACTTCACTTACGCGGCGCATGCTGCGGATCAGGTGAGGGGCAAATGGGGTAAGGATTGATGCAAAACCTGTACTTGAGATGAGAATTTCCGCACCTGCTTTCTTACTGTTGAAGTGGATGCCCGGATTAGGAGTTATCCGCCTCAAGATCTGCCCCGGCAAGGCTGTGCTGATGCTGGGCCTCACTGCCATTTGCCTGGCAGCTGTGGCCCTTGGGCAAAAGGTTCCGAGAATTATCGTTGCTCCTCCAGCACTTACGCTTCCCTCGTTTGCAGAGGGAAACAGCTGGTATATTCTGAAGGGCACATCAGTAACCGTCAATGTGAAGCCTGATCCGAATGATCAGAACACGCAGGATTTTCGAAGTAACGGTGGATTTAGGCTGCTATTACCAGGAAGTACTGATCTAGGGGTCAGCTATAAGCCAAGCCAAGCCGTAATTGATCAGAGCAATTGGACTGAAGGAGTGGACATAATGATCAACATAGGAGCTGATTCCGATAATACGGGTGGATGTCAAGGTCTGCTAATTGAAATGGACCCCATCAACCTAACCGCAGGCTTTTCGGGCAGTACCTATCCACTCCCCGGTTCCGTCAGCACGAATATATGTGTCATTGCCAATGAAGCAGGCATCGTAGCATTTCCAGGGATTGATGTACCGGTAGCCATGACCGATGGGGGAATGGAGGCGATTGATGTGATGCCAATGGCGCAGCCTGTGGCCAATGTTGAGATAGTAGGGATTTCGGGTCGTTCGGGCACGGATATCCCACCGTCGCTGTCAGTCGGGAACCAAAGCATGCCTCAGCCGATGTCAGCGGTGACAGATACCGATTTTGACGATGAAGGTGGGGCGCTGACCTTGGCGGCAAAGGGTAAGAAGGCCGGAGGAGAACTGGTTGTAAGCCCGACTACGTTGACAGTGTATGAAGGATCGTGCAACGAGGCTGGCCCGAATCGGGGCCGCAGAGGGACGGGGACCTTTAGTATCGGACTTACGGAGGCACCGACTTATCGATGGGGATGGATGTTTATAGGTTGGCAAGCATTTAATCACAGTAACGTGTATATTGCAGGATCCTTCAATAGATATTTTAAACAAAGCGGGGAACTACTTACTCCGACTGAATGGTTTTTAATCCCGATTCCGGGTATTCCAGTTGGTTATTATTTTGGTGATGATTGGCAAGTCAATACGGAGGTATCGATATGCGGAGAGGACAACGCGGCAGGCGAAACACGAGAAATTAAGCTTGTACCGTGGCTCGGCAATTACAGATATGCGTCTGCTGTTAACGTTGAGGTGAATGTGGTGGCGGAGCCGCCGCAGGAGATCGTGCTTTCTACATCGGACCTGGGAGTCGATGAGGGTGCCACCGCCGATTACACGGTGAAATTGGCGGCCCAGCCTACGACAGATGTAACAGTGGCGATTACGGTCCACTCATTCATTGCGGGCCGGTCAGTCCCGGCTGTGACAACGAGTCCAACATCGCTCACGTTCACAGCCGCGAACTACAACACCGAGCAGACGGTGACGGTGTTAGCGGCCCAGGACAACAACGCGATCAATGATCGTGCGACGCTGGTGCACACGGCCTCCGGTGGTGACTACGAGGGCCAGACCGCGAGCCTTAAGGTGACGGTGGATGACGACGATGCCGGGATCGTGCTTTCGCGATCAGAGCAGGCAGTCAGTGAGGGCGGCTCAAGCACGCACAGGGTGAAATTATCTACGCAGCCTTCGGGTGATGTAACAGTGGATATTACGGGCCATGTGGGCACGGATTTGACACTGGATATGGAATCGCTGACGTTCACAACCGTGAACTACAACACCGCGCAGACGGTGACGGTGACTGCGGGCCAGGATGACGACGCGGCCTTTGACACCGCGACGCTATTGCACACGGCCTCCGGCGGCGGCTATGCGGGCCTGACCGCGAGTCTGCCGGTGACCACGATCGACGACGAAACGGCGGAGATCACGATTTCGGAGTCTACGCTGGGAGTCAGTGAGGGCTCCAGCAAAACCTACACGGTGAAACTGGCAACGCCGCCTACGGTCCCGGTAACTGTGGCGATTACGGGCCAGGCGGGCACGGATCTGATGCTGGACAAAACGAGTCTGACCTTCAATCCTAGCGGGTCGGATCTCTGGAGCACCGCGCAGACGGTGACGGTGACTGCGGGCCAGGACGACGACGCGGCCGATGATCTCGTGACGCTGGTGCACACGGCCTCCGGCGGCGAGTACTCGGAAATCACCGCGAGCCTACCAGTGACGGTGGACGACGATGAAACGGCGCGGATCGTGCTTTCGGCATCGACCCTGAGAGTCGATGAGGGTTCCAACAACACCTACACGGTAAAATTGGCGACGCAGCCTACGGCTGATGTAACAGTGCGTATTTCGGGCCATTCGGGCACGGATTTATCATTGGATGTGGAATCGCTGATATTCACGACCGCGAACTACAACACCGCGCAGACGGTGATGGTGTCAGCGGGTTCGGATAGCGACGCGGACGATGACCTAGTGGCGCTGGAGCACAGGGCCCGCGGCGGCGACTATCAAAATTTGAGGAGCACCATAGATGTGACAGTCAACGATGTGACCAAGGCGATTGTGGTGAATCCGATGGACTTACCAGTGGATGAGGGATCAGACGCAAGCTTTAGCGTAAGGCTTCCGGGACAGCCTTCGGGCGATGTGACGGTAACGATTACGGGCCATTCGGGCACGGATTTGACACTGGATGTGGAATCGCTGACATTCACGACCACGAACTACAGCATGGCGCGGACCGTTACGGTGACCGCGGGCCGGGATAACGATATTGACGATGAAGAAGTAACGCTGACCCTTACGGCGGCCGGGGGGGGCTATATGGGCTTAACGGCCGAAGTGGATGTGACCGTTGACGACAATACGCCGGGTCTGCGGGTATCAAAGACCGAGTTGACAGTCCCGGAAGGAGGGTGCAACGCGGACAACTCTGATCCTCCTGACTTTGAGACCTTTGAGCTCAGCCTTACGGAGCGGCCGGGAACTAAACGCGACCCAACTCGTGTGAAGGTGACACTGTCTGCTGAACAAGGAAAGCCAATTGCAGTATTTTCCTGGCCTCGGAACAGAAGCCAGTCGCGGGTTTTCGAGTTCCCCCGGAGTTCTCCGCCATGGCCGCAACCGGAGACGTTTTCCCTATGCGCAGTGGAAGACGATAATACGGACTACGAAACCGTTATCCTTACGCTTGACCCGTCCGGCGGTGGCGGTTATGACAATGCCGCATCAGTTGACATAACGCTGAATGTGATTGATAACGATGCGACGCGTGGGCTGGTGTTTGATCCGGATCCGCTGAGTATCAACGAAGGCACCAGCGCCGACTACATGGTGAAGTTGGGTACGCCGCCTACGGCTGGTGTAGCGGTGGCGATCACGAGCTCAAGCACCGATGTGACAACGAGTCCGACATCACTGACGTTTACGACGGGCAACTGGAAAGAGGCGCAGCCGGTGACGGTTACCGCGGCATCGGACGCCAACACGAACAATGAAACCGAGATGTTGACGCATACCGCGACCAGTACGGATACCGACTACACGCGCACCGACAACCTATCGGTGATGGTGGTGGATGCCTCGGTGTTGCTGGATGTCAGCGCCACGACACTGATGGTTGACGAGGGAGACCAGGTTACCTTTGATGTAAGACTTCCGGTCCAGCCGGCGACCAATGTAAAGGTGACGATCACGAGTACAAGCAGGGATTTGACCACGGGTCCAAGATTGCTGACGTTTACGACCACGAACTATAACTTGAAGCAGTCGGTAACGGTGACCGCAAAGGCTGATGATGATTTTGACGACGAAACCGAGACGCTGACCCTTACAGCAGCTGGCGGAGCCTATGAGGGCAAGACAGCCGAAGTGGCCGTAACAATCAACGATGTGTCAACGGGGATTGTAGTGGTTCCGACTGATTTAACCCTGGATGAGGGATCAAACAATTCCTTTGAAGTAAGTCTCGCGGCGCAGCCTTCGGGCGATGTGATGGTGACGATTACGGGGCATTCGGGCACGGATTTAACTTTGACACCGGACCCGGCCGAACTGACTTTTACGACGAGCACTTGGAATACTGCACAGACGGTGACGGTGTCAGCACGGGCGGATGCCGATATTGACGATGACGAGGTGAAACTAACATTGACTGCGGCCGGGGCGGACTATACGGACGTAACGGCTGAGGTGGATGTGACCATTGAAGACAGTACGCCGGGCCTGCGGGTATCCGAGACGGAGTTGACATTGCAGGAGGGAGGTTGCGTCCCTCCCTATGATGTGCATACGTTTGAACTCAGCCTTTCGGTGCAGCCAACACATAGAAACGGAGTGAAGGCGGTTATTATTCATGATGACACGCACTTCCGAGTAGCTTCTCGCTCCAGACAAGGCAACAGTATCAATTTTCCCCGTGGAAGAAATTGGGACAGGGCCGCGCTCGTCGGCCTTTGTGCAGAGGAAGATGACGACGCGTACAACGAAGTCTTAACTCTTACCCTTGACCCATCCGGTGGAAATTATAACACTGCGCAGTCTGAAACCATTACAGTGAATCTGATTGATGACGATACGGCCGAGATCGTACTTTCGGAGTCTACGCTGGGAGTCGACGAAGGTGACGATGAGTCCTACACGGTGAAGTTGGCGACGCAGCCTACGGCCACGGTAACAGTGGCGATTACGAGCTCAAACACGGATGTGACAACGAGTCCGACATCGCTGACGTTCACAACCGCGGACTACAACACTGCGCAGACGGTGACGGTGTCCGCGGGCGATGATGCCGACGCGACAAACGACACTGCGACGCTGACGCACACGGCCTCCGGCGGCGACTACGCAAGCGAGACCGCGAGCCTGGCGGTGACGGTGGACGACGACGACACAGCGGTGGGGATCGTGCTTTCGGCATCAGATCTGGAAGTTTATGAGGGGTCCAACAATACCTACACAGTGAAACTGGCGTCGCAGCCTACGGGCGCGGTAACGGTGGATATCACGGGCTTGACGGGCACGGACTTAACGGTGTCCAATAATCCGACAAGATTCACAACCGCAAACTGGAACATTCTGCAGACGGTGACGGTGTTCGCGGGCGAGGACGGCGACGCGACTAACGACACCGCGACGCTGGTGCACACGGCCTCCGGCGGCGAGACCGCGAACCTGACGGTGACCACGATCGACGACGAAGCGGCAGGCTGTCCAGTAGCGATTGTCCCGCCGATAGAAGTTACGGAGGGGGGCTGCACCAAATTCCCGTTGATTGAGATTCGGCCGTTTATGGACCCTACGGTCCCGGTAATGATGGCGATTGCGAGTGACAACCCGGATGTGACAACGAGTCCGACATCGGTCATATTTACACCCGCGACCCAGCTCACTAGGCAGATGCTGACGATAAACGCGGCGGCGGATACCGATTCTGACGATGACATGGCGACGCTGACAATCACGGCTTCTGGTGGCGGCCTCAGCGGCCTGACGGGAATGGTTGAAGTGATTGTCAGGGACAATACGCCGAGGATCGTGCTTTCGGCATCAACGCTGGCAGTCAATGAGGGGGCCGACAAAACCTACACGGTCAAATTGGCGACGCAGCCTACGGCCGCGGTAACCGTGGCGATTACGGGCCATTCGGGCACGAATCTGACGCTGGACAAATCGAGTCTGACCTTCAATCCCAGCGGGTCGGACCTCTGGAGCACTGCGCAGACGGT
>JAPPNA010000118.1 GCA_028873925.1 Bacteroidota bacterium | reverse complement strand
ACCGGATGCGGGCATATTGATAACGCCGACATTAATGCGGCAAAGAACATCTTAACGGCCTCGGAAGCTGGGGCATCTGCATGTGGAGGTTGCGGGGTTGCCCGGCGGCCGGCGAAACGTGAAATAGGCAAGACCCCGTGATTCACGCGTTTTGCAAGAGCTTCATCCGTGTGAGAGCCTGCCCCCGTGGCACGCATATGAACCGTTGAGTCGGCTCTCATGCGGCCAGCTTTGTTCAGTGCGGGGTCGCCCCGCTGAACCGGATCCATCTGTACGCTGCGTGGCCCGGCGGGCCATGAAGGTCACAGATGCAACTCCGCGGCTGGATGTTTCACTGGGTCCAGCCTGCGACACAGCACGCTGGCCATGTGCGGTGGGAGTTGTATTTTGGCAGGCAAACAGATTGAATTCCCATGGCGCTGACTTATTCCCGCATGACCAATCTGGGCGATGCCGCTCCGGCGTTTGACCTGCCCGTCAGTAATCCAGACGCGGATGGCCTGGAAGGCTCCACCCGATCACTGGTCCAACTGGCCGATGGCAAACCGCTGGTAGTCATCTTTATGTGCAATCACTGTCCGTTTGTGGTGCACATCGAGGACGCAGTGGTTGAGGTGGCCCGCACCTGGTTGTCCAAAGGAGTTCAGTTCGTGGGCATCAGCAGTAATGATGCGCGTCAGTATCCGGCGGACTCCTTTGAAAATATGGCCCGCAGAGCGGCAGAGAAGCGGTACCCGTTTCCGTACCTCTACGATGAGTCCCAGGAAATTGCGGTGGCTTACGGTGCCGAGTGCACGCCGGATATTTTCGTGTATGACAGCTATTTGAAACTGGCCTACCGGGGGCGATTTGACGGCACCCGGCCTGGCCAGGGACACCCGGATGGCCAGGATCTGGTGCAGGCATTGGAAGAGTTGACCACCGACGGATTCGTGTCCATGCTCCAGCACCCATCAATGGGGTGCAACATCAAGTGGAGATAGCATGGGGTGGGACTGGATCGTTCTGCTGCCCCCGATCATTGCCATCGTATTGGCCCTCTGGACGCGGCAGGTGTACCTGTCGCTGATTACCGGGCTGTGGATTGGTACGACCATCCTTGGCAACGGGAACCCGCTGACGGGCCTCCAGGGGATGGCGGACGCATTGGTGGATGTATTCAGCTCACCCTCCAATACTCGGATAATCATCTTCAGTACTCTGGTGGGCGGGCTGATCGCACTGGTGCAGGTGTCGGGCGGGGTGGCCGCGTTCGCACTCTGGGTGCAGTCCAAGGGCTGGGGCCGATCCCGGCGAAGTGCGGAACTGCTGGCGTGGTTCATAGGGATTGTCATCTTTGTGGAGTCCAGCATCACATCGCTGATCGTCGGCACCCTCAGCCGACCCTTTTTTGACAAACTCAGGCTTCCCCGGGAAAAACTGGCCTATTACTGCGATGCCACCAGCGCGCCGGTCTGTATGGCAATCCCGCTTAACGGGTGGGGTGCGTTCGTGCTCGGGCTGTTGTTTGCGCAAGGGTATGAGGGAGATGCGGTGGGCCTGCTGGTAGCGTCAATCCCGTTTAATCTTTACAGCTGGCTGGCGATCGCCTTTACGCTGGTATTGGCGCTTACCGGTTGGAGCTTCGGCTCCATGCGCCGGGCGGAACAGCGGGCCGCGGAAACAGGCGCGGTAAACCGCCCCGGCTCAACGCCCATGATTGCCGATGAAATCACAGAACTGACCCCGGTCCGTCCTGAGGTGGCACGGGCCACTGATCTGCTGATCCCCGTAGGGATTATGATCAGCATGATCTTTGTTGGACTCTACATCACTGGCGAGGGCAACCTGATGGAGGGGAGCGGATCAACCTCTGTTCTCTGGGGTGTCGGGGCGGCAATCGGAGTGGCTATCCTCCTGTATTTCCTGCCCAGGCAGGGTGCTCCGCTTATGGGTGTGGGTCAATCCACGGAATTCACTCTCAAGGGAGCCTCTGGATTGATTGGCGTAGTGGGCCTGCTGGTACTGGCCTTTGCACTGGGGGATGTGTCCCGTGAACTCAAGATGGGCGACTACATGGTGCGTGTTCTCGGTGGTGATCTGCCCGTATGGTGGGTGCCTGCGCTGGTGTTTGTGCTGGGCTGCGTGGTATCCTTCACGCTGGGATCATCGTGGACAGCCTTTGCCATACTGATGCCGCTCACACTTCCGCTGGCTGAGGCCTTGGGGATCGCCGTTCCGCTTATGCTTGGGGCGGTATTGTCGGGCGGCATTTACGGCGATCATGCGTCACCGTTGTCGGACACCTCCATTATATCGTCCATGGCAGCCGCGTGCGACCATGTGGACCATATCAACACGCAGCTTCCCTACACCCTTGTGGTTGGCGGGCTGACAGCGTTGGGATTCCTGGTGGCCGGATTGGTTGCGTAGCCCGGTGCGCACTGCTAATCCTTACGTCCGCGCACTTCGATGGTCGATTCGGCAGATTGATCGTGAGGTTGTCGCCAGACTTATGACGTGTGGGGACGCGACCTCACGGAAATGCTCCCGCAGCGCACACTTGATGCAGCAGATATGTGCACTCGCTGGAGTGGCATGTGTTTCTACAGAAGGCCGATGCGTGCGCAGCGTTTTGGCGTGACCCGCCCGGTCTTTGGAAGAAATACTTAAATCCGGGAGCCTGTACGCGTATCCGTAGAGCGGGCTGCGGCGTGCCCAGCCAGCCCGAGGACTCTCCGGCAATCCCGGCGTGGCCGGAATTGCCGGGTCCGTACACCATGCGATTGGCGGCAGAAAGGTTTGCCCACAGATCTGGGGTCCGTACGTAATATTTAACTGCCGAAATCGGAGCGCAATCCCAGACGATGCAATGAGTACGGGCACGCTATATGCGGCATCGGGGATTACCGGCCCACTTGCGTGCTGAGTACGCAAAGACACCTGTGGCAGCAATCCCGGTTCTGCTGGCGGCAATTGGTGTTGATCCCATGGCATGTTGATGGCTAAGAGCGCGGACGATACCGGCCTGGCCGACAGGCAGGATGGCTGAGGCAGTGCCCGACCAAAGGGGAGCCGCGTCATTTGGGTGGCTCAGGTTCGGCACATCGCACGAGCGATGGTCTCGGCGTGGCCACATTTTAACCGTGCCGGAGGTTTTGCAGGGGAGGTATGATGCATATGCGGTGGCTGGGGAGCGATTGAACCGAGCAATTCATGCGAGAAGGCGTTATATTGCCAGCTGGATGCCGCAGTTAAGCGGGCGATTTAATCTGCGCAGCAAGGGCCCGGGCCGTTGCGGCGCGCTGACCTTAGTGCCAAATATTTAGGTATGATGAGAACTTTCTTCGTAGTGCTGTTGCTGATACTGTTCGCGGCCTGTGATTCCACGAATAATCTGGAAGAGCCACAGTGCAACCCGACTGACACGAGTAAGGAGCAGTGCGTTGACTCGGACGGCGATCCGTTCGGTCAGTGATTCCATGGCCAGCCCCGGATCGCAGCAACATTCCGGGGTCTGCCTTTATTCCTGACAGGGCTTGAGGCCCTTGCAGTGCCCTCTATGCGGATGGTGTGCGCGGGCAGGCTGTTTTGCCTGCGCGTCCGCTATTTTTTTCATCGCAGCGCTATTGGGGTCTCCGGCGGGCGTTGGCGGAGACTCCCGTGGATAGTGCGCTGCGATCAATTACGACACTCCGGTCGCGTAGGACCGCAATCGCAGGGTGATCTGTTGAGTCAGACCTCCAAATACGCCTTCGGAGGTCGTAATGGTGTCCAACAGATCAATTGTGATCGCTGCGGATATATTGCGGAGGATGCTCACAATCCGCTATGTGATCTGCCATCATGATGCAGAAGGCACCGCGATCCCGCTCGCCGAACGGGCTACCCAAGGGATGGGGCCGTTGAATGGTCCGCAGTGATCCATCCGCGACCAACGCTTGGGTGTGAGAAACACGCGTATCGGCACCTGTTTGTTCAACACCGCGGGCAATGATCGGAATCAGCTATTGCATGGTTGCGCGCGGGGTAACGGACTCGTGCTGCTATGGCCGGGGGCGCAGTAACGGACTGTTCTGCAGTGTCGGGCTGAGAATGACCCGTAATGCGGCATGTTCGGCCAGTTCAGATGCTGAGTTGCACCGACCCGCCTGTTCAAGCGCGCTGCGCGGGGTGAGACCGGCGGCGGGCGCATGCAGCGACGCATTCGCCTCAAGTGCCGAACACATGCCGAACAAACTCACGGATCAGGCGATTAGCCACAGGTGTGTGGTCCAGCAGCGTCCGAAAATCATCCACCTTTACTCCTGCGATATTCTCCACATACCAGGGATACATGCGCAAGCGGGCCATCATGTCGCTGACCTGTAATTCCGGGTGAAACTGGGTACAGTAAATGGGCTTTCCCGCGAAGCGGAAGGCGTGATTGGCCACTTTCTCGGAGCGCACGAGGCTGATTCCATCTGCCGGTAGCCGGTCCACGGTGTCATGATGGCCCACATGAGCCAGAAAGGGAGAACCCAGGCCCGCAAATACAGGGTCCTGCTGGCCGGCATCGGTCAGTTGCAAAGGGAGTGTGCCGATTTCTGCCCGGTCGTGGTCGTCGACCACATGCCCGCCCATGGCAGCTGCCATTGCCTGGAACCCCCAGCACGAAGCGAAGGTGGGTCTTGCACCGGCGTGCAGCTCGCGCATCGCGTCCAGGGCAGGCTCCAGCCAGGGGCCGCCTTCCGGGACGGAATAGTCGCCAGCCCCGCCAATCAGCACCAAGTCGGCCGCCTGAAGTTGCGACAATGACGGAGGTGAGTTAATCAGGTCAATCGCCGCGATCTGCTCGGGTGCGCAGCCGAGGGCCCAGCAGAAGCTGGCCATTTCACTGCTCTTCATGGGATCGTCCGGCTTTCTGATCTGAAAGAGCAAAAAACGCAGTTTATCTATGGACCCCATTTTGGCAGCGGGTTTGTCCTTCCGCGGGGATCTACACCATGCCGGGTGCGGGCGCACCGAACAGATGGTCGCCGGATACCTGGTCGGTTGTGAAACCCAGTTGCTGATGACTCCGGTATCTGCATTGAGAATCAGGATTATTGGTTATGATTGGAGTGGTCATGCGGGCTGCCGTGAGCGCTTTCGTGGAGCACCACATGCAGAAGAGATCCCGCAACGAACGCCTGGAACATCTCACCTGAAGTGCCGTGCAGCATCGCTTCCGGCAGCATGCCGCCCAGAGAGAAGCCGATGGTCGTGGCAGCAAGGAGGCTGCCAATCCCCGCAGCGGCCGGCCAGCGACCGTATCGCGGAAACAGCACCCACCAGATCATCAGGCCGACCATCAGGCGATGCAGCAGAATAGGTGCCGTAATGGTAATAATTTCACCCTGCAGGCTGATGCCCTCCAGTACGGCATGGAAGGCCAACCCTGTTAGCCCGGCCAGCACAGACAGCAGTTCCACGCTGAATCTCGTCTGATGGTAAAGGTGCTCAATCAGAATGGGCAGTCCGAATCCCAGCCCCATTACCCCCAGCATCATGAGGATATAGGCCGCATCCCATCCACGATGGTCAACGACATGGCCAAAAACCTGCCACCCGATGAGCAGTGGTACCGTCAGGTACATGGATAGGTCAAAAGCACGCGTCAGGCGAGGACTGTTGTGGAGGAAGCGATACAGAATCGCTCCGACCACCGGTGCAACGAGAGCTCCCAGTAGGACGACCATTACCGGCACGATTCGCCTAGTTCCTTTGGAGAGCGCGATAGCTGCAGACGCGACATTGGCAGGAAAATCAGAACAACCTTGATCAATGCACGCATCGTACCCGTTGAACAGATTCGTTGTATCCGCCTACAGGAATTTTGTTGTGATTATGGCTCCCAGGGAACTGCTGGATACCGTAACACGCCGCCTGGCGGATGCCGGGGTGCCTGCGGCGGAGTATGCAGCCCGGTTTCTGGTGACGGAAATACTGGGCTGCAGCGCAGCGGAGTTATTTTCTGCTACGACCGGAGCCGTTCCAGACGCGGCGGCAGAAAGAATCTTTGATGCCGCAGACCAGTGTACCCGGCGGATGCCGGTGCAGTATGCGATCGGGTATGCGTACTTCCGGGATCTGCGCCTGCGCGTGACCCCGGACGTTATGATTCCCCGCCCCGAAACCGAGCAGCTGGTGGACCTGGTACTCTCCCGGATCAGGCATCTGTACGCACCCAGGGTGTTGGATATTGGCACCGGAAGCGGCTGTATCGCGCTATCAATCAGGAAGGAACATCCCCAAGCGCAGGTTACCGGCTGCGACATAAGTCAGGCGGCGCTGGAAGTTGCCAAGGTTAATGCCGAATCGCAGGGGTTGGAGGTGAAGTTTGTTGAGGCGGATGTATTGGCCGTGGAAGATGGCACTTGGCGGAGCTTCAGAGGATTTGATGTGGTGGTTTCGAATCCTCCGTACATCCCGGATCAGGAGCGGATTGCGCTTCAGCCGGAAGTACGCGACCACGAACCCGTGGTTGCCCTGTATTGCGGTGCGGATCCGCTGAAGTTCTACAGGGCCATTGCCGACATTGTGCAGGCAGGAGCACTTCGCCCAGCGGGCCTGATCGCTCTGGAAACGCACGCGGACTACGCCTCGCAGGTAGCGGGCCTGTTTGAGGGGGTCGGGCATGTGGAGATCCGGGAAGACTATGCCGGGTTGAGCCGGTTTGTACTGGTCCGGTACCCGTGACACCATCAGAGGGCTGGGGCGTTGGAGCAACGTATCCGCAAATCCATTGGTCTCCCACCCGCCTCCGACAGCCGGAATGTTGCCCATGTCCGTCAACAGCGGGCCCCCTACCGGACGCATGGTATTTGTCTGCAGCCCCTATCGGGCTGACACTGCCACCGAGCGCCGGGCACATGTTGACATCGCCGTTCAAATCTGTCGGCATGTTCTTCGGTGGGGAGATATTCCGCTGGCACCCCACCTGCTGTATCCAGAATATGGACTGCTCAATGACGATGATCCGGCTGAGCGCGAGCGGGGTTTGGCCATCAACAGGCGGTGGATTGAGCAGTGCGACGCGCTGGTGTATTACAAGCCGAAGATCACCAGCGGGATGCAGGTGGAATTGAAGGTGGCACGGGCCCTGAACAAGACCATCCACCCGGTCGGTGACGATCTGTCTCCTATCGCCGCAAGCCTGGATGCGTAATAAGATGCTGAAGGTCGTAATACACTCCCGGTAGTGCCTTAGGAAGTGAGAAATGGGTGCCATCCGATGGTGAGAGATCAGGACCCACCCGCTGGACTGATGCGCAATAAGTCCGGTGGTAAGGGGACGGTTTGCTGCTGGCGGGCAGCCTTGTCCTGCCCTTACCCCAAGTTATGGCCTAGTAAAACCTTTTGAGGTGGATCTGGTGT
>JAPPNA010000158.1 GCA_028873925.1 Bacteroidota bacterium | reverse complement strand
GGTCAGACTTTATGAATCAACCGGCGGGACCAACTGGGATCAGAACACTCACTGGAGCAGCGGGCAGCCGTTGGATGCCTGGCATGGAGTAAGCACGAACGAGCAGGGATACGTTACCGCGTTGCAGTTGAGCAGCAACAATCTGAACGGACAGATACCTTCGGAGTTGGGCGATTTATCCGAGTTGGTGCAACTGGATCTTTCCGAAAATGATCTGACCGAAGCCATCCCGCTGGCCCTGGGGAATCTCACCGAGCTGATTGAGTTGCAACTGAATGCCAATCAGTTATCCGGTCCGTTGCCATCAGAGCTGGGCGGGTTGTCAAATCTGCAGACGTTATCGGTCGCAAACAATACCGCGCTGTCGGGCGAAGTACCGGTCAGCTTTGCGAACCTTGAGGAGTTGAGCGCCTTTTTTGCGGAGGGAACCGGGGTATGCCTGCCGGCGGATCCGCTATTACAAAGCTGGAGCGCCGGAGTGACGGATTTGTCGGTGTCTCCGTGTGGCACCGAAGCAGCCCTGGAGCTGTCGGTATCCAGTCTGACCATCGCGGAAGGCGGCAGCAGCACTTATACGGTAAGTCTGGCCTCACAGCCGACGGCTCCGGTGACCATCGCGATCACAGGGCAGTCGGGCACGGATCTGTCGCTGGATGTGATAAGTCTGACGTTCAATGAGAGCCTATGGAGCACGCCGCAGACAGTAACAGTTTCGGCCGGGCAGGACCCCGACGCAGCCGACGATGTGGCCACGCTGCTGCACACGGCATCGGGCGGCGACTATGCGGGTGTAACTGTGAGTCTGTCGGTGATGGTGACAGACGACGAGTCGGTGGGAACGCCTCCGACCATCGCGATCACCGGGATGCCGGCGAAGATCAATGCTACGGCCGCGCTCAATGTAACGTTCACGTTTTCACAGGATGTGACGGGGTTTATGGCCGATGATGTGGCGGTGACCGGCGGCACCAAGGGGACATTTAGCGCGACAAATGCTACGACCTATACGCTGGCGGTCACTCCGATCAGTGGGTCCAATGTGACCGTAACCGTGGTGGCGGATGCCGCAACCGATGGCCTCAACACGGGTCCGGTCTCGGCGGTGTCAGCGACGGCCATCTGGGATGCCGCCGCTCCGACGGTTGCGATCAGCGATGTGCTGGCCACGATCAGTTCAACGACGGCCTTCACGGCCACTTTTACTTTCTCGGAAGATGTGACGGGATTTATAACCGATGATGTGGCGGTGACCGGCGGCACCAAGGGGGCATTTAGCGCGACGAACGCACAAACGTACACATTGGTGATCACGCCATCCGGTTCGGCGGATGTGGTGGTGACCGTGGCGGCGGATGCCGCTACCGATGGCCTCAACACGGGTCCGGCCTCGGCGGTGTTAGCGACGGCGACCTGGGATGCCGGCGTTCCTACGGTCACCATTGACGGTGTACCGGCGAAAATAAACTCTACGACGGCCTTCACCGCCACTTTTACGTTTTCAAAGGATGTGACGGGGTTTATAGCCGATGATGTGGCGGTGACCGGCGGCACCAAGGGGGCATTTAGCGCGACGAACGCACAAACGTACACATTGGTGATCACGCCATCCGGTTCGGCGGATGTGGTGGTGACCGTGGCGGCGGATGCCGCTACCGATGGCCTCAACACGGGTCCGGCCTCGGCGGTGTTAGCGACGGCGACCTGGGATGCCGGCGTTCCTACGGTCACCATTGACGGTGTACCGGCGAAAATAAACTCTACGACGGCCTTCACCGCCACTTTTACGTTTTCAAAGGATGTGACGGGGTTTATAGCCGATGATGTGGCGGTGACCGGCGGCACCAAGGGGACATTTAGCGCGACAAATGCTACGACCTATACGCTGGCGGTCACTCCGATCAGTGGGTCCAATGTGACCGTAACCGTGGTGGCGGATGCCGCAACCGATGGCCTCAACACGGGTCCGGTCTCGGCGGTGTCAGCGACGGCCATCTGGGATGCCGCCGCTCCGACGGTTGCGATCAGCGATGTGCTGGCCACGATCAGTTCAACGACGGCCTTCACGGCCACTTTTACTTTCTCGGAAGATGTGACGGGATTTATAACCGATGATGTGGCGGTGACCGGCGGCACCAAGGGGGCATTTAGCGCGACGAACGCACAAACGTACACATTGGTGATCACGCCATCCGGTTCGGCGGATGTGGTAGTGACCGTGGCGGCGGATGCCGCGACCGATGGCCTCAACACGGGTCCGCTGGCGGCGGTTTCGGCCACGGGCACTTGGGATGCCATTCCGACCGTCAGTATATCCGGCCTACCTTCCAGGATCAATTCAACGGCGGAGTTAACCGCCACCTTCACATTCTCGGAGGATGTGACAGGATTTATAACCGATGATGTGAGGGTGACCGGCGGCACGAAGGGCACATTCTCCGGCAGTGGGGCGAGTTACACGCTAGGGATTACACCCTCCGGCTCGGTGACTGTGTTCGTTTGGGTAGTGCAGGATGCCGCGACCGATGGAAGTGGTAACGCGGGTCCGCCGGCGGTGGTTTCGGCCACGGTTCATTGGGATGCCGTTCCGACACTTACCATTATTGACCTACCTTCCAAGATCAGTTCAACGGCGGAGTTAACCGCTACATTCGTGTATTCTGAGGAAGTGACGGGGTTTATAACCGATGATGTGGTGGTGGCGGGCGGCACCAAAGGGACGTTCACTGCTATTGACACGTGGGTCTACAGGCTGGCGGTTACGCCTGCCGGCGGGGCGGATGTGGTGGTTACCGTGCTTGCGGATGTCGCGACGGACGGTTTCAATACAGGTCCACCTTCAGCTGTTTCGGCTACAGCCACTTGGGATGCCGCTCCCCCGACAGTCACAATCACCGGGGTGCCGGCCACGATCAGTTCAACGGTCGATTTCACTGGTGTCTTCACCTTTTCCAAGGCCGTGACGGGGTTTGTGACCGGCGACATCGTCGTGGCGGGCGGCACCAAAGGGAGATTTTCGGAGTTTAACGCCCACACCTACACGCTGGCCATCACGCCATCCGGTTCGGCGGATGTGGTGGTGACCGTGGCGGCGGATGCCGCGACCGATGGGGTCAACATGGGTCCCACATCGGCGGTGTCGGCGACGGCCACTTGGGATGCCATTCCGACCGTTCGCATATCCGGCCTGCCTCCCAAGATCAAATCAACAGCGGCGTTAACCGCCACACTCACATTCTCGGAAGATGTGACGGGATTTATAACCGATGATGTGGCGGTGACCGGCGGCATGAAGGGCACATTTTCCGGCAGTGGGAAGGATTACTCGCTGGGGGTTACCCCCTCAGGCTCAGCTGATGTGATCGTTTCCGTAGTGCAGGATGCCGCGACCGATGCCGGGGGCAACACGGGTCCGCCAACGGCACAGTCGTTCACAGTCTTCTGGGATGCCATCGCCCCGACCGTCACCATAACCGGCATACCCGCCAAGATCAATTCAACCGCGGCGCTAACCGCCACATTCACATTTTCGGAGGAAGTAACGGGGTTTGAGATCGGCGACATCACGGTATCCGGCGGCACCGTAGGAACGTTCACCGCTGTCAGCGAGGAGGTCTATACGCTCGCGGTCACGCCCACCGGTTCTGCTGATGTGGTGGTGACCGTGGCGACGGATGCTGCATCGGATGGTGCAAACACGGGCCCGGTGTCGGCGGTCTCGGCGACAGCGACCTGGGACACAACTCCAAGAAACGTACTGACATCGGCTTCATCGTTGACGATTGCTGAAGGTGGCAGCGGTACCTACTCGGTGTGGCTGTCGTCACAGCCTTCGGAGACAGTGACGTTATGGATCACGGGGCAATCGTCTACGGACCTCATGTTGGATAGGACAAGTCTGAAGTTCCATGCGATCGGATCGACAAATCTCTGGAGTGATCCGCAGACGGTAACGATTACGGCCGGCCAGGATGTGGATTGGAATACTGATCACGTAATCTTGACCAATACAGCCGTGGCCGGAGGCTACGGGGGTACAAGGACATCTGTTTGGATCACGACACAAGAGGACGAAACTCCGCCATCACCGCCACATGCCTATGTAGTTCAGGCCGTGCATTCTTTCTTCAATACCGTCCCGCTCATCGCCGGAGAGTCGGCAGTGCTGCGAGTATTCCCAACGGCAACTGCACCCATCAACAGCCCACCCCTCCCAAGGGCTGTGGCCACATTCTACGTGAACAACCAGGTGACGCACACGGTCAACCTCGCTTCAAAGACGGGTTCAATTCCAACGGAGGTGTGGCCGGCGGGGTTTCAGCAATCCTATGATGCCCAAATTCCGGCATCGGTAGTTAAGCCGGGCCTTGAACTGATCGTTGAGATAGATCCAGACGATCAGGTACCGGCCAGCGTGGGATTGACTAAGCGCATGCCGCAATCGGGGCGGATATCTCTTGATGTCATCACAGTGCCCACCTTTGATATTACATTTGTCCCACTCGTTACGACTTGGTTTACGGGAGTTCATGATGTGGAAGCGATAGCTCAACGACTGGCAGCGAACCCCGGTTCAGACCATCTATTGGATGATACGCGTACATTGTTACCCATAAAGGATATTTCAGCGACGGCTCATGCTACCGTGATGGTCTCAGAAAGAGGGGCACTATTCCTGTATAACACAGTCAAATCCCTCCGAGCCTTGGAAAATGGCAGCGGCCACTGGATGGGGTTGCATACCGACCCTGATGGGGCGCGTGGCCTTGGGCAACGACCTGGAGTCATAACTCTGTCAAGGCCGAACAACATTACAATGGCCCATGAATTTGGACATAACTTGTCGCTTCAGCACGCGCCATGTGGCAGAAATATTGAACGTCTGGATCCGAATTACCCCTATCCAGATGGCGTAATCGGGTCTTGGGGAGTCAATAATACCAGCCTACTCGGCCCCGGCGGAACGTATGATCTAATGTCTTATTGTTCTCCAAAATGGATTAGTGATTATCATTTCAAAAAGGCATCCGATCACCGAACGTCCGCCGCACTCTCCAAGAATGAAGAGCTGCCAGTTGCCTCCAAGCCATCGGGGCCTTCCCTTCTTCTCTGGGGAGGCATGGACGCGGATTCACGGCCTTACCTGGAACCGGTGTTTGTGGTTGAGGCAGCCCCCACACTTCCCCAGGCACCAGGTCCCTGGCAGCTTGTCGGGCATGCGGCCGGCGGCGACGAGATGTTTCGTTTGACGTTTACCATGCCGGAAGTAGCTCATGGCGAGGGTGCCTCCGCTTTTGCTTTTGTCGTACCCCTGCCGCAGGGGCACATATTGAACTCCGTAACCCTGGCAGGGCCGGGGGGGTCGTTCAACTTGGACGGAGAGCACAACGATCCGATGGCGATTGTAATAGACGAATCCTCAGGACAGGTCACGGGTTTCCTCAAGAATTTTGATCCTTCGGGCGACAGCAGAGTGTCGGCGATAAGCAATAAATTCGGAGGGAATGCCCAGCGTGTGCTGTTTAGCCGGGGCATTCCCGATCCTGGCGATCAGAATTAGGCTCTTACGCAATAGCTGGAGCGGCGTTATGGCCAGCTCAAGTGTTGCTATGAAGCTTCGGCTTTGGGCTGCAGCGTACGCTCACGGCATCCCCCATAAAGTGATCGCACCGACCTCCACTCTGAATCGTCCGGGGGATCGGGTCAAGATAGACCGGCGGGATGGGCATCAGTTGGCCTCGTTGTATGCTCACGGCCTGCTGACACCGCCGGGCGTGCCGGATCCTGACTTCGGCGACTAGGGGACCATTTAGGCACCCATACGGGCTGAAGTTGGCGTACTGACGGGCCTTTTGCGTCGTAAGATTGTGTAGTGTTAAGTTTTCTCTCGGAATGGCACACTAATGCGGCGTGCCGTATCTTGGAGATACCATGATTTGTACGCAAGCTCAAACGCAAGACGACCCGCAATATCGCGGTCCAGATCGTGCGCACCGAACGCAGCAAGGAGGGCAAAGTGCGGCAGAAGATCGTCCGTCATATGGGCACCGCACCGAAAGGTCCCGCCTTGGACGAACTTATGCGCATCGCCGAACGCGAACGGTTGCGTATTGAGGAAGACCGGCAGCCCTCACTGTTTCCGGCGGAACACAGTGCGAGTGTGATTCTGGTCGCCCGGCACCGTGAGCAATCGGATGAGCCCATCCCTTTGGCCGACATACGCAAGCTGGTAGAGGTTAAGCGGATCTGTGTGGGCTTTCATAAGGTGTTTGGGGCTTTATATGCGCGCATGAGCTTTGCGCATCTGTTCACGAGTGCTATGGCTGCGCGCCTGTTCCGACAGGTGGTGCTGCTGCGTCTGGTGGCGGGCAGTAAGCTGGCCCACGCGCGGCAGTTGTCCAAGGAAGATGGCGTAGAAGTACCGGTAGACAAGTTTAACCGCGTGATGGATGCGGTCACTGATAAGGGATTGCACAGCTGCAGGCTATTGTGGCACGGAAAGTGACGGATTTGCTGAGTGACAAACTGGATGTGCCGCTGTTACCACACTGGCCGATCTTTGACAGTCAAAATGACAATACGTCCCTAACAGACTTTTTTGCCCGCGCGGCCGGACATTTTTGAGGTCATTTAGCCGGGTCTGCCCCCGATTTCGATGCAATTTGTGGGGTGTTGACCCCTGTTTTCGCCTTTTTGGCCGGATGATCGGTGATTTTCCGTGCGTTCAGTCAGCTTGGCGGGGTACTCGGCAAAGGTAGTGCCCTAACAGTGTGAAATTTTCACACAGGATTCACAATTGTAATTTTACCTTTATTCCAGCATGTTTATTCTGAAGGTCAAGACGGGCACCGATGGCGGCAGTTATGTCGGCTACCGACTGGTACACGCAGTCTGCCCAGTCCGGCTGAGGACGACCGGCCATAGACACCGGCTCTGGAAACAGCAGCACTTCAAGCTCCTCATCGGTCAGCCCGGCCGCCTTGGCGCGGGCCAGATAGTTGCGTACGGTCTTGGTGGACAGCTGCGCATAACGCGCCGTGAGGCGCTGGCTATTCCCTCGCCGTAGTGATAACGCAGCACGTCTCGGATTCTTCGCATGGTGGTTCGTTTTTGGGGCATCGCTCGCTCATTAGTGAAAAGAGCAGTAAATGCCTCAGAACTGCATTAGGCACCAGCGCTAAATCCCTGGCCGCCATCCAGGTCAAAATCCCCCGCAATTCTGGAGGGAGATGCTGCCTCCAGGGTGGGAATCAATCTCACTGGGTGGGAAACATCAATCTCATTAGGCGGGGAACATCAATCTGAATATCCACCTGTTGGAGGCGTGCCCCGAGACTGGTCAACGATCATAACTTCAGTTCTCAGGCTGAAGGACGGGACATCCCCTTATGGACTCTACGATCTTCAGGCCAACACCGGGGCATTCTATGTGGGGCTGTGGCACCGCAGTTTGTCGTAGACTGCATGCGGCCTGGTGAGGGACAGCACCGTTACCCATAGGTAAACGGGGTCTTCCCCAATTACTGTGGGTGGCATGGCTATTTGACACATTCCGGGTATAG
>JAPPNA010000144.1 GCA_028873925.1 Bacteroidota bacterium | reverse complement strand
CACACGGGGAACATCCGCAATTACCACCGACTGGTACCGGCACACATCCAAGTGATGCCATTTCCGCGAGCGGTGATCGTAGCCTGGATACACCGCACCGCACTCGGGGCAGGTCAGCTCGGTACCATCCTCACAAACCACCTCAAACTGGACTTGTTTCTCCTTATGGGTAAGCGTCACCTTTGAGACTCGCCACGGCGCTTCAATGTCAAGAAGCCGGCCACAATCTGTCGTGGGTATATGTATAATTCCAAAAAATCTGGTGGGAATCGCCAAATTTACGAACATGCCCACTCTATTTTATGGTAGACCCTCTCTTTGATATGCACCGCAGATAAGGTCACAGGATCTGCAGCCAACGGGGTCGCCTGATGGAATCTCAATTCGGCCGCGGCTACGCGATGGTCTCGGGCATGTGAGTGAGGCGACCGGCGTTTGGTCTCAATCGTGGGCCGCCCAGCGGTTTTGCCGCCTGACATCGTCTCAAACAGCCTCGTTTATTGCTCAATTGCTGAAACGTACGCGCCCGCACCAGCAGGCGTACCCGCCCAAGGCACCGTTGCGCGTCAAACAGCGCAAGACTGTCACCTTTCCGGTCCATTACGCTGACCACCTGGATCTTGCGTGACGGCTCCTGGGCCGCCGCACAGATACCCTAAAGGTATCCAGCCACCGCTGCGCCTTTGGCTTCAACGGCCCGTCGCTCGGATCGGTGTAGCTGCACCGCAGCACCCCAATCGGCAAACCATCGGCTGTCGTCCCCAAGGTGGCATGAAGATGTATGCCCCGCGTCTGGGTCGTCGTCTGATTCCGCCCAACGATATCCAGAAACTTGGACCGTTGCGTTTCACAATTCACAGCGGGCTACGTCCCAAAGGCCTTGTCCCATGAACTCACATCTGACTGGGCTGTTGAATAGTGTATTAGGGATGTTCAAGAAGTCAGATTCAGATGCCGCAGCGCTGCTACATTTTGCAGACACCAGCGACCGTCAAGCCCTTGCCTGGCGGGATTGATGGTTTTCGGGTCGATTCGCCGCGTGTCGGGGTTCCGTATGAGATTTCCGGTTCTGCGGCCGCGAGTATGTACAACCTAAATGATCTGCAGAAAAAATGGCTCACATCTATTGCGCAGGACCACTACCGGACTATCGGCGAGCCTTTAATGCTATATTCAACGCATTTTGAACAAGCCCCAAGTGAGCCCATGCCGGAATCCCTTACCCGGAACCGCATCAAAGCGCCCAAGATGACCGGACGGGCGGGGTTAACCGTAGCAGAAAATGAGATTAGGGAGGCTCAGCTGGATATCTTGCGAAAACCGGCACCTGACATTACGGGTGCACTCCAGCACGCCCGCGCGGCACTGGAGTGCACTTGCAGCGAAGTTGCGGGAGGAAAAAAGGGCAAATTCTCCCACATTGTTGCGGAGCTTGAGCTACCGATCAAGCTCCGCACCGCGACAGATGCGCTCTGGGCATTCGCCTCAGATCGAGCAGTGCACCCGAGAGAAGATAAGGCGAAGATTAACTTCCATGAAGCGGAGCTAGTGGTCGCTTTAGTAACCGCACTCTGTTCCTTTATTGCCCAAGGAAAGGCGGGCGAGCAGGGACTGCGGTAGACACCCGCGCAAGCCCCCAAACTTGACGCTTGGTTACCGGAAACAGCTTCGTCTTCTACATCAAGAACCACTCTATCTGGGGTGGACTCGATTGAATGAGTCCGCTCGAACAGGTCAGCCGGACAGCTTCAGGTGAAACGATCTCGGACGCGTCAGTTGCTCGTATCCGATCCGGGAGAGTGTGCAGCCCTGACCCGAATCCTTAACCCCCGTCCAGGCCAATGCAGGATCCAGATAGTCGCAGCGGTTCATGAACCAGGTTCCGGTTTGTACCCTGTTTCCTACAGCCATGGCTGCCGATTCATCCCGAGTCCAGACCGATCCGGTCAGACCAAACGGACTGTCATTCATTAGCGCAACGGCTTCATCGTCTGATTCCACCTTCATGATGCCAACGGCCGGACCGAATGTCTCCTCTTTCATGATGCGCATGCCATGGTGAACATTGGTGAGGACCTGCGGAGCGACATAAGCACCACCCCGCCGGGTCTGCGGGTAGGCCGAGGGGTCAATCCAGGTTTGTGCACCTTCGCGTACGGCATCAGCGATCTGACCCTGTACGAACGCTGCTGCCTGCGGACGCACGACCGGGCCAAGCGTCGTGGCCGGGCTGAGAGGGTCGCCCAGCTGCAACTGCCGGGTGCCCTCAACGAACGCCGCTACGAAGTCCTCAAAAATATCTTCGTGGACGTAAATGCGCTCTACTGCGCAACAGCTTTGGCCCGCATTGTACAAAGCGCCATCGACAAGCTGTTTTGCGGTGAATTCTACTGGAGCGTCCACGCGCACATAGGCCGGATCCTTGCCCCCCAACTCAAGGCCTACGCCGATA
The DNA here is from genome assembly GCA_028873925.1 of Bacteroidota bacterium. Taxonomy (GTDB): domain Bacteria; phylum Bacteroidota; class Rhodothermia; order Rhodothermales; family Bin80; genus JAPPNA01. The sequence goes on along the minus strand of JAPPNA010000144.1, from coordinate 5,122 downwards.
AACCGGCGCGCCGCAGACCGCTTGATGCTCCGTCCTCCACCGACCGAACCGGTGAACATGACATGATCGATCCCGTGATGCCCGATGAGCCTGGCCGTATCCTCTCGTGTCAGGTGCAAAAACTGGAAGACTCCATCGGGCAATCCGGCCGCAGCAAAAGCCTCGGCAAACCGTTCAGCCGACAACGGGGTCTGCGATGAAGGCTTCAGGATTACCGCATTGCCCGCCATAATCGCGGCCATTACGGCATTTATCGCCGTAAGAAACGGATAATTCCAGGGGGCGATGACCAGTACTACACCCAGCGGTTCGCGCGCAATAAACCGCCGGAATCCAGGTTTTGGGTCAGGCTCAATATCGGCCAGTGCTTCTTCGGCCACAGAAATCATATAGCGGGCACGCTCGGCAACCCCACTAACCTCACCCGGAGCATGGAGGATGGGCCGACCCATCTGCCAGCTGATCTCTTCTGCAATCTCTGCAGAGTTAGCTGCAAACGCCTTTACAAACTGACTGCAGTACCCGGCTCGCTGCGAGATGCCAGCGGCACGCCAGGCTGTCTGCCCGCAGCGGGCACGGGAGACCGCGCGGAGAATCTCCTTTGATGTCGCAACGTCCCGTTCTACGTACAGCTGTCCGTCAACGGGAGAAATAGTCTGTAGAGTCACGATCAGATGAATTTGAATGCCGCCCCATCCGGGGCGGTTGGGTGCAGCTCAAAGGTGGAGGACTCCGGCCTCTCGCACATGAACCGATCAGGCTCGCTCAAAATATCGAATACGTTCCCAATCGGTCACCCGCCGGTCGAATTCTGACTGTTCCCAGCGGCCTGCATGAACGTAATGATCCACCACCTCACTGCCGAACGCCTTGCGCAATGCGTCGGACTGCTCCAGTACAGCCAGAGCCTCATTAAGGCTGGTCGGGACATCCGCACAATCTGAAGCCTCATAGGCGTTGCCTTCAAAGGGCGGGGCTAATTCAGGATTGTGTACCAGCCCATGGATTCCGGCGGCAAGCAACGCGGCGACGGCCAGGTAGGGGTTTACATCCGCCCCGGGAATTCGGCACTCCGCACGCAACGAGGGACCAGTGCCGACCACCCGGAATCCCGCCGTCCGGTTGTCACGACTCCATACCGCCTTAGTAGGGGCAAAAGTCCCGGACTGAAATCGCTTGTAGGAATTGACAAAGGGGGCCAGGAAATAGGTCATATCGGATGCCAGGGCCAGCTGACCTGCCAGGAATGAGCGGAATATCGGCGATAGGTCGTCCCCTTTTGCCGACTCAGGAAACACAGATCTGTCCGAATCACTTCCCCAGAGGGATGTATGTACATGACAGCTGCTGCCGGCGAGGTCCTCGCGCCACTTGGCCATAAAGGTCACCGCCTTACCCTGCAGGAAGGCCATTTCCCTGACCCCGTTCTTGAAGATCACATGGCGGTCCGCCATGTCCAGTGCCTCGGCGTACCGGAGGTTTATTTCCGACTGACCGGGTCCCCACTCTCCCTTTGAGAATTCCACCGGAATACCCGCCGCATCCATACTGTTGCGAATCGTGCGCATCAGCGGCTCCACCTTCGTCGTCTGAAAGATGTGATAGTCCTCAATGTACCAGCCGGTGGTCTTGAGATCGCGGTACTCTTTTTGCCGCGCCAGGTCGAAAGAATCGTCAAAGGCGTAGAATTCCAGCTCCGACCCGACCTTTGCGGTGTACCCCAATGCCTGCAATCGGCGCAGTTGCTGTTTGAGGATGGTTCGCGGCGACACGGGGATTTCGTTGCCGTGATGGTCAACAGCATCGCCCAGCACCAGTGCAGTCCCCGGAAGCCACGGTATGCGTCGTAATGTATTGAAGTCCGGCCTGACTGACAGGTCACCGTAGCCCCGGTCCCATGAGGCGAACTTGAATCCCGGGATCGGCTCCATTTCCATGTCCACCGTCAGCAGGTAGTCACAGAGATGCATGGCATCCCTGACTGAATCCAGAAAGAAATGACCGGTCACGCGCTTGCCCACCATGCGTCCCTGCATATCCACCATCGCGACAAGGATGGTATCTATTTCTCCGTCCTTAATGCTCCGCCGGAGCGAGCCAATGTCCATAATTGCGGCCCAGCTGCTATGTGTATGTGGGGGATTATTGACCCAATTTAGGCAAATTCCAGCCCCCGAATCTCAGTGCCATCGAAAATTCCGCTCCGCGTTCGAGCTCCGGCACAGCAGCCCTGAATTGTGGATTTGCCAGACAGGAATATAGCGGCCGGCATCCTCCTTTTCTCACCCAACAGTAACGCTGCACTCAGCTGTGCCATGCCAGGCATGTCTCCTCCCGGATCCGTGCCTGCCGAATCCGGTCACGCGCCACAGACTCGCGGCCGCAACCGGCCTGGAAAGACCGATGGCTTAATGCGGCACCTGTGCTGTCCGCTGCGCGGCGGTCAACGCTGATTCGGTATGTGAAGATTGGGTCGGCACCAATCCCCACCCTTCCGAGAGCATAGAAGAGCTCAGCGTATGCCAAATGGTGTCCGCCAAGTAATCGGATGTTCAATGCTGCCACGGCCTGTCCGTTTTGCGATCCTGACCTTTCCGGCAGCAGTAGGCCATCCTGTTTTAAGGCCATCTCAGGAGGGAACCTGCAGCTTGTGGGCTATCGGCAGGAATCGGGCCATAAGGCGCATGTATTCGTCGTAATACTGATCCCAGTGTGTGCCTTCATACTCCTCGGGGTTGGTGCTCACATGGTCGCCTACCAGTTTGGCGCATACGGCACCGGCGGTGATTTCTGCGAGAATGACCCTGAAGTGTTTTTCGTCCTGCCCCTTAAACCCGCCGGATGGTCCCAGGTAGCGTTTCAATGCGTTATGGCGCGCAGCGATTTCGAGCACATTCTGCCGCCATCGATAGCGTTTGGAGCCGAGGCTGATGTCTTCAAGCTTAATCTTGATGCCCTCCCCCAGCGGTTGCACGGACTGCAGTTCGGCCTCCGCCTCCTGCCCCTTGAGTTGGGCGGTAATCCTGCCGCGCTGCTCTTTTGTGCCCTTAACGCTCAGTCGCAGGTCACATCGTGCCACGCCGAGGCTTTTCTTCGGGTGCATCGTCGCATCACCATGCATCACAAACCGGCTGTTGTCCACCGACACCTCAACGCGTACCGGAGCAGGAGCCAGCGTAATCGGGGCCAAGATCTGAATGCGCCTTCGGTGCCCTCCGAGTTTCAGCCGGTATCGGTCGCGGTCAAAGCAAAGCCGGTCAATTTCCTTGAATTCGTCCGCCTGGGATTCCAGTACTTCCACTGTGCACTCCGCGGTAATCGGCCCCACTGTAGCTCGGACTGCCGTTGCCGATGTCGGCTCAACACCGGTCACCTTCCAGGACACCTGCAGAATGTCCTCTTCGGTCGGGTGCAACTCCAGCGAGGCGAATCGCTTATCGGCAGCAATCTCCTGGCTCAGACATTCAATCTGGACAGACGCACCATCCTCAATCTCGGGGAAAGCCTTCTGCCGAACCCGGAACGTGCACAAAATGGAATGGCCCGCGACGATTTTGGCAAAGGGTGGACTCAGATAGTAGCCCGGTGCCTGGTAAACGCGACCGCCCGATCCTCCAAGATCGCGCGCAACGTCGCTTTCCGCTCCCCACCGCTCCATAAACTTCGTTGCGGCGCGTTCCAATTTATCCAGCCGCCTGCGCGTTGACTGACTCTCAATACTGTCGCGTTCACCTTCCGCCCTTCTTCGCTCTTCTTCCACCAGCGGGCGCAGGCGTTTCAATGCTTCGGAGAATAAGGCCTTAACAAATGGATGCTCCCGGGTAAGGCCCGAACGCCTGGACGGATCCAGTACCGGCATCGGGTTTTTCGGATCAGCACCTGCACGATCTTCAACCCGCTGATCGAATTGATTCCAAAGCTCATCAATGTAATCGCAGACGAGTCGGCCGAAGAACCTGAGCGCGTGCGGATCGGTCTCCAGATCCTTGTCAAAGAGCGTTGCCTCGTGTATGGCATGTCGCGATTTGATCAGAATGCCCCCGCGTCGGAACCGATTTTTCTCTCGCTCCAGCATTTCGCCGGTGCGCTTGATCGTGAGTTTGGCTCGTGCTCCCGGATAATTGGGAATATCAAAACTCACTTTCAGCCGTTCTTTGCCACCCAGTTTGGGGGCCTTGACGGCGACTGATTTCCTGTTACCATCATTCAACTTCAAGTGCCTCCGATCATCCTTCAGAATGTCACGCAGAGGCACGAGAAGACCAAGATTCTTGCGCAGATTGGCGGCGCTTGGAATTCTCCGGCTCGCGTTGAGCGTTATGCTGACCACGGTACCTGTTCCATGGCTGATTCCCAGCCGATCCCTTTCGGCAGGTGTAACTTCCACTGATTCGTACCGCTCAAAGTCAAAGAATTCCGATATCCTGCACGAATGCAGATGGCCATCGCTGGCTATGGACTCAAACACGACGGAGCCGAGAGCCGCGATGTCCTTTGCTCCGCGCGAATTGGTTCCCCGGACCGCCTCGCCCGATTCCAAGCCGCTGACCCGTCCTCCCGTCCGTCCTATCTTCTGACTCATAACCTCCGATGTCATACCATCGGCATAGTCACGCACACGCAGTGTGGTGGGCTGGCCAGCTGCTTTGCGCCGAATAAGTTCGATTTCTATCCAGCCCACTTCATTGAGAATCTGATAACGATCATCAGCATTGGTGACCAGCTCCACGATGGCATCATAAACGTCCCGAATCGCGACGTTCGAATCCTGGATCAGGCGCCGCGTCCCATCCAGTTCGACTTTTCGCTGCTCAACGATTCTCCTATCCATACCGCGCAGGGGCACTTAAGTCGGTGAGGTGATCTGATGCTGAATATAAGTCTGCACCGGCTGCCACGAAATTCGGGTATGGAAGAGGCCAGTTCGGGTTGCGTTTTTTCGGCCGTGGCACCCACTGGCACTGGGCCTGAAGAACCCGCTGTTTTCCGGTTTCCATAAGGCTGCACAGCGGCAAGCGGTCGTTTACCCGCTACTGGGCACCTGCCTGCTGTACGATGTAAATCCTGAGCCCGGATTATTCATGACGATTCGGAATTTCCCGGAATCTGCGCTAAGGATTGA